>JAEYPE010000106.1 GCA_023411035.1 Pseudomonadota bacterium
CCGCATGGCCGCCGCCGACGACGATGACGTCCCAGGTGAGGGTTTCAGCGGAAAGAGGCACGGGCGAGGACTCGAAAACGAAGGGGCCGGGGCTATACCATCACATGGGATGCGGGTCATCCCGGCGGAAGACGCTCGGCTGTTTCACGTGAAACAGTTCTACTTGCCGATGCAGAAGCTGGCGAAAACCTCGCCCAGCACGTCCTCGACCCCGACTTCACCCACGATTTCGGACAGGGCTCGAGCGGCGCGGCGCATCTCCTCGGCCGCCACTTCGGGACCCAGGCGCATGGCGCCTTGTGCGGCGGCGAGATGATCGCGCGCGCGCTCCAGGCGGATGCGATGACGCTCTCGGGTCACGGCCGGGAAATCGGCGCCGGACAGGTCCCGCGCGATCCGCTCGCTCAGCCACGCTTCCAGAGCCTCCATGCCCTGCCCGCTCGACGCGCTGACAGGGAGACAGGCCATGTCCACGGGCGGCGTCTGATCCTCCAGATCCGACTTGTTGAGCACCACGAGGTCGCCCGGACGCACCAGATCCGCCACGGCCGCGCCCTCGAACCCCGGGGCCCGGACCCAGATGCGCAGCTCGGCCTCCCGGGCGCGGGCGCGGGCGCGGCGCACACCCTCCGCCTCGATGGCGTCGCCGGTCTCCCGCAGCCCGGCCGTGTCCATCAGGGTCACGGCGTACCCGCCGATCGTCAGCTGGGCCTCCAGCACGTCGCGGGTGGTGCCCGGCGTATCGGTGACGATGGCCGCGTCCCGCCCGGCCAGGCGGTTGAACAGGGTCGACTTGCCCGCGTTGGTGTCGCCGATCAGGACGATGCGGTAGCCCTCGCGGATGCGCTCCCCGCGCCGCGCCTGACCCAGCGCCTGGTCGATGTCGGCGATCAGGGCCGTGATCATCGGGCCGGTGCGCTGAGACAGCCCGCCCGGCACGTCGTCCTCGTCCGGGAAATCGATTTCGGCCTCCAGAAGAGCCAGGATCGACAGCAGATCGCGTCGGAATCCGGCGTACCGTTCCGAAAGGGCCCCGCCCAGCTGGCCGAGGGCCTGGCGCCGCTGGGCGTCGGATTCGGCATCCACCAGATCGGCGACCGCCTCGGCCTGGGTCAGGTCCATGCGGCCGTTCTGGAAAGCGCGGCGCGAGAACTCGCCCGGTGCGGCCGGGCGCAGACCCAGGTCCGAGAGGGTGCGGGCGCAGGCCTCGAACACGGCGCGGCCGCCATGCAGATGAAGCTCCGCGCAGTCTTCACCCGTGAAGCTCGCCGGACCCGGCATCCACAGGACGATGGCCTGGTCGAAGGCTTCGCCGGAGCGGTCATGGAGGGTGCGGAGCGAGGCGCGGCGCGGTTCGAGGTCCCCGGCCCCGATGGCTTTCAGGGCCTCCCCTGTGGCCGGTCCCGACAGGCGCACCACGGCGATGGCGCCGCGTCCGGGCGGGGTGGCGAGGGCGTAGAGGGTGTCAGACACCGATCTCCTCCCTGTTCATGCAGCGAATGGGGAGGAGACAGCCCTCACGGCTTGGTCGCGCTTTCCATCAGCCGCCGGAAATGATCCTGGGCCTGGAGGCCGAAACTGGTCCAGGTCTTCATCAGCTCCTCGGGCTGCATGGCCGCCATGTTCTCGTCCATGCGGCGACGCATCTCCGCAACCAGATGGTCGTTGAGCGCCTCAACGTTCGGCAGGCCGAGGAAGGCCCGTGCCTCGGCCGGTTCGCAGTCGATCTCTATCTTCACCTTCATCGCAGCCTCCCTTGTTTCACGTGAAACAACGAGCGGCCCTCAAGCAGCCTCGCACCGCGTGCGAGGCGATAGGGCCAAAATCACGTGTTCATGGACTGGAAGAAATCGCCGTTGTTCTTGGACTGGCGCAGCTTGTCGAGCAGGAACTCGATGGCGTCCTGCGGCCCCATCGGGTTCAGGATGCGGCGCAGCACATAGGTCTTGGTCAGCTGATCCTTGGGCACGATCAGGTCCTCTTTCCGCGTGCCGGACTTGAGGACGTCGATGGCCGGGAAGATGCGCTTGTCCGCCACCTTGCGGTCCAGCACGATCTCGGAGTTGCCGGTGCCCTTGAACTCTTCGAAGATCACCTCGTCCATGCGGCTGCCGGTGTCGAGCAGCGCGGTCGCGATGATGGTCAGCGAGCCGCCTTCCTCGATGTTGCGGGCCGCGCCGAAGAAGCGCTTCGGGCGTTGCAGCGCGTTGGCGTCCACACCGCCGGTCAGCACCTTGCCCGAGGAGGGAACGACGGTGTTGTAGGCGCGCGCCAGACGGGTGATGGAATCCAGCAGGATCACCACGTCGCGCTTGTGCTCGACCAGACGCTTGGCCTTCTCGATCACCATCTCGGCGACCTGGACGTGGCGGGTGGCCGGCTCGTCGAAGGTGGAGCTGATGACCTCGCCCCGCACGGAGCGGGCCATGTCGGTCACTTCTTCCGGACGCTCGTCGATCAGCAGAACGATCAGATAGGCTTCCGGGTGATTGGTGGCGATGGAATGGGCGATGTTCTGCAGCATCACCGTCTTGCCGGTGCGCGGCGGGGCGACGATCAGCCCGCGCTGGCCTTTGCCCAGCGGCGCCACGAGGTCGATGATGCGGCCCGTGAAGTTCTTCTTGGTCGGGTCGTCGACTTCCATGCGCAGCCGCTCTTCCGGATAGAGCGGGGTCAGGTTGTCGAAGTTGATGCGGTGGCGGACCTTGTCCGGCGCATCGAAATTGATGGTGTTGACCTTCAGAAGGGCGAAGTAGCGCTCGCCATCCTTGGGCGCGCGGATCTGGCCTTCCACCGTGTCGCCCGTGCGCAGGCCGAAGCGGCGCACCTGGCTTGGGCTGACGTAGATGTCGTCGGGGCCGGGAAGATAGTTGGCCTCCGGCGAGCGCAGGAACCCGAAACCGTCCTGAAGCACCTCCAGCACGCCATCGCCGTAGATCGGAACATCGTTCTCCGCCAACTGCTTGAGGATGGCGAACATCATGTCCTGCTTGCGCAGCGTGCTGGCGTTCTCGATCTGCAATTCCTCCGCGAACGCCAGCAGTTCGGCGGGGCTCTTGCACTTCAGCTCTTGGAGATGCATGGGGGTGCCTTAAGGGAATCGGTCATGCGAAGGGGGAGTGCCAGAGGTCCCGGGCCGGCGCAGGGTGCGTCGGTTGAGCGTCGGACGGCGCAGAAGGCGGGGGAATGCCTGTCGGACGTCGCGCCCAGATCGTTGGGGAGGGACGGAACGGCGGATGTGGGTGTGGGTATCCGCGAGGCTTGCCGCCCCGTGGTGGGAAAGATGGTTAGCGGAATGCCGGCTGCAAGTCAAACGAAAGCGAATTCTTGGGCGCGGGCGGATTCTGGCGCATCTTTGTCCGGGTCATGATGCCGCATCCCCTGTTATCCGGGCCATCGCGGCATGACCTGCACAATCAGGACAGAAACGGTTTGGTTGACATCATGAGCCCGCATGACCGTTCCGGAACTGGAACCATCGTTGCTCCCGAAGCCTCCACCGCCCCCCTGCCTTGGCACGCCCAGCCGCCGGATCAGGCCCTGGCCGCGCTGGACAGCCCCGACGACGGGCTGACGCCGGTTGAGGCGACGGACCGCCTGCGCCGGTACGGCCCCAACCGGCTGACGCCGCCGCCCCGGCGGTCGGCGCTGATGCGCTTTTTGGCGCAGTTCGACAACCTGCTGATTTACGTGCTGATCGGTGCCGGCGTCGTGACGATTCTGCTGGGCGAGTTCGTGGACGCCACGGTGATCGCCGGCGTGGTGCTGATCAACGCGGCCATCGGCTATGTCCAGGAGGGAAAGGCGGAGCAGGCGCTGGACGCCATCCGCAACATGCTGTCGCCGCAGGCGGTGGTGCTGCGCGGCGGACGGCAGGTGACCGTTCCGGCGGAGGATCTGGTGCCCGGCGACCGGGTGCTCCTGGCGTCGGGCGACAAGGTGCCGGCGGATTTGCGTCTGGTCCGGGTCAAGGGCCTGCGCATCCAGGAGGCGGCGCTGACCGGGGAGTCCGTGCCCGTCGCCAAGAGCGCCGACGCGGTGGCAGCCGACACCCCCCTGGCTGAGCGCGGCGGCATGGCCTATTCCGGCACCCTGGTGGCCCAGGGACAGGCCATGGGCGTGGTGGTGGCCACGGGGGACATGACGGAGCTGGGCCGCATCGGCACGCTTCTGGCGGGCGTGGAGGAGCTGACGACGCCCCTGCTCGCCCAGATGGCGGTCTTCGGGCGCTGGCTGACCATCGGCATCCTGGCGCTGACCGCGCTGACCTTCCTCTACGGCTCGCTGGTGCAGGGGGAGCATTGGGCGGACATGGTCATGGCCGCGGTCGGTCTGGCGGTGGCGGCGATTCCGGAGGGCCTGCCGGCGGTGATGACCATCACGCTGGCGATCGGCGTCACCCGCATGGCCCGGCGCAACGCCATCATCCGCCGCCTGCCGGCGGTGGAGACTCTGGGCTCGGTCGGAATCATCTGCTCCGACAAGACCGGCACGCTGACCCGCAACGAGCTGGTCGTGCAGACCGTGGTCACCGCGGCGGGCGATTGCGCGGTGACCGGCACCGGCTATCGCCCGGAGGGCGAGTTCCGGCGCGATGGCAAGGCTCTGGACCCCGCCGCCGATCCCGTGCTGATCGAGCTGGCCCGCGCCGCCCTGCTGTGCAACGACGCGGAGCTTCAGCGCGGCGAGGACGGCGGGGATGGGGGCGGCGGTTGGACCGTGGCCGGCGACCCGACCGACGGCGCCCTGCTGGCGCTGGGCATCAAGGCCGGGCTGGACGCGCGGGAGGAAGCCGCCCGCCGCCCGCGCACCGACGTGATTCCCTTCGAATCCGAACACAAGTTCATGGCCACGCTGCACCACGACCATGAGGGGCGTGGCCTGCTGTACGTCAAGGGTGCGCCGGAGCGCGTGCTGTCCATGTGCGGGCACGTACGGCACGGGGACGGCGGCACCGGCGCCCTGGACGCCGCCCATTGGCTGGCGCGGGTGGAGGAACTGGCGGCGCAGGGCCAGCGCGTCCTGGCGCTCGCCGCCCGCCCCGCCCTACCCGGACAGACCGTGCTGGACATGAGAGACGTGCAGGAGGGGCTGATCCTGCTCGGTCTGTGCGGCTTCATCGACCCGGCGCGGGAGGAGGCCGTCGCGGCGGTCGCCCAGTGCCAGGCGGCGGGCATCCGGGTGAAGATGATCACCGGCGACCACGCCGGCACCGCCCAGGCCATCGGTCGGCAGTTCAACCTGTCGGGCAACGCCGTTTCCGGGACCGACCTGGACCGGCTGGACGACGAGGCGCTGGTGGGCGTGGCGCGCGACGCCGACGTTTTCGCCCGCACCACGCCGGAGCACAAGCTGCGCCTCGTCCGCGCGCTCCAGAAGGCCGGGCACACGGTGGCCATGACCGGCGACGGGGTGAACGACGCCCCGGCCCTGAAGCGCGCAGACGTCGGCGTCGCCATGGGCTGCAAGGGTACGGAGGCCGCGAAGGAGGCCGCCAGCATGGTGCTGGCCGACGACAACTTCGCCTCCATCGCCCACGCCGTCGAGGAAGGGCGGACCGTCTACGACAATCTGCGCAAGACGATCCTGTTCATGCTGCCGACCAACGGCGCCCAGGCGCTGGTGATCCTGGTGGCGGTGCTGGCCGGCTACACACTGCCGATCACGCCGGTCCAGATTCTGTGGGTCAACATGGTGACGGCGGTGACGCTGGGCCTCGCGCTGGCCTTCGAGCCTCCGGAGGCCGAGGTGATGAAACGCCCGCCCCGCCCGCAGAGCGAGCCGATCCTGCCGGGCTTCCTGATCGGGCGCATGGTGCTGGTGATGGCGCTTCTGGTCGCCACCAGCTTCGGCTTCTTCCTGCTGCACGAAGGGCACGGCGACCCCACGCCGGTCGCCCGCACCATGGCCGTCAACGCCCTGGTGATGGGCGAAATCTTCTTCCTGCTGAACGCGCGGGCGGTCACCGCCTCGGTCATGAACCGGCAGGGGCTGTTCGGAAGCCGTCCGGTCTGGATTTCCATCGGGCTGATGCTGGTCTTCCAGTTGGCCTTCACCTACGCCCCGCCCCTGCAAAGCCTGTTCGGCACGGCCCCGGTGAGCTGGACCCAGTGGATCGCCATGGCGGCGGCGGGATTGGTGATCTTCCTGGCGGTGGAGGCGGAAAAGGCGGTCACCCGCCGGGTGATGGGGCGGCGGGGTTAGCCGCCGCCCAGCCTCAGCGCGGTCAGAACGGCTTCACGATCACGAAGATGACGATGCCGATCATCAACAAGGTCGGCACCTCGTTCCACATGCGGAAGAAGCGTTGCGAGTGGGTGTTGCGGTCCGCCTCGAAATCCCTGCGCCAGCGCGCCATCATCATGTGCGCAACGGTCAGGACCAGGACGAACAGCAGCTTGGCGTGCATCCAGCCCTGCTTCATCCAGGCTGGTTCCATGACGATCATCGCGATGCCGAACACATAGGAGGCGATCATCGCCGGATTCATGATGGCGCGCAGCAGGCGGCGCTCCATCACCTTGAAGCGTTCCGAGGATTCCGACCCCGGCGCCGCCTCGCAGTGATAGACGAACAGCCGGGGCAGATAGAGGAGCCCGGCCATCCAGGCGATAATGCTGATGACGTGCAGAGCCTTGACCCAGAGATAAAGCACCGGAGTCCCCTTCTCTTTCCGTTGTGCGTCGCTATGAAGACCGTCCCGGACCTCAGCCCCGGTTCGGCCAGTTCTTGATGATCCGGGCCAGTTCCGCCACATGATCCGGCGGGGTGGTCTGGATCACGCCGTGGCCCAGGTTGAAGACGAACGGCTTGCCGGCCAGCGCCTCCAGAATCTCCCACGCGGCGTTGCGCAGGGCCTCGCCACCGGCGGCGAGCATGATCGGGTCCAGGTTGCCCTGCACCGGCAGTTTGGATTGCAGATTCCCGGCCGCCCAAGCCACCGGGACGGTGGTGTCGAGCCCGACCGCATCCACCCCACTGCCCACCACGTAAGCCTCATAGGAGAGGCCCGCACCGCGCGGGAAACCGATGACCGGAACGGAGGGGTGCCGGGCCTTGACCAGATTCACGATGCGCCGCGTCGGCTCGATCACCCAGCGCCGGAATTCGCCCGCCGGCAGGACGCCCGCCCAACTGTCGAAAAGCTGCACCACCTCGGCCCCAGCCTCGATCTGGGTGCAGAGATAATCGGCGGTCACCTCGACTAGCAGATCCATCAGAACGCCGAATCCCACCGGATCGCCGTAGGCCCAGCGCTTCACATGCGCATACTCCTTGGACCCCGCCCCTTCGACCATGTAGCAGGCGATCGTCCAGGGAGCGCCGGCGAAGCCGATCAGCGTGGTGTGCGCCGGAATCGCGCCGGAGAGACGGCGGACGGTCTCGTAGACCGGCTCCAGCCGCTCGTGGAAGCGGTCGCGCGACAGGCGCTTCAGGTCTTCCACGCTTCTCACAGGGTCCAGCTTCGGCCCCTCCCCTTCCAGGAAGGCCAGCGGCTGGCCCAGTGCGTGCGGCACCACCAGGATGTCGGAGAACAGAATCGCGGCGTCCATATCGTAGCGGCGCAGCGGCTGGAGCGTCACCTCGACCGCGTGATCGGGGTTGTAGCACATGTCCAGGAAACTGCCGGCCTTGGCGCGCAATTCCCGATATTCCGGCAGATAACGGCCGGCCTGGCGCATGAGCCAGAAAGGCGGGCGCTGACGCACCTCGCCGGCAAGGGCTGCGAGCATCGGTTTGGCAATCTTGGACACGGCCTCGGACACGGCGGATCGTTCCCCTGTATGTGAATCGGGTCTGCGGGTTCTCACCCCCTACTCAGTATTCTTTTTAAGAAGAGAAAGGAAGAAGGGGTGGTGGAAGCCTGTGGAAAACGGGAATCCCCGCTTTGCGCGGAATCGTCCACAGGCGGGACGGCGGCCTGTGGACGATTCGGGGATTCTGTGGACGACTCCGGACGCTTCCTCCGGAAATGGCGGAAATGCTATATCGGGAAGCATGGGAATCCCGTGGATAACATGGTCCGCGCGAGTCATTGTTCCCATGTTCCGGACAGGACGCGCGGATTGTCCCGAAGGGGGCGCCAGCGGGGGCGACGAGTCCCGCCCTGGGGGACAGAATCCAGGAGATCCCCGTTGTCCACAGAATCGGGCCGGGTTCTCCACAACGCATTGGGGACGGATGAAACAGTTCCACCTGCATCTTGTGTCGGACGCGACCGGTGAGACGATCAACAGCGTCGCCCGCGCCTGCGTGATCCAGTTCGACGACGTTCGCCCGGTCGAGCACTTCTGGAATCTCGTGCGGACCGACCGTCAGCTCGACATGGTTCTGGAAGGCGTCCAGGAGAATCGCGGCCTCGTCATGTTCACTCTGGTGGACGAGAAGCTGCGCCGCCGGCTCCAGGCCTTCTGCCGCGAGGTGCAGGTGCCCTGCATCCCGGTGCTCGCTCCCCTGATCAACGCGCTGGCCGCCTTCCTGGGCGTGGAATCGCAGCGCCAGCCGGGACGCCAGCACGCGCTGGATGCCGAGTATTTCGGGCGCATGGACGCGATGGACTTCGCGCTGGCGCACGACGACGGCCAGTCGAGCTGGGACCTGCACGAGGCCGACGTGATCCTGATGGGCGTGTCGCGCACCTCGAAGACGCCGACCTGCATCTATCTGGCGAACCGCGGCATCAAGGCGGCGAACATCCCGATCGTTCCCGGATGCCCCCTGCCGCCGGAGATCGAAAAGCTGACCCGGCCCCTGGTCGTCGGCCTGACCAAGGACCCGGACCGTCTGGTGCAGATCCGACGCAACCGGCTGAAGCTGCTGAATCAGAACGAGTCCTCCACCTACGTCGATCCGGAGGTGGTGCGGGCCGAGGTGACCGACGCGCGGCGCATGTTCACCCGGCGCGGCTGGCCGGTGATCGACGTGTCCCGCCGCTCCATCGAGGAGACGGCGGCGGAGATCATGATGCTGCTGGCCCGCCGCCAAGCCGGCGGCCTTCCCCCGGAAGGGTCGGCGACGTGAGCGGTCGGATTCCCACGGTCGTCCTCGCCTCCGGTTCGCGCACGCGGGCGGAGATGCTGGAGCGCGCCGGGGTGCGCGTCACGCTTGCCCCCGCCGCGGTGGATGAGGAGGAGATCAAACTGGCCGCCCGTGCCGAGGGCGCTCCGGTGGAGGATGTGGCGGAGGCGCTGGCGGAGCTGAAGGCGCAGCGCGTCACCCGCAGGCATCCCGGCGCCCTGGTGATCGGCGCCGACCAGATGCTGGAGTGCGAGGGCCGCTGGTTCGACAAGCCCACGGACCGGGCCGCGGCGCGGGCGCAGTTGCAGGAACTGCGCGGCAGGACGCACCGGCTGGTGAGCTGCGCCGTTGTGGTCCGTGACGGGGAAAGGCTGTGGCACCATGTGGACCGCGCCCGTCTGACCATGCGCCCATTCAGTGACGCCTTTCTGGACTCCTATCTGGACGGGGCGGGCGACGACGTGCTGCATTCCGTCGGCGCCTATCATCTGGAAGGTCTGGGGGCGCAGCTCTTCCACCGGGTGGACGGTGACTTCTTCACGATCCTGGGGCTGCCGCTGCTGCCGCTGCTCGGGTTCCTGCGGGTGCATGGGGTGATTGCGGAATGACGATCAGCGGCAAGGCAAAGCTGGCCGGCGTGATGGGATGGCCGGTCGGGCATTCGCGCTCGCCCCGGCTGCATGGCTATTGGCTGGAGCACTACGGCATCGACGGCGCCTATGTGCCGCTGGCGGTTCCCCCCGACCGGATCGAGCAGGCCATCCGCGCCCTGCCGGCGCTGGGCTTCCGCGGCTGCAACGTGACGGTTCCGCACAAGGAGGCCGCCTACCGCACGGTGGACCGGCTGGACGCCACCGCGAAACGGATGGGTGCCGTGAACACCATCGTGGTCGGCGAGGACGGGTTGCTGGAAGGCCGCAACACCGACGGTTTCGGCTTCATCGAGAACCTGAAGAGCGGCGCGCCGGGCTGGACCGCCGCGGACGGACCCGCATTGGTGATCGGGGCCGGCGGCGCGGCGCGGGCCGTCGTCGCTTCCCTCCTCGACGAGGGCGCACCGCAGGTCTGGCTGGTCAACCGCACGCTGGCGCGGGCGGAAGAGTTGGCCAGCGATATTGGCGGCGCCATTGAAGTCGCCGATTGGGTTTCACGTGAAACCCTCCTCGAAGGGGCGGCGCTGGTGGTGAACACGACGACCCAGGGCATGGCGGGACAGCCGCCGCTGGATCTCGACCTTCGCGCCCTGCCTGGCTCCGCCGTCGTCACGGATATCGTCTACACGCCCCTGATGACGCCTTTGCTGAGCGCGGCGCAGGCCCGCGGCAATCGCGTGGTGGACGGCATCGGCATGCTCCTCCACCAGGCCCGTCCCGGCTTCGCCGCCTGGTTCGGCCGGGAGCCGGAGGTGACCGAGGGGTTGAAGGCCGCGGTTCTCCAGGGCTGAGGTCTTGCCATGATCGTTCTGGGACTGACCGGCTCCATCGGCATGGGCAAGAGCACGGCGGCGCTCATGCTGAAGCGCATGGGCGCGCCGGTCTGCGACAGCGACGCCGTGGTTCATGGGCTGCTGGGGCGCCATGGGGCTGCCGTGCCGGCCATCGGCGCGGCCTTCCCCGGCGTGGTGGTGGATGGAGTCGTGGACCGGCGGGCGCTGGGCGCGGCGGTGTTCGGCAACCCGGCGGCGCTGAAGCGGCTGGAAGCGATCCTCCACCCGGCGGTGCAGGCGGCGCAGCGGCGCTTCCTGAAACAGGCCGCCGGACGCCGCGTCCGCGTGGCGGTTCTCGACATCCCTCTGCTGTTCGAAACCGGCGGGGAGCGGCGGGTGGACCGCACGGTGGTGGTCACCGCCCCCTTCATCGTGCAGAAGTCACGGGTGCTGGCGCGGCCGGGCATGACGCCGGAGAAGTTCGCCGCTATTCTGGCCCGGCAGATGCCCGACGCGGAGAAGCGGCGGCGTGCCGATTACGTCGTCAACACGGGCGATGGGAGGCGGGCCGCAAGGCGGGCGCTGCGCAACATCCTCGCCGACGTGAAACGGCGCCGCGGACGGCAATGGCCGCCGCGGGGATACCAGCCCGGACAGGTGGTTCATGCGTGAGATCGTCCTCGATACGGAAACGACCGGCTTCAAGCCCGAGGAAGGGCACCGGCTGATCGAAATCGGCTGTGTCGAGCTGCACAACCACGTCGCCACCGGCAAGACCTTCCACTGCTACGTCAATCCGGAACGCGACGTGCCGCCGGATGCCGTGGCGGTGCACGGGCTGACCACGGAGTTCCTGTCCGACAAGCCGCTGTTCAACGACGTGGTGGCGGAGTTCGTGGCCTTCATCGGCGACGCGCCGCTGGTGATCCACAACGCGGCCTTCGACATGCACTTCCTGAACTGGGAACTCCGGATCGCCGGCTATCCGGTGATGCCGAAGGACCGGGCCATCGACACGCTGCTGATGGCGCGGCAGAAGTTCCCCGGCGCGCCGGCCACCTTGGACGCGCTGTGCAAGCGCTTCGGCGTGGACAATTCCAGCCGCACCTACCACGGCGCGCTTCTCGACGCCCAGCTTCTGGCCGAGGTGTATCTGGAGCTTCGCGGCGGACGTCAGGCCGGTCTGGCGCTGGCTTCCGGCCCGGCGGCGGGTGGTCCCGCGGCGACGCGCATCGACCGTCCCTACCGCGCTCCGCGCCCCCACGCCCCGAGCGAGGAGGAACTGGCGGCTCATGCGGAGCTTCTGAAGAAGCTGAAGAACCCGCTCTGGGCCGCGGAGTAAAATCCCTTCTCCCCTCTGTGGAGAGGGTCAGGGTGAGGGGGTTGCGCTTGTGCCGGACCTACCGAACCCCCTCACCATCTCCCTTACGGCAGCAGCACCGTGGAACCCGTCGTCGCGCGGGACTCCAGCGCCCGATGCGCCTCCGCCGCGTCGCGCAAGGCGAAGGTCTGGCCGACGTTGATGGTCACCCCGCCGGAATGCACCACCTCGAACAGGTCGGCGGCGCTGTCCATCAGGTCGTCGCGCTTGGCGACGTAACTGAACAGCGTCGGGCGCGTGACGTAGAGCGAGCCCTTGGCCGCGAGAAGCTGAAGGTCCAGCGGAGGGACCGGGCCGGACGCCGCGCCGAACAGCACCATGAAGCCGCGGGGCCGCAGGCAGTCCAGGCTGTCCATGAAGGTCGTCTTGCCGCCGCCGTCATAGACCCCCGGCACGCCCTGCCCGTCCGTCAGGTCCTTCACCCGGGTCACGAAGTTCTCGCGGGTGTAGACGATGGGATGGTCGCAGCCGTTGGCGCGGGCCAGTTCCGCCTTCTCGTCGCTGCTGACCGTGCCGATCACGGTGGCGCCCAGATGCTTCGCCCACTGGCAGAGGATCTGCCCCACCCCCCCCGCGGCAGCCTGCACCAGGATCGTGTCGCCCGGCTGCACCGCGTAGGTGGAGCGCAGAAGGAACTGGGCGGTCATGCCCTGAAGCAGCATGGCGGCGGCCTGGCGGTCCTCGATCCAGCTCGGCAGCGGGATCAGCCGGTCGGCGGGGGCGAGGCGGGATTCGGCATAGGCGCCGATCAGCGGCGCATAGCCCACCCGATCACCGACCTTCAGCGTCGTCACCTCCGGTCCCACGGCCTCGACCACGCCGGCGCCCTCGGTCCCGATGATGGCGGGGAGCTGTGGCAGCTTGTAGGCGCCGGAGCGGTGGTAGGTGTCGATGTAGTTCAGCCCGACGGCGGTCTGGCGCAGGCGCACATGGCCGGGGCCGGGCTCGCCCACCTCGATCTCGTCCCAGCGCAGCGCTTCGGGTCCGCCATACTCGTGGATGCGGATCGCGTGAACCATGATGGTCGGTCCCTCCCCTTAATTATAGAAGCTGAAGCTCCAGCGTATCGGTCGCCTTTCTGTCTGTCACCGGCCCCTGTGAAAGCCGGTACCGACGCTCGTGGCGGAGCAGCCAATCCTTGGTCTGCAAGCCGCCTGAACCGGAATAGCCGCCGGGCGACCCGCCGCCCCCGACGATGCGGTGGCACGGAATGATGACCGGAATCGGGTTGGCGCCGCAGGCCCCGCCCACGGCCCGCGGAGCGGTGTCCAGCATCCGGGCGACGTCGCCGTAGGTGAGGACTCCGCCATAGGGGATAGCCTGCATCGCCGCCCAGACCTTTTGCCGGAAGGCCGTCCCGCGCGGCGCCAGCGGCAGGTCGAAATCCAACCGGGTCCCGGCGAAATAGTCGCGGAGTTGGCATGCCGCCTCCTCCAGCACGGGGTCCGGCGCGTCCTCCCCCAGCCGTCCCCAGTCGAGCGCGACGATGGCGCCGCCCGCGCTGGTGACGGTCAGCAGGCCCAGCGGGCTGTCGACGGTCAAGCTCCCGGTCGGCGTCGCCATGGCGGTCATCTCCGTTGCAGGGCGGCGGCCAGCGCCTCGGGCGCGGTCACCGGGGGGGAGCAGGTCATGCCGGTGCAGACATAGGCGGTCGCCGTTCCGCTCTGCATGCCCTTCCCGTGCGCCGGATGCCCGGCGGGCAGCTCCGTTCCCGGCGGAACGATGCTGAGGATGCGGTTGGGAAGCGAGCGGTCCAGTACCGCCCGGCGCAGCGCCTCCGTGTCCGGCGCTTGCGGGTTCCCGGCAATGACGATCTGCTGGGCCTTCTGAAGAAGCTCCGCCGCGTTCAGATAGGTCGGCAGCGGAAAGAAATTGCGGCTCAGCTCGCCGGAGAAGGCGGCGGCCAGCGCGTCCGCCCGCTCGCGATAGGCGGCCTCCCCCGTCCGGTGATGCAGCGTCGCCAGCACGGCCAGCATGGTGCCGTTGCCGCTGGGGGTCGCCGCGTCGTTGGCCGACTTGGTGCGGACGATCAGGTCGCGCGCGTCGTCCGCCGTGTAGAAATAGCCGCCGGTCCTTGCGTCCCAGAAATGCGCGTCGAGCACCCGCACCCAGGCCCGCGCCTGCTCCAGCGCCTCCGCATCGCGGGTCGCCTCGTGCAGGGCGAGCGCGCCGCGCGCCATGTGGGCGTAATCGTCCAGCGTCGCCCGGTGCTTGAGTTGCCCGGCCCGCCAACTGTGCAGCAGGCGCCCGTCCTCGGTCATGCGGTCGCGGACGAAGGCGAAGGCGCGCCGGGCTGCGTCGATCCACGCCGGCTCGTCGAAGACCATGCCGGCGTGGGCGAGCGCCGCGATCATCAGCCCGTTCCAGTCGGCCAGCACCTTGTCGTCCCAGCCGGGCTTGACGCGGGTTTCCCGTTCCCGCCAGAGGATCGCGCGCTGTTCGGCCAGCGTCGCTTCGGTTTCGGCGTCCAGCGCTTCGATACGGTGCAGCCGGTTGAGGATGGTCACCCCTTCCCAATTGCCCTGCGGCGTGACGCCGTAGGCGCGCTTGAAGACCTCCGCATCGGGGCCGAGGATGCGGTCGATCTCCTCTTCCTTCCAGATATAGAAGAGGCCCTCCTCCCCCTCGCTGTCGGCGTCCTGGGTCGCGGCGAAGCCGCCGCCCTCGGCGACCATCTCGCGCAGGACCCAGCCCACCGTTTCACGGATGCGGGCCTCGAACAGCGGCTCCCGCTCCTCCTGCCAGACCAGGGTCAGCAGGTCGAGAAGCTGGGCGTTGTCGTAGAGCATCTTCTCGAAATGCGGGACCAGCCACATCTCGTCCACCGAATAGCGGGCGAAGCCGCCGCCCAGATGGTCGTAGATGCCGCCTTGGCACATATGGGCCAGCGTGTTGGTGACCGCCGCGCGGAACGGCTCCTTCCCCGTGCGCAGCCAGGCCCGCCACAGCAGCTCGAAAATCGGGACCTGCGGGAATTTCGGGGCATGGCCGATGCCGCCGTGGAAGGGGTCCACCTCCCGCACCAGCCGCTCCGCGATCTGGTCCAGCACGGCGAGGTCGATCTCCCCCGCCGCCCGATTGTCCGCAAGCTGGGCCAGGGCCTCCTTCAGGGCGGTGACGTTGCGGGTGACATTCTCGGGCTTGGCCCGGTAGGTTTCCGCCACGCCGCGCAGAACATCGGGAAAGCCGGGCCGCCCATAGCGGGATACCGGCGGAAAGTAGGTGCCGCCCCAGAAGGGTTCGGCCTCCGGCGTCAGGAACATGGTCAGCGGCCAGCCGCCCTGCTGCCCCAGGAACGACAGGGCCGACTGGTAGATCTGGTCCACGTCGGGCCGCTCCTCCCGGTCCACCTTGATGTTGACGAACAGGTCGTTCATCAGGCCGGCGATGCCCTCATCCTCGAAGCTCTCGTGCGCCATCACGTGGCACCAGTGGCAGGCGGCGTAGCCGACCGACAGCAGCACCGGCTTGTTCTCGCGCTTCGCCCGTTCGAAGGCTTCGGGACCCCAGGCCATCCAATGGACCGGATTGTCCTTGTGCTGGAGCAGGTAGGGGCTGGTTTCCCGGCCAAGCAGGTTCGCGGACATGATGGGCGTTTCCGGTCTGTGGCGTGTTTGGGAATAAACTGGCACGGCGGTGCCGTTGCACCAGGGCTTCCTATCTGTATAGTGGGGCATGAGCCGAAGCGGCGCTCAACCCTTTATTTCCTGCGTACCGCGCGCTTTTCAGGGGAATGGGGCCATGAAGATCACCATCGACATCGACTGCACACCCGAAGAGGCGCGCCACTTCCTGGGCCTGCCCGACGTGAAGCCCATGCAGGACGTCATGATGCAGGAAATCCAGGAACGGATGCGGGCCTCCCTGCTGGCCATGGACCCGGAAACGATGATGAAGACGTGGCTGCCGGCGGGAATGCAGGGGATGGAGCAGCTTCAGAAAATGTTTTGGTCCCAGATGGCCGCCGCCATGGGACAGGATGGACGCAAGTGACCGATCCGAAGCCTTACTTCGAAGCCCACGTTTTCTCCTGCACCAACCGACGTCCCGACGGGCACAAGCGCGGCTCCTGCGCCGCCCGAGGTTCCGAAAAGCTCCGCGACTACATGAAGGCCCGCGCCCGCGAACTGGGTCTGGACGGCCGGGTGCGGATCAACGCCGCCGGCTGCCTGGACCGCTGCGAGTTGGGGCCGGTGCTGGTCATCTATCCGGAGGGGGTTTGGTACACTTACAACACCTTCGCCGACGTGGACGCGATTCTGGAGACGCACCTGATCGGCGGTGGCCGTGTGGAGCGGCTCATGCTGAAGCCGGAACAAACGGAATTGTTGCCGGAACAGGTCGGTTGATCGTTCCGGACCCGGCACGATGATCCCGACCATCTTCGCCCTCGCCACCGCCCCCGGCCGCGCCGGTGTGGCGGTGGTTCGCGTTTCGGGGCCGGCGTCCGGCGACGCCCTGGCGGCCCTGACCGGCAAACCCCTGCCCGCACCCCGCATGGCCAAGCTCGTCCGGCTGCGCGACCCCAAGACCGGGGAGGCCCTGGACGACGCCCTGGTGCTGCGCTTCACCGCCCCCCGCAGCTTCACCGGGGAGGATGTGGTGGAGTTGCACCTGCATGGCGGTCGCGCCGTGGTGGCCGGCGTGGTGGAGGCACTGTCCGCCTTGCCCGGCCTGCGCGTGGCCGAACCCGGTGAGTTCACCCGCCGCGCCTTCGAGAACGGCAAGCTCGATCTGACCGAGGCCGAGGCGGTCGCCGACCTCGTGGACGCCGAAACAGCGGCCCAGCGCCGTCAGGCCCTGCGCCAGATGGAAGGCGTGCTCGGCCAGCTCTACGATGGTTGGCGGGACCGGCTGACCCGCTCGCTCGCCCACATCGAAGCCGACATCGACTTCCCCGACGAGGATTTGCCCTCCGGCGTCTCGGACGCCGCGCGTCCCGTGCTGGGCGCCCTGGCTGCCGAGATCGACGCCCATCTGGACGACCGTGGCCGGGGGGAGCGGCTGCGGGAGGGTCTGCACATCGCCATCGTCGGCGCGCCCAACGCCGGCAAGTCGAGCCTGCTGAACGCCCTGGCCCGGCGGGAGGCGGCCATCGTGTCCGCCCGTGCCGGCACCACCCGCGACGTGATCGAAGTGCATTTGGACCTTGGTGGGTATCCCGTGGTTCTGGCCGACACCGCGGGCCTGCGCGAAGCCGCCGTGGACGAGGTGGAAGAGGAAGGCATCCGTCGCGCCCTCGACCGGGCTGCCCGCGCCGATGTGAAGGTGGCGGTGTTCGACGCCACCGCCCTTCCCTCGCTGGACCCGGCCACCGTCGCCTTGGTGGACGCCGACACAGTGGTTGTCCTGAACAAGACGGACTTGGCCAGTACAGCGGTTGCGAAGGTCGGGAACCAGGAGGCGGTCGCGGTTTCCGCCCGGACCGGCACCGGTCTCCCCGATCTGGAGCGGCGTTTGACGGCGTTTACCGCCGACCGGCTGACCGGCAGCGGCGCCCCGGCGCTGACGCGCGCCCGGCATCGCTCCGCCCTGGAGGAATGCCGCGACGCTCTGCGCCGTGCCCTGACCGCCCCTCTGCCGGAGCTGATGGCGGAAGACGTGCGTCTGGCGAGCCGTGCCCTTGGCCGCATCACCGGGCGGGTCGATGTGGAAGACCTGCTCGACGTGATCTTCCGGGACTTCTGCATCGGAAAGTGAGCCGGAAGCGGAGTGACAAGCGCGCCGCAAAGCCCGTGTTTCACGTGAAACAGAGCTCCGCGGCGTTGCAGCACTTGGCGTCCGGCGCTGACTCGGCTATGGTCCGGCCATGCGAACGTTCGACGTCATTGTTGTCGGCGGAGGCCACGCCGGTTGCGAGGCTGCCGCCGCCGCGGCGCGCATGGGTGCGCGCACCCTGCTCCTCACCCACAAGCTGGACACCATCGGCGAGATGTCCTGCAACCCGGCCATCGGCGGGTTGGCGAAAGGTCATCTGGTGCGCGAGATCGACGCGCTCGACGGTGTCATGGCCCGCGCCATCGACCGTGGCGGCATCCAGTTCCGCATCCTGAACCGCAGCAAGGGGCCTGCCGTCCGCGGCCCGCGCGCCCAGGCCGACCGCAAGCTCTACCGACAGGCCGTGCAGGCGATCCTGGCGGAACAGCCGAACCTGTCCGTCGAGGCCGGTGGCGCCGAGGATCTGACCATCAGCAGCGATGGGCGCGTGTCCGGCGTGGTCACCGGGACCGGCGAGAGCATCGCCGCAGGCACCGTGGTCCTGACCACCGGCACCTTCCTGCGCGGGCTGATCCACATCGGCGAGGAAACCACCCCGGCGGGCCGCGTTGGAGAGGCGCCGTCCATTGGCCTGTCGGACACGCTGGCTCGGTTCGGCTTTCCTCTGGGTCGTTTGAAGACCGGCACGCCGCCGCGGCTGGATGGCAAGACCATCGACTGGGACGCGCTGGAGAAGCAGCCTGGCGACCTCCCGCCGCCGCCCTTCTCCTACATGACGGACCGGATCGAGACGCCGCAGATCGATTGCGCGATCACCTGGACGACGCCGGAGATGCACGCTCTGATCCGTGGCAACCTCCACCGCGCGCCGATGTATTCCGGCCAGATTCAGAGCACCGGTCCGCGCTATTGTCCATCCATCGAGGACAAGGTGGTCCGCTTCGCCGACAAGGAGCGTCACCAGATCTTCCTGGAGCCGGAGGGGCTGGACGACGATACGGTATACCCGAACGGCATTTCCACCTCCCTGCCCCGCGACGTACAGCTCGGCTTCCTGAAGACCATGCCGGGTCTGGAGCGGACAGTGATGATCCGGCCCGGCTACGCCATCGAGTACGATTTCGTGGACCCGCGGGAGCTGAAGCCGACCCTTGAGACGCGCCGGGTCCCTGGCCTGTTCTTCGCCGGTCAGATCAATGGAACCACCGGATACGAGGAAGCGGCGGCGCAGGGGCTGATGGCCGGCATCAACGCCGCTCTGGTGGCCGGCGGATCGGCGGAGGGTTTCGTGCTCGACCGGGCGGACGCCTACATCGGGGTGCTGATCGACGATCTCATCACGCGCGGCACCAACGAGCCCTACCGGATGTTCACCTCGCGCGCCGAGTACCGGTTGATCCTGCGCGCGGACAACGCCGATCAGCGGCTGACGCCGAAGGGCCTCGCCGTTGGCTGTGTCGGGTCGGCGCGGCGCGACGCTTTTACTGCCAAGGCGGATGCATTGACCGCCGGACGTGCCCTGGTGCGTGCCCTTCAGGCCACCCCGGCGGAGCTTCTGAGGCAGGGCATCGCGGTCAACCAGGACGGCGTGCGCCGTTCCGCCGCCGACCTGCTGCGCTATCCGGACCTCGATCTCTCCGCCCTCGCCCGGCTGTGGCCGGAACTATCGACCATCCCGGCGGACATCGCCGAGCAGTTGGAGATCGACGGGAAGTACGCCGGCTATCTCGACCGGCAGGAGGCGGACATCCGTGCCTTCCGCAAGGACGAAGCGTTGGAGCTTCCCGACGACCTTGACCCTGACGCTATTGGCAGCCTGTCGGCGGAAATCCGGCAAAAGCTGCGGCAGGCTCGCCCGGCGACCCTGGGCGCCGCGGCCCGCATTCCCGGTATGACTCCGGCGGCGCTGGTCGCCCTGCTCCGCCATGTGAAACGGCGTGACGTGAAGGTGGCCGTCTGATGAGCCTGTTCGATGCCGCGGCCTTCCAGGCGGAAACCGGTGTTTCACGTGAAACGCTGGACCGTCTCGCCGCTTACGAGGCCACGCTGCGCAAGTGGCAGCCGAAAATCAATCTGGTCGGCCCCTCCACCCTGCCCGACGCCTGGCGCCGGCACTTCCTCGATTCGGCCCAGCTTTACCCGCTCCTTCCCGAAGGGGTCCGGGTGCTGGTCGATCTGGGCAGTGGCGCCGGCTTTCCCGGCCTCGTTCTCGCCATCTTGGGCGTGCCGGAAGTGCATCTGGTGGAGAGCGACTCCCGCAAGTGTGCCTTCCTGCGTGAGGCGGCCCGCGCCGCCGGGGCGCAGATCACGGTGCACAACAAGCGGATCGAGGCGGTGGCGCCCATTGCCGCCGATGTGGTGACGGCCCGTGCCCTGGCGCCGCTGAACGATCTGCTGGGCTGGGCCTATCCCTTCATCCAGGACCGGGGTGCGGCACTCTTCCCCAAGGGTCAAAATGTGGAGGAAGAATTGACCGATACCACCAAATATTGGAAGATGCGGACCGAGCGCTTCGACAGCCGCACCGACCCCACCGGAACCATCCTGCGTGTGAGTGGTATCGCCCGTGTCTAAGACCGCGACCCTGATGCATTCCCGCTCCGAGGCTTCCCGAGAGGCTGCCATGCCCTCCGCTCCCCCCGCTGCCCGCGTCATTGCGATCGCCAACCAGAAAGGCGGCGTGGGCAAGACCACGACCACCATCAATCTGGCGACCGCTCTTGCCGCCATCGGCAAGCGCGTTCTGGTGATCGATCTCGATCCGCAGGGCAACGCTTCCACCGGCCTCGGCATTCCGCGCGCCGACCGGCGCGTCGGCATCTACGACGTGCTGTTCGACGGCATGCCGCTGGAGGATGCCGCCACGGTGTCGTCCGTGCCGAACCTATCCATCATCACCTCCTCAGTCGATCTGTCGGGTGCGGAGGTCGAACTCGTCACCTCCGACCGGCGTGAGTTCCGGCTGCGCGAGGCGGTGGACAAGAGCGCGTTGGAATACGATTACGTGCTGATCGACTGTCCGCCGGCGCTCGGTCTGCTGACGCTGAACGCGCTGGTCGCCTCTCACGCCGTGATGGTGCCCTTGCAGTGCGAGTTCTACGCGCTGGAGGGTCTCAGCCATCTGGTCCGCACGATCGAGCGGGTGAAGCGCGCCTTCAACCCCGACCTGGACATCCACGGTGTCGTGCTGACCATGTTCGATAAGCGCAACAACCTGTCCGACATGGTGGCCGCCGACGTTCGCGGCTTCTTCGGGGAGAAGGTCTACGACACCGTCATTCCCCGGAACGTCAAGGTGTCGGAGGCGCCGTCCCACGGCAAGCCGGTGCTGATCTACGACATGCGTTGCCCCGGTTCGCAGGCATACATCCATCTGGCCGGCGAAGTGCTGCGCCGTGAGAAGAGGCTGAGCGCATGATGGAGGATACCAAACGTTCGGACGGCGGTGCCCGCCGCGCCAGCCTGGGCCGTGGCCTGTCCGCCCTCTTCGGCGAGGCGGCGGAGGATTATTCCGCGCTGGACAAGGTGCGCCAGTCCAAGCAGGTGCCCATCGAGTTCATCCACCCCGGCAAGTACCAGCCGCGGCGGACCTTCGATGACGAGGCGCTTCAGGGGCTGGTCGAGTCGATCCGCGACAAGGGCATCCTCCAGCCCCTGCTCGTCCGCCGTGATCCGGAGACGACGAACTCCTACGAGCTGATCGCCGGCGAACGCCGCTGGCGGGCCGCGCAGATCGCCGGCCTGCACGAAGTGCCGGTCGTCATCCGGGAGCTGTCGGACCGTGAAGCGCTGGAAATCGCGCTCATCGAAAACATCCAGCGCCAGGACCTGACGCCGCTTGAAGAGGCGGAAGGCTACAAGCGGCTGATGGAGGAGTTCGAGCACACGCAGGAGGATTTGGCGCGCTCGGTCGGCAAGAGCCGCAGCCACGTCGCCAACATGATGCGCCTGCTCGCCCTTCCCGACCCGGTCAAGGGGATGGTGCAGGACGGGGCGCTCAGCGCCGGCCACGCCCGTGCTCTGCTCACCTCCTCCGATCCGGTGTCGGTGGCGCGCGAGGTGGTCAAGCGCGGCTTGAACGTCCGCCAGACCGAAGACCTGATGCGCGGCGGTGCGCCGACCAAGCCGAAGAAGACAGGCGGACGCGGCGCTGCTTCCACCGATCCGACCCTGAAGGACGTCGATCTGGTGAATCTGGAAGAGGAGATCTCCGCCCGCATCGGGCTGAAGGTCGCCATCACGCCCCAGGGCAAGGGCGGCTCCATCACCATCCATTACCAGACGCTGGACCAGCTCGACGACGTGCTGCGCCGTCTTGGTGGAGAGTAAGCGGTCACGGAATCAAACTATCACTTCAGTATAACGGCACCAACATGAACTCCCCCTGAACAGAGGTGTCCGGCCGCATCGGTGCGGTCGGAGCCGACACAGAGGGGGAGATTCATGAAGCTCACCACCGCCGACTTCGACGTAGAGAGCCTGCAATCGTCGGTGACCGGATGTATTTCGGCGACGAGTTCGGCCCCTGCATCCTGGTGACCGACCTGACCGGCAAGCTGCTGGCCCTGCATGAGAGCAAGGTGGACGGCAAGCCCATGCGCTCCCTCGACCATTACGCGGTGTCCATCGCGGTGGTGCACTGGGCAAGCAGGACCATAACGAGCTGATCCTGCTGCGCGTGCCGCAGTTCCTGTCGGCGAAGTAATCGCGGCTGGTCAGCGCCGCGCCAGCGAGGCGAGCTGGAACAGGACGCGGGCGCAAAGCGTCTGGTCGGGCATGTTGGTGCGCTTGCAGTCCGCCTCGGCCTCGACCAGACGCTCCAGCGCCTGCCGCACCAGCGGCGCGGGCCAGCGGCGGGCCTGACCGGTCAGCCGCGGCTTCATCTTGAAGAACACCGGCGGGCGCAGGGCTTCCACCGCGGCGTCCGCCGACTTGCCCGCCGCCATCTGCCCGGCCACCAGTTGCAGGCGCTGGAAATGGCGCTGGGCCGCGCGCAGGATCGCCACCGGGGCCATGCCCTCCGCGAACAGGCGGGCCAGCGAACGGTCGAGCGTTGCGAAATCGCCCTCCGCCGCGGCCCAGATCGGCTCGTCCAGGGACAGGGCCGCGCTGTCGCCCACGCAGGCCTGGGCGTCTTCCAGACGGACGCGCTTCTCGGACCCCATGTAAAGCGCCAGCTTCTCCATCTCGCCGCGCGCCACCATGCGGTCGCCGACCAGATTTCCGGCCAGGAAGGACAGGGCGTCGGGATCGGCGGTCAGGCCGTGGCCGTGCAGGATATCGGCGATGACGCGGCCAAGCGCCGCCTCCTCCTCCACATAGCATGGGATGGCGACGGCGCCGTCCGCCCCTTCGAACAGCGTCCGCAGCTTCGACCGGTTGCCGAGATCGCCTGATTCGACGATGACGAGGCTGTCGCCGGGCATCCGGTCCGCCAGGAAGGCGGTGAAGGCGGCGGTGACGTTGTCCTCCGCCTCACGCACGCGGATCAGGCGGCGGCCTCCGGTGAAGGACAGGGCGGCGGCTTCGTCGGCCAGGCGCGCCGGGTCGTCGGCGACGGCGCGGCCCAGCATTTCCGTCACGCGGAAGGGGTCGGACAGATCGGCGACCACGGTGCGGCCCAGCGCCATGGCGCGGTCCCGCACCAGCCCGGTGTCCGGACCGTAGAGCAGGACCGCGCGGATCTTGGGATCGGGGCTGCGCAGGAAGCCATCGATCGCCCGGGCTTGCAGCTTCACGAAGACACCGTCGGTGGCGGAGGACCAGCCCCGTTATGCTGAGCGGATCAGGACTTGCGGCCGAGTTGGGCGGACACGCGGATCGTGATTTCGTTGGCGATTTCCAGCAGGGCACGGTCGTAGGCGTTCTCGACCGTGGCAAGGGCGGCGTACTGCTGTTCCAGAACGTTGTAACTGATGAAGGAGCGCGCGTTGGCCTGGAAGAGAATTGCGCCCGTGGCCGCGTCGGTGAGCTGGTAGGGAGCGCTCACGATAAGCTGGGCGCGGGTGGCGGTCGCGTCCTTCTGAAGGGCCAGCTTCTGCTCCGACGCGATCAGCGTGGCTTCCAACCGGTAGCGCGGGGCCACGGGGCGGCCGTCGGCGTAGAAACGGTCGATCAGAAGGTTGCGCAGCTTCTGGCCATAGCGGTCCTTGATGACGCTGATGTCCACCTGCTGAAGCTCGGCCGCGCTAATGCTGTTCGGCCCAAGGTTTCCATACATGGGCTGGAAGCCGCAGGCCGACGTGGCGAGCACCGCCGGGGCCAGCAGGGCGAAGGCCAGAAGCCCCCGCCGCCGGACGCCGGCCTTCTTCTGGTGTGGATCAGACGACGACATTGATCACCCGGTTCGGGACGACGATGACCTTGCGCACGGGCTTGCCTTCCAGGGCGCGCTGGACGTTCGGATCGGCCAGGGCGGCCTGCTCCGCGGCGTCCTTCGCCATGTCGCGCGGCAGCTCCAGCGTGGCGCGCAGCTTGCCGTTGACCTGCACCGCCATGGTGACCGAATCCTCGACCACCAGGGCCGCGTCGGCCTGCGGCCAGGGCTGGTCCACCAGCAGCGTGGCGTGGCCGAGCTGCGCCCACAGCTCCTCGGCCAGATGCGGCATCATCGGGGCGATCAGGCGGACGGTGGTCTCGAACCCTTCGCGCAGGACCCAGGCTTCGCCCTCGCCCTTGCCGTCCAGCTCGGCCAAAGCGTTGGACAGCTCGCGCACGCGGGCGACGGCCTTGTTGAAGCGGAACTTCTCCAGGTCTTCCGACACGCCGGCGATGGCCTTGTGAACCAGACGGCGGGTCGCTTCGGCCTTGGCGCCGAGGCTGTCCGGCTTGGCCGCACCGGCGGGCGGCAGCGCCACCGGCGACTCGGTGACCATGCGCCACAGGCGGTTGATGTAGCGCCAGGCGCCGTCGATGCCGGCTTCCGTCCATTCCAGATCGCGCTCCGGCGGGCTGTCGGACAGCATGAACAGGCGAGCGGCGTCGGCGCCATAGGTGCCGATGATGTGCGCCGGGTCCACCACGTTCTTCTTGGACTTGGACATCTTCTCGACGCGGCCGACCGTCACCGGGCCGTCGTTGTCGTTGCGGATGTAGTCGCCGAGATCGTTCTTCCGGATGTCGGTGGGGGCCAGCCAGGCGCCGGTCGCCGCGTCCTTGTAGGTCTCGTGGTTCACCATGCCCTGGGTGAAGAGGCCGGCGAAGGGCTCCTCCACGTTCAGATAGCCGCACTGCTTCATCGCCCGCGTCCAGAAGCGGGAATAGAGCAGGTGCAGCACGGCATGCTCGATGCCGCCGATGTACTGGTCCACGGCCAGCCAGTAATCCACCGCCTCGCGCGTGAAGGCGGTGTCCTCGGCCTTGGGCGAGCAGAAGCGGGCGAAATACCAGCTCGACTCGATGAAGGTGTCGAAGGTGTCCGTCTCGCGCACCGCCGCCTTGCCGCAGGCCGGGCAGGTCGTGTGCTTCCAGGTCGGGT
The DNA here is from genome assembly GCA_023411035.1 of Pseudomonadota bacterium. Taxonomy (GTDB): domain Bacteria; phylum Pseudomonadota; class Alphaproteobacteria; order Azospirillales; family Azospirillaceae; genus Azospirillum. The sequence continues at coordinate 25,021 of JAEYPE010000106.1, forward strand.
GGTGGTCCAGCGGGTTGCCGGGCTTGTCGAAGGTCACGTCCTCCGGCAGAACGACCGGCAGATCCTGTTCCGGAACCGGAACGATGCCGCAGCTTTCGCAGTGGATGACCGGGATCGGGCAGCCCCAGTAACGCTGGCGGGAGACGCCCCAGTCGCGCAGGCGGTATTGGGTGGTGCGCTCGCCCTGCCCCTTCTCCTCCAGCCGCTTGCCCACTTCCTGCTTGGCCGGCTCGACCTCCAGCCCGTCGAGGAAGGTGGAATTGCGCAGCAGGCCGGGACCGGTGTAGGCCTCGTCGCCCACCGCGAAGGCGGCGGGATCGGCGTCCGCCGGCACGACCACCGGCTTGACCGGCAGGCCGTACTTGCGGGCGAAATCCAGGTCGCGCTGGTCATGAGCCGGGCAGCCGAAGATGGCGCCGGTGCCGTAGTCCATCAGCACGAAGTTGGCGACATAGACCGGCAGTTCCCAGGACGGGTCGAAGGGATGAACCACCTTCAGGCCGGTGTCGAAGCCGCGCTTCTCGGCGGTTTCGATCGCTTCCTCGCTGGTGCCCAGGCGGTTGCACTCGGCGATGAACTCGGCCAGCGCGGGATTGCCGGCGGCCAGCTCGGCGGCCAGCGGATGGTTGGCGGAGATCGCGGCGAAGGAGGCGCCGAACAGCGTGTCGGGACGGGTCGTGAAGACTTCCAGCGTGTCCGTCCGCCCGACGATGTCGAAGCGGAAGCGCACGCCGGTGGACTTGCCGATCCAGTTCTCCTGCATCAGGCGCACGCGCTCCGGCCAGCGGTCCAGCGTGTCCAGCCCCTTCAGCAGCTCGTCGGCGTAGGCGGTGATCTTCAGGAACCACTGGGACAGCTTGCGCTTCTCGACCAGCGCACCGGTGCGCCAGCCGCGGCCGTCGATCACCTGCTCGTTGGCGAGAACCGTGTTGTCCACCGGGTCCCAGTTGACCCAGGACTCCTTGCGGTAGGCCAGACCTTCCTTCAGGAAATCCAGGAACATCTTCTGCTCGTGGCGATAATACTCCACGTCGCAGGTGGCGATCTCGCGGTCCCAGTCGATGGACAGGCCCATCGTCTTCAACTGGGCGCGCATGGCGGCGATGTTCTCGCGCGTCCATTTGGCCGGGTGGGTCTTCTTTTCCAGCGCGGCGTTCTCCGCCGGCAGGCCGAAGGCGTCCCAGCCCATCGGGTGCAGCACGTTGAAGCCGCGGGCGCGCTTGTAGCGCGCGATCACGTCGCCGATGGTGTAGTTGCGGACATGCCCCATGTGGATGCGCCCCGACGGATAGGGGAACATCTCCAGCACGTAGTATTTCTCGCGCGAAGCGTCCTCGCGGGCGGTGAAGCAGCCTTGCCGCTCCCACTCGCCCTGCCACTTCGCTTCGGTTTCCTTGACATTGTAACGCGACATGACCGCAGACGCCGTTTGGTGGATTTCGAAGGTCTTATAAGTAAGGCGCCGCGGGCGGAACCACAGGCGGCGGAGCGATTTCCGCGCCCTGCCCCGCCCGAACGGCGCCCGCGCTTAGCGCGCCGCGGCCTGCTGGGCCACGCGGAGCTGGCGGGCGCGGGTCAGCACCGCGTCCTCCAGCGTCGTCGCCGTCTCCGGTCCGACCGCGCTGTCGCGCCAGTCCGACCCGGCGCGCTGCTGCTTGAACACCGACACCCGCACGCCGTCGGCGCGGAGCTGGCGGTCCATGATGTAGAGGTTGACCTTGAAGCGCTCGTTCGGGGTGTCCGGCGGCGTATACCAGTCGGTCAGGATCACGCCGCCGAACGGATCGGCGGAGACGATCGGCATGAAGGACAGAGTGTCCAGCGAGGCGCGCCACAGGAAGCTGTTGACGCCGATGCCGTTGGGATCGCCCTGCTCGGCGCCGTTGCGCTTGTTCTTGCCGAACAGGTTGAAGCCGCCGTCGGTGCCGAGAAGGCTGCCGAACTTGTATTCCTTCTTGATCTGTTCATCGACGGTTTCCGTCTGGCCGCCCCAGCTGGAGCAACCGGCCACGGCGAGCGATGCCGCGAGCACGACGGGGGCAAGGCGAAGGACACGGGAACGGCGCATGGTCGGAACCTGGATCAATAAATTCGGGGTACCGCGCACGAGACCGCGGCGGATGCGGGTGAAAAGACCATAAAAGACCGCCCGCGGCAACAGGCGATGCGGGGCGCAGCCTGTGCCTTCGCTGTGCCCGGTACTGTGTCCGCAGCCTTCCGGACGGGCTTTTGTGCATTGCGGAACCGTGGCGCCGGTGTCCTGTGGGGGTGTGATCCGTCGGACACACTGTTCCTTCATTGCTGCAACTTTGCGATTTCCGGCTTGCTGGCGTCCGCCCATGTGCGTACGACATAACTCAGCCAGGACGTTAACCCGGCTGAAAATTCTGCTGCCAGGATGGAGGCAACAATCATGAATCGTTATCTGCTGGCGGGCTGCGCCGCTGCCGCTCTGGCTCTGGGTGCCGGCGCTGCCAACGCCCAGGCCAAGTTCGAAGTCAAGCTCGGCGGCGACGCCTATTTCGAAGGCGGCTACGTCTCGCAGGACCGCGACACCAACCTGCGTTCGGTTGAGTTCCGCAACCGCTTCCGCGTGATCATCACGCCGACCGCCAAGGCCGACAACGGTCTGGAGTACGGCGGCCGCATCCGTATGCGCGCCAACGCCGGTGCCGCCAACGCCCGCAACATGGACGCCGACCGCGCCTATATCTTCGCGCAGGGCGCCTTCGGTCAGGTCCAGCTGGGCGTGACCAACTCCTTCAACGACGCCACCTACATCACGGCCCCGCAGGATTACCTGCCGCTCGGCATCTATGACGGCGTGACCGCGTGGATCGGCGCCGGTGCGGACATCAGCGGCGGTCTGGCCAGCCTGAACGGCAGCATGCTGAACCAGTCGCTGGTCACCGAGAACAACGCGACCAAGATCGTGTACTTCTCGCCGCGCTTCGCCGGCCTGCAGCTCGGCGCCAGCTACACCCCGCGCAACGACAGCTCGAACACGGACATCGCCCGTCTCGAGCCGACCACCACCTCGGCCACGGGCTTCTCCGGCACGTTCCAGGATCTGGTCGAAGTTGGCGCCAACTACAGCAACACCTTCGGTGGCGTTGCTCTGAAGGCCAGCGCCGGCTACGTCTGGGGTGACGCCGCCAACGCCACTGTTGTGGGCACCAACGTCAAGGATCTGCGTTCCTGGCAGGTCGGTGCGCAGGTCGGCTATGCCGGCTTCGCGCTCGGCGGTTCGTACACCGACTTCGGCGATTCGGGCCAGATCCAGAGCGCCGCGTCCAACAACGACAAGGCCCGCGTGTGGGTTGTCGGCGCTCAGTACACCGCCGGCCCGATCGTCGTCGGCGCGAACTACAAGAACGGCCAGGACGCCGGCTCGCTCGCCGTTCCGGGCAAGCGTAAGCTCGAGGTCTACGAGATCGGCGCTGGTTACACCGTTGCTCCGGGCCTGACCCTGCAGGCTCAGTACGACTACTTCCAGGCTGACAGCGATCGCACGACCGCCACGAACAACCTCGATGATGAGGGTCACGTCGTGCTGGTTCGTACCATCCTGGCGTTCTAATCTGCGGTTTTCCGTGGATGAAGGGGGGCGGTGGCTTCGGCCACCGCCCTTTTTCTTTGCGTCGGGTTTGTGCGCTTTTGCGCTGCGCATTATTTGTTCAGTGCGCCCAATATCTGGACAGGCGATGTGCCATATTTACGGCATAGAAAAAAAATCATTATTTTTCATACACTTACAACTGTGTCCTAACGGCAACTGTGTTACAGCCGCACACTTCCTCCGGTGGAATCGCCCTTGCCCGGTTGCAGTTCCGGTGGCTTAGTAGCAGGCGGGAAGCACAACCGCACGGCCCCAGTCCTTTTCAGGGGCCTGCCAGAAGGATGGACCATCAATGAAGCGTTCTCTTGCTATGGGCTGCGCCGCCATCGCGATCACCGCCTTCAGCGGCATGGCTTCCGCCCAGACGAAGTTCGAAGTCATCGTCGGTGGCGATGCCTTGTTTCAGGGCGCCTATGTCAACCAGGACCGTGACCAAGGCACCCGCTCCACGGAATTCGCGAACCGCTTCCGCGTGGTCATCACGCCGACCGCCACGACCGACAACGGTCTGGAGTACGGCGGCCGCATCCGTCTGCGCGCCGCCAACGGCACCGGCAACGTCCGCACGATGGACTCCGACCGCGCCTTCATCTTCGTGAACAGCGGCTTCGGCACGCTGCAGGCCGGCACGATCAACGGTCTGTCGGACGAGTTCGGCATCATCGGCCCGAACGTCGAAGGCGTCGCCGGCGGTCCGGACAACAACACGGTGGAATTCCTGGCCGGTTCGTCGACCTACGACCTGCTGCCGACCACCACGAACAATTTCCGCAACATCGCTTCGGGCGACGTCGGCACCAAGGTGATCTACCTGACCCCGACCTTCGCGGGTTTCCAGGGCGGTATCGCCTACACGCCGCGCTCGGGCGACTCGAACACCTCGATCAACCGTCGTCAGGACAATGGCGGCTTCCAGGACATCGTCGAGGTCGGCGGCACCTACAAGGGCGCGTATGGTGACCTGACGGTGGAGGCCAGCGCCTTCTACCAGTTCGGCGATGCGGTCGATGACGGTACCGATATCTATGAAGATCTCAGCTCCGTCCAAGCCGGCCTGAACGTCGGCTACGGCGCCTTCAAGATCGGCGGCAGCTACGCCTACAGCGGCAACAGCGGCTATCTCAAGACGACGGCCACGAAGGAAAAGCAGGAAGTCTGGATCGTCGGTGCTCAGTACACGACCGGCCCGTTCATCCTGGCCGCCAACTACTCGCATTCGCGCGGCAATGACGTTGCTACCGAGACCGTCGCCAGCAAGGCGGACCTGTATCAGGCCGGTGTGACCTACACGGTCGCGCCCGGCCTGACCACCGGTCTGGAGTACAGCTATCTTGACCTGAACACCGATGCCGTGGGGCTCGACGACCGCGCCCACATCATCATGATCGACACCCGTCTGGCCTTCTGATCGGCCTTGCGGCACGTCTGACGAAAACGGCGGCGGATACCCATCCGCCGCCGTTTTCCTTTTGTCGGCCGGGTTGTCGTCAGCCCTTACTTCTTGGGGGCCTGCGCCGCTTCGGTCTCGCAAAGCAGCAGGATCGCCGCATCCTCCATCGGGGTCCAGACGGCCAGAAAACGCTGCTTGGCCTTTTCGGCGGTATAGACGGTGGTTCCCGGATCGCGGATGGAGCGGACATTCACCTCCCCAATCTTCCAGCCGGCCTTGCGGAAGCCGCCCAGGGTGGACTCCAGGATCTGGTCCCGGCGGGCGTCGTCGCCCTTCTTGAACTCCCAGCCGTAGCTTTCAAGCTTGGTGCAGCGCCGGTCGATGTCGGCGGCGGCGGCGGTCATGAACTCCTTAAAGGTGCCGTCGTCCAGCAGCGGGAAAGGCTGATCGGCGAAGGGCGCCTGGGCAATGGCCGATCCCGACACCGTCTTCGGGGCCTCTTTGCCGGCGGGCTTTCCGGTGTTCTGGCCGCCGGAATTTTGAGCAAGGGCGCCGCCGGCCACGAACGGCGCGGCCCCCAGAATCAGCGCCGACAGGATCAGGGGACGCATCCAACCACGCATGCCGTGTTCTCCTCGGGGTGCTTGCGTTTCGTCGGTCCGTCCGTTACCACGCCCTCCGGTTCCTGTACAGGCAGGCGCCGCAGAAGGGGGAGATTCGGCATGTCCGCTTCGCACACCGATACACCGCCCGGCACCCCGGACGGAACCGTCACGGCCCGGCTGGAGGCCGTGCGCCGCTCGATCCTGGAAAGCTGCACCGCCGGCGGGCGCGATCCCGGCGCGGTGACTCTGGTCGCCGTTTCCAAGACCCACCCGGCGGAAGCGGTGGAGGAAGCCCTGGCCGCCGGCCAGCGTGTCTTCGGCGAAAACCGCGTGCAGGAAGCCAAGGCAAAGTTCCCCGCCCTGCGCGAACGTTTCCCGGATATGGAACTGCACCTGATCGGTCCGCTCCAGACCAACAAGGTCAAGGACGCGGTGGCCCTGTTCGACGTGATCCAGACGGTGGACCGGCCCAAGCTGGCCGAGGCCCTGGCCGACGAGATGGCGCGCAGCGGGCGCCGCCCGCGCTGCCTGATCGAGGTCAACACGGGTGAGGAGCCGCAGAAGGCCGGCATCCCCCCGGCGGAGCTGGACGCCTTCCTGGCCGCCTGCCGGGACACGTGGAACCTGCCGGTGACCGGCCTGATGTGCATCCCGCCGGTTGACGAGGAACCGGCGATGCATTTCGCCCTGCTCGCCGATATGGCCCGCCGCGCCGGCCTTCCGGAGGTCAGCATGGGGATGAGCGGCGATTACGAGACGGCGATCCGCTTCGGCGCCACCCATGTGCGGGTCGGAACGGCCATCTTCGGCGCGCGGCCCTACCCCGCCGCCGGCTAGCGGCGCTTACGCCGCCGGGTCCGGCACGGTCAGCACGGTGCCCGGCGCGCAGTCCTTCAGCAGGCGCAGAAGGTTCGGCAGGGGCAGCGCGACGCAGCCCGCCGTGGGCGTCCAGTCGGGCCGCGCCACATGCATGAACACGGCGCTGCCCAGACCCGGCACCACCGGGTCGTCGTTGTGCCCCATCACCACGATGACGTCGTAGACATGGTCCTCGCGCCACAGCTCTTCATGGCTGGCGGCGTAGGGGCGCTTGACCGGACGGTTGTAGGCGGGGTCCGCGGGATCGTCGCACCAGCCGTCGTCGGGCGCGATGGGCGACACGGGCAGGCCCGTCTCGGGCTGCGGCAGCCGGTCGGCGCGCCACAGCACGCGGCGCAGCGCGAAGCGGCCAACCGGGGTGGCGCCGTCGCCCTCCCGCTTGTCGGAGCGGATGCCGCCGCGGCCCAACGCGCAGCGGAACGACCCGCCGGGCCAGTCCAGCCGTCCGTCCGGGTGAACCGTGATCTCCATAAGCCCTTCCCTACCCGTTTCCGGGAATCATTGCGTTCAGCCCGATACCCGCAGGCTGGGCGCCGGGGCCTGCGCGGCCCTCCGGCCCTGCTCGTATTTGGCCAGGTTGCGCATCATCGTCTCGGACAGCATGTCCGGCGTCACGGGCGCGAAGGCGTTGCTGTTGGCGGCGGTGGAGCCCGCGTTCGTATTCATATTCTTAGCCCCGGCCCCGGCCCCGGCCCCGGATGCGGCGTCCGGCTGGCCCGCTGCCGGAGCGTCCGCCGCCTTTCGGAAGCCGGACGGAGCCGCCGTGGCGGCGAAGCCGATGGTGGAAGGCTGCTGGTTGGCGGCGGCGTATCTGGCCATCAGACTGCTAGCCAGGGGGGTATCGCGCGCCGGCATGCGGGAGGGATGCGGCGTGCCGGAGGCGGCCATGGCATCGCGCCCGGCGCCATGCTGCCCCGCCGGCAGCTCCGCCGTGGCGGTGCGGGCCGGCTGGGCGGCTG
>JAEYPE010000204.1 GCA_023411035.1 Pseudomonadota bacterium
CTGCACGCTTGGTCGTTTCCGGCGTGTCGGCACCCGCGGGTGGCCCGTCCGTTCGGGTGAACTGGTACCCGCACCGCCGACACAGCCAACGCTGATTGCCCTTGGCATGCCCGGACTTCACCACCCGCACATAACCACAACGCGGACACACAGGCTTTTGAAGCAATCCCACACACCACAGGCTGTTGTTCAGAGCCTATAGATGGGACGCGTCGTTACCCCGTGACACCCTCACGCTTTGTGTCGGCTCATCAGTCGTGAAACAAAGCCCTCAGCCGGGGCGGCGGTCCCTGAAGAATTCCCGCAGCATCTCCCCCGCCCGTGTCTCGTCGATGCCGCCGTAGACGTCCGGGGCGTGGTGGCAGGTGGGCTGGCGGTAGAAGCGGGGGCCGTGCTCCACCCCGCCGCCCTTGGGGTCGTAGGCGCCGAAATAGACCCGCCGCAGCCTGGCGAAGCTGATCGCCGCCGCGCACAGCGCGCAGGGCTCCAGCGTCACATACAGGTCCAACCCCGGCAGGCGCGGCTCGCCCAAGGCGGCGCAGGCGGCGCGGATCGCCAGAACCTCGGCGTGGGCGGTGGGGTCCTTCAGTTCCTCGGTCCGGTTGCCGGCGCGGGCCAGCACGGCGCCGGTCGCCGGATCGACCACCACCGCACCCACCGGCACCTCCCCGCGGGATGCGGCGGCTTCGGCCTCCTGGAAGGCGATGTCCATGGGAGAGGGGGGGCGGCTCATGCGGGGCACCCTGCCCGGCTGTCCCTGTTTTCGTCAAGCCGCGGAACGCCCTCCGGCGTTGTTATCCAACCGACGGAACCGGGAGGCTTCTCATGAACAGCCATGTCTACAAGAAGGTCGAGATCGTCGGCACCGCCGAAACCTCCATCGAAGACGCCATCCGCAACGGGATCGAGCGGGCGGCCAAGACGCTGAAGAACGTGGACTGGTTCGAGGTGGGGGAAATCCGCGGCCATGTCGGCGGCGGGAAGGTCGCCCATTTCCAGGTGGTGATGAAGGTCGGCTTCCGCCTCGAAGAATAACGGCGAAGAATAACGGCGGAGGCCCCGTGCCGTGGGTTGCGGGCGGGGCGTGCAAGCCCTATGGTCCGTGCCTATGGACACCCCCGATTTCGAACATTCCAAACCCATGCCCGGCTCCGCCGATGCGGACGCGGGCGGGCCCGATGCCGGCGAGCGCATCGCCAAGCGGCTGGCGCGCGCGGGCCTGTGCTCGCGCCGCGACGCCGAACGCTGGATCGCCGACGGCCGCGTGGCGGTCAACGGCGCGACCCTGGACAGCCCCGCCTGCGTCGTGCGGCCCGGCGATGTCGTCCAGGTGGACGGAAAGGTCATCCCCGAGCCGGAACCGCCCCGCCTGTGGCGCTATTACAAGCCGTCCGGTCTGGTCACCACCGCCCGCGACGAGAAGGGCCGCGCCACCGTCTTCGAACGGCTGCCGGCGGACATGCCGCGCGTCATCTCGATCGGGCGGCTCGATCTGACGACCGAAGGGCTGCTGCTGCTGACCAACGATGGCGAGCTGGCCCGCTTCCTGGAACTTCCGGCCACCGGCTGGACCCGCCGCTACCGCGTGCGCGTCTTCGGCGAGGTGGACGAGACGCGTCTGGCCGAGCTGGAGAAGGGACCGACCATCGAGGGGGTGAAGTACGGTCCCATCGAAGCCGTTCTGGACCGCATCCAGGGCCGCAACGCCTGGCTGACCGTCAGCCTGAAGGAAGGCAAGAACCGCGAGATCCGCAAGGTGATGGAGGCTCTGGGCCTTCAGGTGAACCGGCTGATCCGCGTCGCCTACGGGCCCTTCCAGCTCGGCAAGCTGGAGGAGGGCGCCGTCGAGGAGGTGCCGAAGCGCGTGGTGCGGGAACAGATTTCCCGCTTCTTCACCGGCGCCGACCCGGCGGAGGAGGGCAAGGCCAAGGGCACCGGAAAGGCCGCCGCCAAGGCCGAAGCCACGAAGAGCCGTCCCGCCGCCCCGGCGAAGGCGTCCAAGCCGCGCGACGCCAAGGCCGGCTGGGCCAAGGCGGAGCCGAAGGCCGCGAGCGACCGGCGCGGCCCGGCCAAGCCGGCCGCCGCCAAGCCGGTTGCCGCGAAGCCGGTGCCGGCAAAGGCCGCTCCCGGCAAACCTGCCGGAAAGCCCGGAACGCTGACCCTGAAGGGCGCGAAGCCCGGCGGCGGGAAGCCGGGGCCGAAGCCGCGCGGCGCCGGTGGTCCCGGCGGTTCATCCGGCGGCGGTGCGTCTGGTGGCCGGGGGCCGGAGCGGACCCGTGCGGATCGTCGGCGGTAGGCACCGCGGGCGGCGGCTGGCCGCCCCGGCGGGGCGCGACACGCGGCCGACCACCGACCGCACCCGCGAGTCCCTGTTCAACATCCTGTCCCATGCCGACTGGGGGCCGGACGGTGCCGACCTTCTGGACGGCGCCGTCGTCGTGGACGCCTTCTGCGGCACCGGCGCCCTGGGTCTGGAGGCGCTGTCCCGCGGGGCTGTCCACGCCAGCTTCCTGGACATGGGCCGCGCCGCTCTGGACGCCGTGCGTGCCAACGTCGCGGAGCTGGGGGAGGGGCCGCGCGCCGCCGTCCTGCGCGCCGACGCCACCCGCCCGCCGCCGCCGCTCCGTCCCTGCACGCTCGCCTTTCTCGACCCGCCCTACGGCCAGGAACTGGCGCCGCGGGCACTGGCGGGGTTGGCGAAGGCCGGCTGGCTGGCCCCCGGCGCCGTGCTGGTGGTGGAGGTCGCCGGGCGCGACCCGCTGCCCCTGCCGCCCGGCTTCATGGAGTTGGACGAGCGCCGCTACGGCGACACCCGCGTCCAATTTCTGCGCTACGCCCCGCCTCAGGAATGGATGCCTCAGGAATAGGTGAAGAGGGACGAGCTGACCTGGGGCGGAGCGATCCCCGCCAGGGTCAGCCGGTCCCCACCCCGAAGTCCGGCAGCGCGCTGCCCGTGCCGTCCGAACCCAGGCGTTAGGGCATGGTGGACGCGATCCGGATGCGGTCGTTCTGCGCGCCGCTGAAATCGGCGATGCGGTCCTGTCCACCGCCACCGAACAGCTGGTCGTTGCCAGCCCTGCCATTCGAAGGTCCGGCCCGTGAACTGTTCGGCGTGGTGGTCGAGGGGGTTCATAAAGTTGGGCCGCAGGGCCGCGGTCAGGTCGGACATGATGGTGCCGGTAGCGGCGAAGTTGTCATAGGTGGCACCGCCCGCATATTCGTGGAAGGCGCCGATCATGTGCCCGAACTCGTGTGCGGCCAGTTCGTCCTGGTAATCGGGCCCCCAGTCGGTCCGAGTGCACCAGTTCAGCATGTCGCAGCGCCCGTAGCTGTTGCTGACGTTCACGTCGTAATGCTGGTTCCCCGTTCCCACGAACTGCACGTCGAAGCGGATGGCGTAGCTGCCGGTGCTGTCCGACAGGCTGAATTTGTCGTTCCAGATCCCTTCGATTCCCTGTTCCCGGACCCGCTTCAGGGAGCCCGCGTCGTCACCGGTCAGGTGGATGCGGTTCTGCACCGTGAGGCCGTGCCGTCGAAGGACGGGTCGTACTTCACGTCCCAACCGAAACCGCCGTCCGCCCGCGTTTCCGCGAAGTTGATGGTGGCCGGGGCGAAGCTGGCGGGAACCGGCGCCGCGGGAGCCGCCGCCAGAGCACCGGCGTTGTTCCCGTAGGAGTAGCTGACGGCCTGCGTCGTGGTGTTCCGCGTCGCGGTTTGGCGCATGACACGCTTCATGGCACGTTTCCCCCTGGTTCTGTGCGTCTCGGGGGACATCATGCGGGCAGGTTTGGGGGGGGCTTCCTGTAACCGTAACTATACCTTAACCTTTTCTCAAAGTCGTAGGACACCCCCTTGCGGTCGGCATGGCGGGTTTGGGAACCGGCCCGATGGATTACCGGCGTCCGAACAGCCGTTCGATGTCGGACAGCTTCAACTCCACATAGGTGGGGCGCCCGTGGTTGCACTGGCCGCTGTGGGGGGTGGCTTCCATCTGGCGCAGCAGGGCGTTCATCTCCTCCACGCTCAAGGACCGCCCGGCGCGGACGGAGCCGTGGCAGGCCATGGTGCCGCACACATCCTCCAGCCGCTCTTTCAGCGACAGCGCGTCACCCAGTTCCGCCAGCTCCTCGGCAAGGTCGCGGACGAGGCTCTTCACGTCGCTCTGGCCCAGCAGGGCCGGCACCTCGCGCACCAGGACGCAGCCGGGGCCGAAGCCCTCCACCACCAGACCCAGTTCCGCCAGTTCGGTGGCGCGGCCCAGCAGGCGGTTGGCGGACGGCTCGTCCAACTCCACCAGTTCCGGGATCAGCAGCGCCTGCCGCTTCACCCCGCCTTCCAGAAGGGCGGCCTTCATCCGCTCATAGACCAGCCGTTCGTGGGCGGCGTGCTGGTCCACGATGACGATGCCTTCGGTGGTCTGGGCGACGATGTAGGTGTTGTGGAGCTGCGCGCGGGCCGCACCCAGCGGGTGGCTGTCCAGCGGCGGCGCGGAGGCCGCCTGCTGTGCCGTGTAGTCCGGCGGGCGGGCGGCGGGGGCGGCCTGCCAGCCGGCGAGACGGCCCTGCAAGGGGGGAAGCGGCGCCTGGTGGGGCGCCTGGAAGGCGGTCGCCCGGTCGGCCAGCCCGCGCGGCACGGCGGAGCCGTAGCTGCCGCCCCAGGACTGCACCGGATTGCGGTAGGGCAGCGGGGAGGGCGGCGGAGCACCTTCTTCCGGGCCGTTCTCCGGACGCAGCGCCCCCAGCGTCGCCAGACCCACGGTGGTGGAGGCGCGGTGCCCGGCCTCGGCCAGCGCATGCTTCAGCGCGCCGACGATCAGCCCGCGCACCAGCCCCTGGTCGCGGAACCGCACCTCCGCCTTGGCGGGATGGACGTTCACGTCCACCTCCTGCGGGTCGAGGTCGAGGAACAGCGCCAGCATGGGGTGGCGGTCGCGCGGCAGGAAGTCGGCATAGGCCGCCCGCACCGCACCGACCATCAGCTTGTCGCGCACCGGGCGCCCGTTGACGAACAGGTGCTGGTGGCGGGCCGTGGGGCGGTGCAGGGTGGGCAGCCCGATCCAGCCGGCCAGCGTCACCCCCTCGCGCGCCGCCTGCACCGGCACGGCGTTGTCCTGGAAATCGCGGCCCATCAGGGCGCCCAGCCGGGTCAGCCGGGCGTCCAGAAGGTCGCCCTGCGCCGCCGACAGGCGCAGCGCCGAACGCCCGTCGCCGTCCAGCGTGAAGGCCACGCCGGGATGGGCCATGGCCAGCCGTTCGATGCAGTCGCCGATGTGGTCGAACTCCGTCCGGGCGGCCTTCAGGAACTTCAGGCGGGCCGGAACGGCGGCGAACAGGTCGCGCACCTCCACGCGGGTGCCCTGGGCCAGCGCGGCGGGCTGCGGCGCGCCCTTCAGCCCGGCGTCCACGGTCAGTGCCCAGGCGCTGTCGGCGCCGCGCGGGCGGCTGGTCAGGGTCAGGCGGCTGACCGCCCCGATGGAGGGCAGCGCCTCCCCCCGGAAGCCCAGGGAGCGGATGTCCAGCAGATCGTCCGACGGCAGTTTGGAGGTGGCGTGCCGCTCCACGGCCAGCGCCAGTTCCTCCGGAGCCATGCCGCAGCCGTCGTCGGTGATGGTGATGAGCGACTTCCCGCCGTCGCGCACCACCACGTCGATGCGGGTGGCCCCGGCGTCGATGGCGTTTTCCACCAGTTCCTTGACGGCGGCGGCGGGTCGCTCGATCACCTCGCCGGCGGCGATTCGGTTGACGAGCGTATCGGGCAACATGCGGATCGGCATGGCCCAAATATAGTAGGCCGGCGCCGGGAATGCCACCATGCGCGGCGGGGCCTGGGGCCGGGCGTCAGACTCCGTCGAACAGTCCCTTCAGGCCTTTCAGCAGACCCGTGGCGACGTTGGGGGCCACGTCGTCCATGCCGACCGAGGGGATGACGTGGGCGTTCGAGCCTTGCCCCCGTCGGTCACCGCCCACAGGCTGGCCGGAAGGGCTGCCGATGCGGCGAATGTGATGCATCGCATCGGTCCGCTGTACGAAATCCGCTCGGATGCCGGTACGACCGGCATCGCCATTCCCGTTCCGCTGGGGCCGCCCCGCTTCACCCGGCTCCGCCTGGAGGTGACGGGCGGGACGGTTCCAGGCAGGGGCGGCTCACGCCGGATCGGTCTTGTTCGCGGGGTGCCCCTCGTCATCCACCTCCGGTTCGGCGGGGGCTGCGGGGCAACTGGCGCGGGACGGGCCGGTGACGACGTCGAAATCGAAATCGGACATGAGGGACCTCCGGTTCGTAAGGGAGGCCGCCGTGACCGTCAGGGGATTTTGCGTGCACCGCGTGCTGAAAACACAAAAGCCGCCTCGGGTCGGGCGGCTTCGGGTGCATCGTGGGTGTGCGATACCTAGGCCGCCGGTGTGTACCAGCGGTACCAAAATCGACCCAGAAGGGCGGACGAGGTGATGCGCACGGGGTTCATAGCGGGCAAGCTACGCGACACCGATGGTGCGGTGCAAGTGGATTTTGCCCGTTATGCCCCCCGGCGCAGTTCGCCGCGTCAGGCCATCGCCTCCTGAATGTCGTCGGACAACTGCTCGGCGGCCTGGGCGGCGCCCCAGGCGATCTCCAGAACCTTATCGGCCTGACCGGACAGGTCGTTGAAGGACAGTCCAAGATCGAGCAGGACGAGCGACTTGTCGAAGACCTTCAGCCAGCCCGGCTTTCCCTTCTCCAACAGTTCCAGCGCCTCGTCCATCCGCTTCGCCCACTCGCGCCCTTCGTTGATCATCTCCTGCTTTCCAACGATCTTGACGATCAGATCGTTGATCTGGGCTTCCAGCTTGGGCAGTGTGGCGGCCAGCTCCTTGTTGTTCTTGGCGACGGCTTTGATGTCCCTCATGGCCTTGTCGAGAGTGGACATCGCCTTGCCGAGTTCCCGTGAAATCTCGTGAGACTTCACGTCCACGCCGTCCAGCTTGCTCATATACTGCTTGACGTCCTTGCGGCACTTCCCGATCGTGGCGAATTCCGTGCCGAAGACTGCGTTGATGACCTCACTCGCGGAGTCGGAGCTGTTTCGCGCGAGCGATTTCTTCGCGTTGTAGGCTTTGACGAGTTTGGTGACCTGTCCATTGATCGCCACGCGGAACTTTTCGGCGGTCAGCCACAGCTTGCCCAGATCCTTGACCAGCCCGATGCAGCCCTTGATCAGGCTGTAGAGGCCGATGACCGCGGACACCCCGCCGGTCGCCACGGCGCCGCCGATACCGGCGGCGGAGATCGCGACGCCGCCGATCTGAAGGCCGACATGGACGGCGGCCCGCCACTTGTATTTGCTGTAGTCCTTATTGGTCTTGATGATCTCCGCCCACGCCTTCTTGACGTTGGCGTCCACCTCCGTGGGCAGTTTGCCCGCCTTCATCTTGAGGGTGGCGAAGCAGACGTCCGTCGCGGCCTTCTGCATGGTGGGATCGCCGATCAGCTTTCCGACCACCTTGTCCGTCTTCTTGACTTCGGCGACCGCCTCGGCGACGAAATTCTTGTAGGCTGTGGACGCTGCGTCCTGGAGCTTCTGCCAGGCCAGGGGGTCGTCCTGGAGCTTCTCGATGAACTCTTTCTCGAAATCGACGCCGATGCCGATGTTCAGCTTGCCGCTGCTGCTTCCGAAGTCGATGTACTTCGGCTTCGCTTCCGCGAGGATGACTTTGGCGGCGTTGACCTCAATGAACTTCAGGATGGGCATCAGCGACTCCACGCGCGCGGGGCTTCGAAAGCGGTACGGGTAAGCGTGGCGGTGGAGAATTGATGGCGCTACAGACGATTGCACCAATTTGGCGGACCGGATGGCACGGCGCCTGGATGGCCGGTGCTTTGTGCATCCAGATCCCGGCGGAACGGGGTCCAGGCCGCGGGAGGGGAGGGCGTTCCCTTCGCAGGGAATCAGCGGCCGTTCCGCCGCATGATCTCGGCCAAAGACGACGCCTGTTCCTTCACCATGCCAGCCACGTCGTCCTCGGCCATGCCGCGGGCGGCATCCGTGAGGCTGGACAGGGAGACGCCGGCCTCCTTCAGCTTGTTCTTGCAGGAACGGCTGAGGATCAGGCGATCCCCAGCCGCATCCGTCGCGGGCGCGCTCAGGCGCCGGCCAGCTTGACGAGCTTGAGCGAGGTTTCCACCACCGTCTTCAGGGTGCTGCCGATGAAGATCACCGGTTCGGACAGATTCTTCGTCACGCCGACCTTGCGCAGAGGCTCGCCGCGCAGTTTCTGATAGCAGTGAAGGTGCTGGGACATGTCCTCGTAGAAGGCGTCCTTTGTGGCCGCGCGCGCCTGCAATTCATGAATTTTATCGAGCGTGACGGTCGTCTTCTCGCCGAGAATCTTGACCAGAGCGGCGCCTTCCTTTGAAAGCTTCTCCTTCTCCAACTTCTCGATCTGAGCCATCAGCTTTTTTGCGCGGTCATAGAATTTCTGGGAATCCTTGTCGATATTAGCGGTCTTGGCGCGGAACTCCTTCAGGAGGTCACCCATGCCGGTGACCGATTTGATGAAGGGCACGCCGAGGATCGCCGCCACTTCGCGCGCGCCCGCGCTGAAGTTCAGCTTGCCGTCGCTGTAGGCTTTCGCCAGCGTGTCGTCGGTTTCGCGGATTTCGGCTTCCGCCTTTTCGATGTCGCGGGCGTAAGTGTAGATTTCCATAGACATGGAGGCGATCGTCTTGGCCATGCTGGCGATGGTCGTGCAGATGCCGATGATCGCCACGGGCGTGGCCGCGCCCGCCGTGAGGGCCGCGCCGGCGACATTGACGGCGACGGAGAACGCTCCGGCCAGAGTGCTGATCGTCCCCTGCACCATCTTGATGGCGAACTGCAGCTTGAACTTCGACAGTTCTTTCTTTTTGCTGGTGAAATTCGCCCAAGCCTTTTCCACGGCCTTAACGGCCTGGGTGCCATGGGCTTCGGTCATCTGCTTGCAGAGGAGGTTGATCGTTTTTTCCCGCTCGGCCACTTCCTTTTCGCTGGTCGGCGGCTTCTTGGCGAGGTTGGCGTCGAAATCCCGGATCGCCTCCTGGATTTCCTTCTTGGATTCGTTCAGGCTTTCGTAGGCGGCCATGATCAGGTGCTGAATGATCAGCTTGTCCTTGTCCACGGCCTTCTGAAGATCCTTTGGGATGTCCTTCAGTTCAACGGTGGCCTTCATCACCGGAAGCTTGAGATGCTTCGTCTTCAGACCGGCGGCGAAATCGATTTCCGCAAGCTTCACACTCGCCATTGTCCGCTCCAGTTGTCGTGAGGTCGGAGATGATTGCGTCCGCCCATGAATGCTGGAGGCTTCCGCGATGACGTTCTCCCGGCCGCAATAGTTGTTGCAACTAAAGCGATTGCTGACATGGATCGGTAAGTGATTCGACGGTGATTTGCTCCGGAATGGATTGAAAAGAAGGCGGAGGATGAGGGCTTTAGAGGCTCTTTTGCATTGAACCGGCGCCGTCACTTGACTTCGTTTTGCGGTCGCCGCACGCCATGGCGCCGCTCGGCATCCGGCCACTCGGGGCATGCCGATTCATCCAACCCGGGTCACTTCACGCCGGAGTTGCGGTTTGGAAAGGAAGCCCCCCCCCAACCGGGGCGGGGGAGCGGTGTCTCAGCGGTGCTTCCGGTACCAGCCGATCAGCCCGTTGGTCGAACTGTCGTGCCCCAGAGCGGCGGTCGGGCCGTTCTGGAGTTCGGGCAGGATCTTGCCGGCAAGCTGCTTGCCGAGTTCCACGCCCCATTGGTCGAAGCTGTTGATGTTCCACACGATGCCCTGGACGAACACCTTGTGCTCGTACAGCGCGATCAGGGCGCCCAGCGTGTGGGGGTCCAGCTTCTTGAACAGGATGCTGTTGGACGGCTTGTTGCCCTCGAACACGCGGTGGGGGACCAGCGGCTCGATGGCTTCCGCCGGCTTGCCGGACTTGGCCATCTCGGCGCGCACCTCGTCGGCGGTCTTGCCGCGCATCAGGGCTTCCGGCTGGGCGAAGAAGTTCGACAGCAGGATGCGGTGATGGTCGCCGATGGGGTTGTGCGTCTCCACCGGGGCCAGGAAGTCGGCGGGGACCAGTTCCGTCCCTTGGTGGATGAGCTGGTAGAAAGCGTGCTGCCCGTTGGTGCCGGGCTCGCCGAAGACCACCGGCCCGGTGGCGTAGTCCACCCGCTCGCCCTGCCGGTCCACCGACTTGCCGTTGCTTTCCATGTCCAACTGCTGGAGATAGGCGGGGAAGCGGTGCAGATACTGGTCGTAGGGAAGCACGGCGTGGGACCTGGCGCCCCAGAAATTCACGTACCAGACGCCCAGCATCGCCATCAGCACCGGCATGTTGCGGTCCAGCGGCGCGGTGCGGAAATGCTCGTCCATGGCGTGGGCGCCGGCCAGCAGATCGGTGAAGCGGTCCATGCCGATGCCGAGCGCGATGGTCAGGCCGATGGCCGACCACAGGGAATAGCGCCCGCCGACCCAATCCCAGAAGCCGAACATGTTCGCCGGGTCGATGCCGAACTTGCGCACCTCCGCCTCGTTGGTGGAGACGGCGACAAAATGCCGGGCGATGTGGGCCGGATCGCCGGCACTCTCCAGGAACCAGCGCCGGGCGGTGTGGGCGTTGGTCAGCGTCTCCTGGGTGGTGAAGGTCTTGGACGAGATGACGAACAGGGTCGTCTCCGGGTCCAGCCATTCCAGAGTCTCGCAGATGTGGGTGCCGTCCACATTGGAGACGAAATGCACACCGATCTGCGGGTGCAGGTAGGGGGTCAGCGCCTCCGTCACCATCGCCGGGCCGAGGTCGGACCCGCCGATGCCGATGTTCACAACGTCGGTGATCGGGTGGCCGGTGTAGCCGGTCCAGGCGCCGTCGCGGACCTGCCGGACGAAGCGCTCCATGCGGTGCAGGACGGCGTTCACCTCCGGCATCACGTCCTGGCCGTCCACCAGTACGGGGCGGTTGGAGCGGTTGCGCAGCGCCGTGTGCAGGACGGCGCGGTCCTCGGTGATGTTGATCCGCTCCCCGGCGAACATGCGGTCGCGCCAGTCCTCCACCCCCTGCTGGCGGGCGAGGTCGAGCAGCAGGCTCCGCGTGTCCGCGGTGATGCGATTCTTCGAATAATCGAACAGCAGGCCGCAGGCTTCCAGCGAGAAGCGGTTGAAGCGGTCGGCGTCGGCCGCGAACAGGTCTCGCATGTGGAGGGCCGACACGTCCTGGCGGTGGCGGGCCAGGGCTTCCCAGGCGGGCGAACGGGTGAGCGCTGACATTGGAATCTTGCCTCCTTCTCGCGTGCGCGGAGCGTACCACCGTTCGATGTCCGGCGGGTACGCGCCAAAGCAGCGCATCGATCGCGCACAAAGGGATAGAGGGCCGGCGCAGGAACCTTCCTCAGCTTCCCCCGTCGATCGTCCGCGTCGCGGTCACCCCCTCCGGGCGGCCCACCAGAACGGTCAGCAGCCGGTCGGGATGGAGCAGCCGCTGCGCCACCCGCTGCACGTCCGCCTGGGTGACGCCGTTGATCAGCGCGTCGCGGCGGTTCAGATAGTCGATGCCCAGCCGGTCGCGCCGGATCTGAAGCAGGGTGCGCGCGATGGCCTGCGTGCTGCTGAGCTGGAGCGGGAAACTGCCGGTGAGGTAGGTCTTGGCGTCGGCCAGTTCCTGCTCCGTCACGCCCTGTTCGGCCATGCGCTTCCATTCGGCGCGCATGATGTCCAGCGCCTGACCGGCCTTGGCGTTCACCGTGTTGCCGCCGGCCATGACCAGGGCGGAATGGTCGAGCGGGATCAGGTAGCTGTAGACGCCGTAACTGAGGCCGCGCTTCTCCCGCACCTCCTCCATCAACCGGGAGCCGAAACCGCCGCCGCCTAGGATATGGTTCATCACCATCGCCGCGTACCAGTCGGGGTCGGAGCGCTTCAGCCCCGGTTGCCCCATCAGCATGACGGTCTGCGCGCTCGGGCGGGTGGCGACCAGCGTTTCGCCCAGCCCCTTCGGTTCCACATTGGGGATGGCGGGGGTTTCGGAGGTGGCGGGCAGGGCGCCGAACACTTGGTCGAGCGCGCGGCCCAGATCCTCCGGCGTGATGTCGCCCGCCGCGGCGACGACCAGACGGTCGCGCCCGAATCCGGCCTTCACGAAGGCGCGCAGGTCGTCCGGCGTGATGGCCGGCAGCGACTCCGGCGTGCCGCGGATCTCGTCGCCATAGGGATGGTCGGGATAGGCGGTGGTGTAGAACAGCCGCCGCGCGACGTAATTGGGATCGGCCTGATCGCGCCGCAGGCTGGACAGGATCGCGGCGCGCATGCGCTCCACCGCCTCGGCGTCGAAGCGCGGTTCGGTCAGTGACAGGCGGGTCAGCTCGAACGCCTCGTCGCGGCGGTCGCTGAGCGTGCGCAGGCTGCCGCCGAAGGCGTCGCGCCCGGCGTCGAAGCCCAGCGCGATGGCGTTGTCCTGAAGCCGCGCGGCGAAGGTCTGGCTGTCATAGGGGCCGGCGCCCTCGTCCAGCGTGCGGGCGGCGAGGTTGGCGAGCCCCTCCTTGCCCTTGGGGTCGGACGCGCCGGCCCCTTCGAAGGCCCATTCCAGGGCGATGATGGGAACCTTGTGGTCCTCGACCAACCACGCCTCGATCCCGCCGGGGCTGACCACCCGCTTGATCTCGATGGCGGAAGCGGGGGTGATGAAGGCGAAGACGAAAAGGAAAAGGCAGGCGCCGAAGACGCGCTTGGGAATGGCGAACATCTCAGCTTCCCTTGTCCTGAAGCGGCAGCAGAAGGCCGGTGACGTGGTTGGTCTTGCCCAGAACGGCGCGGGCGGCGGCGTTGACCTGTTCGGCGGTCACCGCATCGATGCGTACGGGCCAGTTCTCAACGTCGTCGATGGTCTGGCCGGTGGCGATGGCGGCACCCAGCGTCTGGGCCGGGCCGGTCAGGCTGTCGCGGGCGTAGGCGGCCTCGGCCAGCATGCGCTTCTTGGCGGTGGCCACCTCCTCCTCCGTCACGCCCTTCTCGACGACCTTCCGGATTTCGGCCTCCAGAGCCGCTTCCAGCTTGTCCATGGGGACGCCGGGCGCGGGGGAGGCGCCCGCGGCGAGGGAGGTGATGTCCCAGGCCGACGGGCTGTAGCCCAGCCAGGCCGAGGTGGCGATGCGCTGGTCCACGACGAGGCTGCGGTACAGGCGCGAGGTCGGGCCGCCGCTCATGATCTCCGAAAGGACCTGGAGCGGGTAGGCGTGGCCCTCCTTGTCGGTGCGGTAGGAGGGGGCGAGCCAGCTTCGGCGGATGGAGGGCTGCCGCACCTCGTCGTCGCGCAGGATCACCCGTCGGGCGGCGCCGATGGGCGGTTCCTGCACACGCTTGCGCTCGGGCACGGCGCGGGCGGGGATGCTGCCGTAATATTTCTCGGCCAGCGGCTTCAGCTCCTCCGCGGTGATGTCGCCGGACACCACCAGCACCGCGTTGTTCGGGGCGTACCAGTTTTTGTAGAAGGACTCCGCCTCCTCCCGCGTCAGGGCGGCGATCTCCTGCGGCCAGCCGATGATCGGGATGCCGTAGGGATGATGGACGTAGAGGGTGGCGTTGATCTGCTCGCCGATGCGGTCGGCGGGCTCGTTCTCGATGCGCTGGCGGCGCTCCTCGATGATGACGTCGCGCTCCGGATAGACCACCTGATCGGTGAGGCGGAGGTTCGACATGCGGTCGGCCTCCATCTTCATCACCAGTTCCAGCCGGTCGCGCGCCACATTCTGGAAATAAGCCGTGTAGTCCCAGGAGGTGAAGGCGTTGTCGCGCCCGCCGTTCTTCGCGACGATGCGGGAGAAGGCGCCGGGCGGAATCTCCTCCGTCCCCTTGAACATCAGATGTTCCAGGAAATGCGCCACGCCCGAATCGCCGCGCGGTTCGTCCGCCGCGCCCACCTTGTACCAGACCATGTGGGTGACCACCGGCACGCGCTGGTTGGTCACCACCACGACCTGCATGCCGTTGGACAGGGTGAAGGTCTCCGGAAAGAAGACGCCCTTCTCGGCGGCGAAGGCGGGGGTGGCGCCGGCCAGGGCGAAGGCCAGGAACCCGGCGGCGGCAAGCTGGCGCCAGTGGCGTTTCCGGGGTGGCGGAGCGGTGGGGCCGTCGGGGAGCATGGGCCTCTCGTTGATGTGATGCGATGAGCGGCGGGATGCAAAAAGGGGCGCCCCCGGCTGGGAGCGCCCCCTAATACTGGTGCCGCGAAGCGCCCGTAACAATGCCCTGAAATCAGTGCCCTGAAACCGGCTTAGAACAGCCCTTCCAGCGGCGCCTTGCGCTTGCGCACGACGGTCGGGACGGCGCCGTCGTTCAGCGCCTTGCCGGTGGCCTGGGCCTCGCGCAGGCGCTGGCTTTCCTTCTTCGGATCGACGATCTCGTAGGGCTGCTCCTGCGTCTGCCAGAACAGCAGGGAGTCGATCCAGCTCTTGTCCGCGACGACGAGCTGGGTCGTCTCCTGATCGACCTTGTTGCGGATGCCCGGCTCGATGCCGCCCTTGGCGCCGGCCTGGGCGATCAGGGCCGCTTCGCCCACCGTCGCGCCGCCCGTTGCGGCCGCGCGGGAGGAACCGCCGAAGATCGTGGCGGCCACCGCGGCGGAGGTGGAATCCTGCGGACGCGGCGCACCGGGGCGCGGTTCCGGCAGGCGGGTCAGGCTCGGCGGCAGGGTCAGCGGCGCGCGGGACACGACCGTGAACTCGTCCGGGCTCGTGCGGTCGAGGCCGATGGAGCGGCGGACGTCGGAGCATCCGGTGAGCGCCAGCGCGACGAGCGCCAAGCCCAGCAGCGGACCCCGCCCCAGGGAACGGATGGAGCGCCGCGCGATGGAGGAGGCGGAGGAAAGCATGGTCACGTTCAAGTCCCGTCGTCAGTCAGGCCGCGTCCCTTATAGCGGCTCGGTCGCATGAACTATTACGACTTTTCTCGGCCCGCGAACAGCCCATCCAGCACCAGAAGCGCCACACCGACGCTGATTCCGCCGTCCGCGACGTTGAAAGCCCAGAAATGCCACCCCCCGACATGAAAATCGAGGAAATCGGCGACGGCCCCGTAGAGGAACCGATCGATCACATTGCCGATGGCCCCGCCGATGACCATGCCCAGCGCCAGCGCGAGATAGCGCCGGTCCGCCTGCCGCAGCCACAGCAGCAGCGCCACCACGATGGCGATGGCCACGGCGCTCAGCACGTAGGGCATGAAGGCGTGGGAGCTTCCGAAGGTGCCGAAGCTGACGCCGGTGTTCCAGGCCATCACCAGATTGAAGAAGGGCGTGACCTCGACGACCCGTGGATAGGGCTGCATGACCACGTCGAGAATCCACCACTTGCTGAGCTGGTCGAGGACCACCACCACCGCGGCGACGATCAGGCCGAAGACCGTGTGGCTGCGGGTGCCGGACGTGGAGAGGCTGCTCATGAAAGGCTCCGAAGAGTGGAAGGCGTCCGGACCCCCTCCCTAACCCTCCCCCGCATTTGGCGAGGGAGGGGATCAAGCTCCCACTCCCGCGACGCGGGGGAGGGATGGGGAGGGGGCCTTGTGCGCGTCAGAACGACGGTTCCGTGCCCACGGCTTCGGCGCAACGGAGGCACAGCGTCGGGTGCGCGGCGTCCGTGCCGACCTCCGGCAGGATTTTCCAGCAGCGCTCGCACTTGCCGCCCTCGGCGAGGCCGGGCACCACGGCGATGCCGGCCACGTCGGACAGGGTGAAGGCGCCCTCGGGAGCCATGCCCTCCGCCACCGTGATCTGCGAGGTGATGCAGATTTCGGCGAAGTCCACGCCGTCCAGCAGGGCCTTGGTCGCCGCGTCCACGAGGACGGTAGGGTTGGCCTGAAGCGACGAGCCGATCTTCTTGTTGGCGCGCTCCAGTTCCAGGGCACCGGTGACGACGCGGCGGACGTTGCGGATGGCCTCCCACCTGGCGGCCAGCGAGTCGTCGCGCCACTCCGCCGGGATGGCCGGGAAGACGCGCAGATGGACGCTCTCCTCGTTCCAGCCCTCGGTGCCGGTCAGCCCCTGCGGACGGGCGAGCCACGCCTCCTCCGCCGTGAAGCAGAGGATCGGGGCCAGCCACGCGGTCAGGGTGGAGAGCAGATGCTCCATCACCGTGCGGACCGAACGGCGGCGGACCGAATCCGGCGCGTCGCAGTAGAGGCTGTCCTTGCGGACGTCGAAGTAGAAGGCCGACAGCTCCACGGCGCAGAAATTGTGGATCGCCACCGACAGGTCGTGGAAGTCGTAGACGTCGATCTTCGCGCGGACCAGCGCGTCCAGCTCCGACAGGCGGTGAAGGACCCAGCGCTCCAGTTCCGGCATCTCCGCCACGGCGATGCGCTCCGCCGGGGTGTAGTCGGCGAGCGCGCCCAGGATGTAGCGCAGCGTGTTGCGCAGGCGGCGGTAGTGGTCGGCCTGATACTTGATGATCTCCGGCCCGATGCGCTGGTCCTCGGTGTAGTCGGTGCTGACCACCCAGAGGCGCAGGATGTCGGCGCCGTACTTGCCGCAGATCTCCTGCGGGGCGACCACGTTGCCCAGCGACTTGGACATCTTGCGGCCCTGCTCGTCCAGCGTGAAGCCGTGCGTCAGAACCGCGTCGTAGGGCGCGCGGCCCCGCGTGCCGCAGCTTTCCAGCAGGGAGGAGTGGAACCAGCCGCGGTGCTGGTCGGACCCCTCAAGATAGAGGGACGCCGGCCACTTCAGCTCGGGCCGCTGCTCCAGCACGAAGGCGTGGGTCGAGCCGGACTCGAACCACACGTCCACGATGTCCTTGACCTGCTCGTATTCGTCGGCGCGGTAGGCGTTGCCGAGGAAGTCCTGCGCCGGGCGGGCGAACCACGCGTCGGAGCCTTCCTTCTCGAAGATGTCGGCGATGCGGGCGAACACCTCGGCGTCGCGCAGGATCTCGCCGGTCTGCTTGCTGACGAACAGGGCGATCGGCACGCCCCAGGCGCGCTGGCGGCTGATGCACCAGTCCGGGCGCTGCTCGATCATCGCGCGGATGCGGTTCTCGCCCTGGGCCGGGAACCACTTGGTGTCGGAGATGGCCTGGAGGGCGGTCTTGCGCAGATCGTTCGTCTCCATGGAGATGAACCACTGCGGCGTGGTGCGGAAGATCAGCGGGGCCTTCGACCGCCAGGAATGCGGGTAGCTGTGCTTGATCCGCCCCTTGGCGAGCAGCGCCCCGGCCTCCTGGAAGGCCTTCAGGACGGCGCCGTTGGCCTCGCCCGGCTTGCCTTCGGCGGTGTAGACGCGCAGGCCCGCGAACAGCGGCACATGGTCGTAATAGCGCCCGTCCTCGCCGACCGTCTGCGGCACCTCGATGCCGTTGGCCTGCCCCAGGTGGAAGTCGTCCTCGCCGTGGCCCGGCGCGATGTGGACGAAGCCGGTACCGGCGTCGGTCGTCACGAAATCGCCGGCCAGCAGCGGCACCTTGAAGTCATAGCCGCTGCGGGTCAGCGGGTGGTGGCAGTAGCCGCCGGCCAGACGCGATCCGGGGAAGCGGTGCAGCAGCCGCGCGTCCTTGATCTTGGTTTCCTTGAAGACGCTCTCGGCCAGCGCCGTGGACAGGACGAGACGCTCGCCGACTTCGGCGAGGCTGCCCTCCTCGACCTCCAGCACCTTGTAGACCGCGTATTCGATGTCCTTGCCGAAGGCGATGGCGCGGTTGCCCGGCAGGGTCCAGGGGGTGGTCGTCCAGATGACGATGTTGGCGTCGTCAACCTCCGGCGCCGGCGAGCCCCAGATGGCGAAGCGCGCGAAGACGGTGGTGGAGGTGTGGTCGTGGTACTCGATCTCCGCCTCGGCCAGCGCGGTCTTCTCCACCACCGACCACATGACCGGCTTGGCGCCCTTGTAGAGGCCGCCGTTCATGGCGAACTTGTGGATCTCGCGGACGATCTGCGCCTCGGCGGGCAGCGTCATGGTCAGGTAGGGATCGGCCCAATTGCCTTCGACGCCCAGGCGGCGGAACTCGCCGGCCTGCACGTTCACCCAATGCTGGGCGAACTGGCGGCACTCGGCGCGGAACTGATTGAGCGGAACCTCGTCCTTGTCCTTGCCCTCGGCCCGGTACTTCTCCTCGATCTTCCACTCGATGGGCAGGCCGTGGCAGTCCCAGCCGGGGACATAGTTGGAGTCGTAGCCCTCCATCTGGCGCGAACGGACGATCACGTCCTTCAGCACCTTGTTGACGGCGTGGCCGATGTGGATGTTGCCGTTGGCGTAGGGCGGGCCGTCGTGGAGGATGAACTTCTCGCGGCCCTTCGCGGTGTCGCGCAACTTCTGGAAGAGGCCCATCGCCTCCCAGCGGTTCAGCAGTTCCGGCTCCTTGTCGGGCAGGCCGCCGCGCATGGGGAAGTCGGTGCGGGGCAGAAAGACGGTGGACTTGTAGTCGCGGGTCATGTGGGGGATTTCCTGAACCTGAAGCAGAACCGTCGGGCGGCGGCGGACAGGCCCCCGACACACGCAGACGAGGCGGTCCCGGCCCCCCTCAGGAAGCCGGGTTGGTAATTCGCGCCATGCGCGCCATGCCCCACGCCGAATACGCCATGGCGCGGGATATTAGCGGTGTGGGCGGTGCGGTCAAGGCGCGGCGCCTCCGTGCCGCCTCAGTCGAAGCTGGACTTGCCGCCGTGGGCGGCGGACCAGCCGACCGGATCGTTCAGGAACTTCTCGACTTCCGTCAGGGTATTCTCGTCGAAATACCGGTTCTCGCGGGCGACCTTCAGCACGTCCCACCAGGTGCACAACTCGTGCAGGCGGACGCCGATCTTGTCCATGTTGGTCTTCGACTGCGGGAAGATGCCGTAATGGAAGATCACGAAGCTGTCGGTCACCGTGGCGCCGCCGTTGCGCAGCGCCGTGACGAAGTTCTCCTTGCTCTTGCCGTCGGTGGCGAGGTCCTCGACCAGGATGACCCGCTGCCCCTCGGTCAGCACGCCCTCGATCTGGGCGTTGCGCCCGAAGCCCTTCGGCTTCTTGCGGACATACTGCATGGGCAGTTCCAGCCGCTCCGCGATCCAGGCCGCGAAGGGGA
The DNA here is from genome assembly GCA_023411035.1 of Pseudomonadota bacterium. Lineage (GTDB taxonomy): Bacteria > Pseudomonadota > Alphaproteobacteria > Azospirillales > Azospirillaceae > Azospirillum. The sequence goes on from JAEYPE010000204.1 coordinate 19,052, forward strand.
TGCCCGCCGTCTCGCCGCCGGCCACCGCGTCGATGCTCTCGTAGCCGATCTCGCGCTCGATGGTCTGGACGGCGAAGTCCATCAGCGCCTTGCGGGCGCGCGGGAAGGACACGATGCGCCGGCAGTCGGTGTAGACCGGGCTCGCCCAGCCGGAGGTGAAGATGAAGGGCGTCTCGGCGTTGAAATGCAGCGCCTTGATTTCCAGCAGGATCTTCGCGGCGGTGGCGGCGATGGTCGCCCGATCGCCATTGGTCGGGGCGGGCAAAGCGGCGGTGGTCATGGCCTAACGGCTCCCAGGGAGGCTCAAACTGCCCCGTGTGTAGCCCCCCGGCGTGCGAATCGCAATGCTCACTCCTCCGTCGCTGACAGCACGGCGCGGGCTGCGGCGGCGTCCTGCACGATCTGGTCCTTCAGCTCGCCGAAACTGCCGAATTTGCGCTCCGGCCTCAGGAACTCGATGAGCTGCACGCGCAGGTGCTGGCCGTACAGGTCGCCGTCAAAGTCGAACAGATGGGTCTCCAGCCGCTCCACCGTCCCGCCCACGGTCGGGCGGCGGCCCAGGTTGGCCACGCCGTCGCGCCAGACGGTGCCCGCCCCATGGTCCACGCCGGTCCGCACCGCGTAGACGCCGAAGGCGGGGCGCAGATAGTCGGCCAGTTCCACGTTGGCTGTGGGGAAGCCGATGGTGCGGCCCTTATGGTCGCCATGCTCCACGCGCCCCTCGATCTCCCAGGGGGAGCCGAGCAGCCGGGCCGCCTCGCGCGGGTTGCCGGCGATCAGCGCGTCGCGCACGCGGGTGGAGGAGTAGACGCCGCCGGCATCGTCGGACACCGGCCCGACCTCCGTCACCGCGAAGCCGTTCGCGGCACCGGCCTGCCGCAGCAGGGTGGGATCGCCGCCGCGCCCGTGGCCGAACAGGAAGTCGTAGCCGCAGACGACGTGCCGCACGCCCAGCCCGGCCACCAGATCCTCCCGGATGAAGGCGTCGGCGGTCTTGTGCAGGAAACTCTCGTCGAAATGGCAGACGAACATCAAGTCCACCCCCATGGCCTCGACGTGGCGGGCCTTGACGCGGAAGGGCGACAGGCGGAAGGGGGCGTCGTCCGGGCGGAAGACGGAGCGGGGATGAGGCTCGAAGGTCATCACCGCCGAGGGCGCGCCGAGATCGCGGGCGATCCGCTGGGCGGTGGCGATCACCGCCTGATGGCCGCGGTGCACCCCGTCGAAGTTGCCCAGGGCGGTGACGGCCCCGCGGGCGTCCTCCGGCAGGTTGGCGGTGTGTCGGAACAATCGCATACGTGCACGCCCTGATGGTCTGCGGGGCGCGGACGGCCCCCGGAAACGATGGCGGCCCGCCATCGGGCGGGCCAGGCCATGGGCGTCTTATATAGACCGGAGCCGGCGCGTGGTCTACGCACCGGCGACCGGCAAGACATTTCGGTTGCTGAAGGCGTGACCGGAGCCCGGTCAGCCGCGGGAGGGGACCATCAGCATGGCCTCGCCCTCGATCACCACCGTCTCGCCCACGGTGCAGACCGTGCGGACGACGGCGCGGCGCTTTTCCGGGAACAGCTCGGTCACGGTGGCGCGGGCGGTCACCGTGTCGCCGGCGCGGACCGGCGCCTTGAACTTCAGGGTCTGGCTCATGTAGATGGCGCCCGGACCCGGCAGCTTGGTGCCCAGAACGGCGGAGATGAAGCTGACGCTCAGCATGCCGTGGGCGATGCGGCCCTGGAACATGGTGCCGCTGGCGTATTCCTGGTTCAGGTGGACCGGGTTGGTGTCGCCGGAGATGCCGGCGAACAGCACGATGTCCGCCTCGGTGACCGTCTTCGAAAAGGACGCCGTCATGCCGACGGAAAGATCCTCGATGCAGTGGCCCTCGTTGTCCTTCACGACCTGGCGAACATCATCCATAACGCGGTTCCTTTTCATCAAGCACCGACGAAGCGGCGCGGCAACACGTATGGTGCGGCGCGATATATGCACCGCAACCGCGTGTGACAACACGAGTCGCCCGAAAAGGTGAAAAAATCTCTAACCTCCTCCGAAAGAAGAGGCCAGTCGCGGTGCGCCGCCTATTTCCTCCGTGGCGGCGATTTCCATTCCGTGACAGTAAAGGACCGGATCGGGTCCAGTTAATTCGTGTACAGACAAAAGGGCGTGCTGCGCTGCGGGGTGCATGCGGTTCGGGGCGTGGCGGCTTGACTTCCCGCCTTCGCGGACAACCGTCACCTCTGATCCTCCGAGCAGCGACGGAACCCGACCCATGCCCCACCGCTTCGCGCTGGTCACCGGCGGCACCTCCGGCATCGGCGCCGGTTTCGCCCGTGCCCTTCCCACCGACACCGGTCTTCTGCTGACCGCCCGCAACGCCGAGGCCCTGACCGCCGCCAAGGCGGAACTGGAGACCGCCGGGCGCCGGGTGGAGGTGCTGGCCGCCGACCTGACCACCGACGAGGGGCGGAACGCCCTGATTCAGAAGGCCGGGACGCTGGAGATCGACCTGCTCATCAACAATGCCGGGGCCGGCGCCTTCGGGCCGGTGCTCGACAACACGCCGGAGGCGGAGCGGGCGACGGTGGAACTGAATGTGGTGGCGACCACGGTGCTGACCCGCGCGCTGCTGCCCGGCATGATCGACCGGGCGGCCCGCGACGGGCGGCGCGCCGGGCTGATCCTGCTGTCCAGCACGGCGGCCTTCCAGCCGGTGCCGTTCCTGGGCACCTACTGCGCCAGCAAGAGCTTCATCCTGGCCTATGGCGAGGCGCTGGCGGCGGAACTGAGGCGCAAGCCGGTGGATGTGCTGGTGCTGTGTCCCGGCGCCACCCGCACGGCCTTCGGCAAGCGGGCCGGCTTCGCCCTGAACGCGCTGCCGGGGGCTGCCGATCCGATGGACGTGGCGCAGGAAGGCTTGCAGGCGCTGGGGCGCCGCACGGTGCATGTGCACGGCTTCGGCGTCCGTAACATGCTACGCCCCTTCCTGTGGTCGCGCCACGCGGCGTCGGGCGGGCTGGGTGCGCTGCTGGCGGCCCTCGACCGCGGCCAGCGCGCCGGGAGAGCCTTGCGCACGCCGCGGGCCTGAGTTTAACGATCCGATCCGGAGCCGGTCTGCTGATCGACACCGGACGCGCCGGACAGGGCTTCCCCGTTTTTCCTTTCAGCATGTGGCTTTCCGGCAGGCGGCTTTTCGGCAACCTGGGTCTTGCCGGCCTTCCCGGCCTTGGCCTCGATCTGTTCCTTCACGGCTTCGGTCGGCTGTTCGGACGGCTTGGCCTCGACTCGGACCGGGGCCACGCCCTCCTCGATCATGTCGAGCTGCCGGGCGGCCATCGTGGACAGGTCGATGACCCGCCCGTCCACATAGGGGCCGCGGTCGTTGACGATGACCTCGACGCTCTTGCCGTTGCCCTGGTTGGTCACGGTGACCTTGCTGCCCAGCGGCAGCGCGCGCGAGGCGGCGGTCGGCTTGTTCTCGTCGAACCGTTCGCCGCTGGCCGTCTTCCTGCCGTGGAACGAGCCGCCGTAGAAGGACGCCTCGCCCTTATGGACGATGACCGGCTCGCCGTTTCCGGCCCGCTCCACGGCGAGTGGGGGGACCGATGCGTCTTTGGAGCCCTGGACTTTTGAGGACGGCTGCGCCTGGGCGGCGGCCATGGGGAACAGGGACAGGGAAAGGGCGCAGAGCGCCGCAGACAGGGTACGCGCAGAGTGCATTCGCATGGACCTCCCAACGGACATGGACAACATCCTCGGAAGGAAAGGGGTTCCATCGGATGGCCGGTTCCATGCCGCGGGCTGGATCCGCCCGGCCCGTTGATGCTTCAATCGACCGACCGACGAAGGAGAGCGCAGGAATGGCCGTAACCGTGGCGGATCTGGGTGTGGAGCCGCGGTTCGGCTGGCTGACGATGGGGGACGGAACGCGGCTGCGCACCGCCCATTGGCCGGCGTCCGCCATCCCGCCGCGCGGCACCGCGCTGCTGCTGACCGGGCGGGCGGAGTTCATCGAGAAATACACGGAGACGGCCGGGGAACTGCTGGCCCGCGGCTTCCAGGTCTTCGGCTTCGACTGGCGCAACCAGGGCCTGTCGGACCGGCCCCTGCCCAACCGGCAGATTCATCATCTCGACAGCTTCGACACGCTGACCGGCGATCTGGAGACGGTGGTGGAGCAACTGGTCAGGCCGCGGCAGGACGGGCCGCTGCTGCTGCTCGCCCACAGCATGGGCGGGCTGGTCGCCCTGATGGCGCTGTTGCGCGACTCCGCCTTGTGCGACGCCGCGGTGTTGACGGCGCCCATGTTCGACATCTTCACCGGCCCGGTGCCGCGCCGCATGGCGGTCTGGCTGGCCGAACGGTTTTGCGCCCGCGGGCGGGCCGCCGACTACGCCTTCGGCCAGCACGATTACGACCCGGTGGAGGGGCTGTTCACCCCGGCCAACCCGATCACCTCCGACCCCCGCCGCTACGCCGCCTTTCACGACGCCTTCCGCGACCGGCCCGAACTGCGGGTGGGCGGGGTCAGTTTCGGCTGGGTGCGGGCGGCGCTTCTTGCGTCCGACCACATCCGGTTCACGGCGCCGCTGGAGCGGGTGACCACCCCCATCCTGCTGCTGAGCACCCCCGCCGACGCCATCGTCCGTTCGGAGTCGCACCGGCTGGCCGCAGCCCGGCTGGGCAACGCCGTGCTGAAGGAGTACCCCGAGGCTAAGCACGAACTGCTGATGGAGCGGGACGCCGTCCGTGACCGGGTGTGGGCGGACATCGACGCCTTCCTGGCCTCCGTGCATCTGTAAGCGCTGCTGTGGTAGGTCCTTGGCGCGGGCCTTCACGCGCCCACATGAGAGACGTTTCACGCCGAAGTTCACGCTCAAGTTCACGCCCAAGGGTCTGCATCCCATGTCCGATTTCTGGAAAGAGTCCGGTTTCCATCTGCTGACGCGCGACGCCGACGGCTGGTTGGCGGTCACGCCGGACTTCCTGCGCGCCTATCTGATGCGGCCCGAGATGCGCCCGCCCGAGGACGCCTGCGAGACCGAGCACACGCTGTTCGCCGGTCTGATGGACGATCCCGCGCGTCCCGTCCCGCCGGGCATGGTGGACGCGCTGGCCGATCCCGACGCGCGGGAGAATTGGGCGGTCTGGCTGGGCTTCCGCGACCGGCTTCTGGCCGCCGGCACGGTCGAGGGCTGCTACCTCCGCCTGTTCCGGGAGGACGCGCGGGGCGTGCCGGGCCTGTTCATCGACCAGATGGCCCATGTGATCCTGCGCGGCATCCTGGACGGCACGCCTTCCGGCCTGCGGGCGCGGGCGGGGGAGCTGTTCTTCCGGCCCCAGACCGTGTCGGTGGAGGACGGGCGTGTCCGGCTGGCCGACAGCGAGACGGTGGAGATGCTGGCCGCGACCGGCGGTTTCGGCAGCCTGGGCCGTCTGGTGGTGGAGGCCGGAACCGCCCCGCGCTCCGTCGATCTGGACATCCTGGACGAGACCAACCATCCCCGCTATTGGGAGCGCGATTCCCGGCACGACACGGTGCTGGACGTGACTTTTGCCGCGGCGGGGCTGGACGCGCTGTGCCGTGTGCTGGAAGGCTGGGTGAAGCATTTCCTGGGGGTGGCCGTGTCCATCCAGCCGGTGCAGCGGATCAGCGACGAGCGCTGGGTCTGGCATGTCGGCCTGGACGGGGAGGCCACCGCCATCCTGAACGACCTCTACAACGGGGCCGAGGTGGGGGGGGACCGGCTGGCCCGCATCCTGTCCCTGTTCCGGCTGGAGTTCGCCGATCCCGCAGCCATGCGCGCCGATCTCGCCGGGCGGCCCGTCTATCTGGCCCTGGCGATGACCGCCGACCGCAAGCTGCGCCTCAAGCCGCAGAACCTGCTGGTGAACCTGCCGCTGGCGCGGGTGAGCTGAGCGGCAGGCTCATATCCATGATGGAAGTGTGACTGTTTGTCGCCTCGGGCTGCGGGCGGGAAGGGGCCTATACGGTTGTTTCCTGGAATGGGAAGGGCCGTGCAATTAATGACAACGCAGCCCAAAACAATGAAGCCGAACCTCGTCGATTCGCGCCGGGCCGATCCACGCTGGGAGATGATGGCCTGGCAGGACGGCTTCGAGGTCGGGCACGCGGTGATCGACGCCGACCATCAGCGCCTGTTCGAGCTGTTCAACCAACTTCTCACCGCGGTGAACGAGTGCCGAGCGGACAGCGAGATCCGGGGCGCGCTGGCGGAGCTTCTCGACTACACCGACGTCCATTTCGATCGGGAAGAGGCGCTGATGCGCCGGCACGGCTATCCCGGCTGTGACGCCCACAAGGCGCTGCACGACAGCTTCGTCCGCCAGCTTCGCGACGTGAACAACGCGCTGGACGCGGGCGGCGGGAAGGGGGGCTTCGTGTTGGGCTTCCTCGCCAAATGGCTGTCGGGGCACATTCTGGGCGTCGACAAGCAGGTCGGCGCCTACCTGCGCGAGCGCGGGGTGGTGGAGTAAAGGCGCAACCATCCCTCTCCCGGGGCGGGAGAGGGGCATGGCCATTCCGTGCTTCGCTGTTTGTTCTGGCCTCACTGTTTGTTCTGATTCCCGCCGCTGTTCTTCGGGCCGCGGTTCAGCGAGGTCATGCTGTCGCTGTATTGGAATTCCGGCATGTCGCGGACGCTCGCCTGGGTGATTTCCCGCATCGCGATGGGGCCGTTGCCAGGCATGACGTCGGCCAGCGCGATGTCCGCCGCGATCTCCTTGCCGCCGATGCCGAGGAAACCGCCGCTCTGGATCACCAGAAGCTGAGCGTTGCCGTCCGGACCCAGGATCACGTCGGTCACCTTGCCGACCTTTTCCCCATCGGCGCCGATCACCGTGCGGTTCATCAGGTGCTCGACGCTGGCGCTGCCCGGCAGGGTGGCCGGACGGGAGGTGTCGCTCCGGTCCATGATGACCGAATTCGGGGCCTGGGAGTTCGGGGCCTGGGTGGAGCCGCCGGTGCCGGTCTGGGCCGCCGCGGCACCGGTCGTCAGCGCCAGGGCGGACAGGGTCGCGATCACGGTCTTGTGCATGGAAGGTCTCCTCTTTCCACGAAACCGATCCTTCCAACCGGGGGGCGCGGGAAAGGTCACGCCGGGCCGCCTGTGACATGAAGGGGCGACTCGGGGTGCTTCCCGGAGCCCCGCGGCGGGGGACGGTCCACAGAGCAGAAGGCGAGGGCCGGAAGAAGGGCGTACCGCCGATTCGCCCCCCATGAATCCTGGGGTCCGGCAGCCCCGGCGACCCCACGGAAATGACGGAATCCCTACGAAAACCGGGTGCCGGAGGCTTTCTCCGCAGGACTAGATATAGGGGCTCGGCGGCTTTCCGCGGGAACCGGCAGGGGGGTGGTCCGTTATATGAAGCGCGCCATATCTAGAAGGCGAGTCTAGGTCAAACACTATATCTTGGGATCGGGTCTTGCCTGCCCACACCGATGGGGCTAGGATGCGCACCAACATACAGGGTGTTGCGTTCGTCATCCAGCGCGAGCTGGCCGCACGGAGCGCGACGCCCTGTTCGCCAGACAGAGGGAGCACGAGTCACCATGCGGGTCCAGCGTCGGTTCACGAAAGAGGGTCAGGATGCCTACGCCGCTCTCGGCTTCCGCCGCACGACGAGCGAGATCCGAAACCCCGACGGCTCCGTGGTCTTCCAGCAGACGGACATCGAGGTTCCCGAGAATTACAGCCAGGTCGCCAGCGACATCCTGGCCCAGAAGTATTTCCGCAAGGCCGGCGTTCCGGTCGCCCTGAAGGCGGTGGAGGAGAACACCGTTCCGTCCTGGCTGTGGCGCAAGACCGCCGACGAATCGGCGCTGGCCGCTCTCCCGAAGGAGAAGCGCTACGCCGGTGAGAAGTCGGCCAAGCAGGTGTTCGACCGACTGGCGGGCACCTGGACCTATTGGGGCTGGAAGGGCGGCTATTTCGACACCGAGGCCGACGCCCGCACCTTCTTCGACGAGATGCGCTTCATGCTGGCCGCCCAGATGGCGGCCCCGAACAGCCCGCAGTGGTTCAACACCGGCCTGCACTGGGCCTACGGCATCGACGGCCCCAGCCAGGGCCACTTCTACGTCGATTTCAAGACCGGCCTGCTGACCTCCTCCGCCTCCGCCTACGAGCATCCGCAGCCGCACGCCTGCTTCATCCAGTCCGTCGCCGACGATCTGGTGAACGAGGGCGGCATCATGGACCTGTGGGTCCGCGAGGCGCGCCTGTTCAAGTACGGCTCCGGCACCGGCTCCAACTTCTCCCGCCTGCGCGGCGAGGGTGAGAAGCTGGCCGGCGGCGGCAAGTCGTCGGGCCTGATGAGCTTCCTGAAGATCGGCGACCGCGCGGCGGGCGCCATCAAGTCGGGCGGCACCACCCGCCGTGCGGCCAAGATGGTCACGGTGGACATGGACCATCCGGACATCGAAGCCTACATCGACTGGAAGGTGACCGAGGAGCAGAAGGTCGCCGCGCTCGTCACCGGCTCCAGGATCTGCCGCGAGCATCTGACCGCCATCATGGCGGCGGCCCAGGCCGGCCAGGACCCGAAGGTCAACAAGGAGCTGAAGAAGGCCGTCGTCGCCGCCCGCAAGGCGCAGGTGCCGGAGAACTACGTCCAGCGCGTGATCCAGTTCGCCGCGCAGGGCTTCACCAGCATCGAGTTCAAGACCTACAACACCGATTGGGATTCGGAAGCCTACCTGACGGTGGCCGGCCAGAACTCCAACAACTCGGTGCGCGTCTCCGACGACTTCATCCAGGCCGTCCTGAACGACGACGACTGGAACCTGATCCGCCGCACCGACGGCACGGTCCACCGCACCGTCCGCGCCCGCGACCTGTGGGAGAAGGTCGGCTACGCCGCCTGGGCCTGCGCCGATCCGGGCGTGCAGTTCGACACCACCATCAACGACTGGCACACCTGCCCGGCCTCGGGGCGCATCAACGCCTCGAACCCGTGCTCGGAGTACATGTTCCTCGACGACACGGCCTGCAACCTCGCCTCGCTGAACCTGATGTCGTTCCGTCTGAAGGACGGGTCCTTCGACGTCGAGGCGTTCGAGCACGCCTGCCGCCTGTGGACCATGGTGCTGGAAATCTCCGTGCTGATGGCGCAGTTCCCGTCCAAGGAGATCGCCCAGCTTTCCTATGAGTTCCGCACGCTGGGCCTGGGCTTCGCCAACCTCGGCGGCCTGCTGATGGCGTCGGGCCTGTCCTACGACTCGGCGGAAGGCCGCGCCTACTGCGCCGCCATCTCCGCGGTGATGACCGGCGTCGCCTACGCCACCTCCGCCGAGATGGCGCAGGAGCTGGGCGCCTTCCCGGCCTATGAGCAGAACCGCGACCATATGCTGCGGGTCATCCGCAACCACCGCCGCGCCGCCTATGGCGAGATGGACGGCTACGAGGCGCTGGCGGTCAACCCGGTGCCCTTCGTCGCCGACGAGTGCCCGGACGCCGAACTGGCGCTGGCCGCCGTCCGCGCCTGGGACATGGCGCTGGAACTGGGCGAGCAGCACGGCTTCCGCAACGCCCAGGCCACGGTGGTCGCCCCGACCGGCACCATCGGTCTGGTCATGGATTGCGACACCACGGGCATCGAGCCGGACTTCGCGCTGGTGAAGTTCAAGAAGCTGGCCGGCGGCGGCTATTTCAAGATCGTCAACCGTCTGGTGCCGGAGGCCCTGACCACTCTGGGCTACACCCCCGACCAGATCGCCGCCATCGAGCGCTACGCGGTCGGCCACGGCACGCTGAAGGGCGCGCCGGGCGTCAACCACGAGACGCTGGCGGCCAAGGGCTTCCCGGCGGAGGTGCTGGAGAAGCTGGAGGGCAACCTCGCCACCGCCTTCGACATCAAGTTCGCCTTCAACCGCTGGACGGTCGGCGCCGACGTGATCGTCAACACGCTGGGCATCCCCGCCGAGCAGATGGACGCGCCGGGCTTCGACCTGCTGACCGCGCTGGGCTTCACCAAGGCCGAGCTCGAGGCGGCGAACACCTTCTGCTGCGGCGCCATGACGCTGGAGGGCGCGCCCTTCCTCAAGGACGAGCATCTGCCGGTGTTCGACTGTGCCAACCCCTGCGGCCGCATCGGCAAGCGCTTCCTGTCCTGGGAATCGCACATCACCATGATGGCCGCGGCCCAGCCCTTCATCTCCGGCGCCATCTCCAAGACCATCAACATGCCGAACACGGCGACGGTGGAGGAGTGCAAGGACGCCTATCTGCTGTCCTGGCGCCTGGGCCTGAAGGCCAACGCGCTGTACCGCGACGGCTCCAAGCTGAGCCAGCCGCTCTCCGCCGCCCTGCTGGACGACGAGGAGGACGCGGTCGAGGAGATCGTCGAGGCGGCGAACACCGCGCGCACCCAGATGGTCTCCGAGCGCATCGTCGAGAAGGTCATCGAGCGCATCGTCGAGCGCAAGCGCACCGAGCGCGAGCGCCTGCCGCACCGCCGCAAGGGCTACACCCAGAAGGCGACCGTCGGCGGCCACAAGATCTACCTGCGCACCGGCGAGTATGAGGACGGCCGCATCGGCGAGATCTTCATCGACATGCACAAGGAAGGCGCCGCCTTCCGCTCGCTGATGAACAACTTCGCCATCGCGGTGTCCATCGGCCTCCAGTACGGCGTGCCGCTGGAGGAGTTCGTGGAGGCCTTTACGTTCACCCGCTTCGAGCCGTCGGGCATGGTGACCGGCAACGACACCATCAAGATGGCGACCTCGGTCATCGACTACATCTTCCGCGAGATCGCCATTTCCTACCTGGGCCGCACCGATCTGGCGCACGCCACGCCGGAGGATCTGGTGCCCTTCACGGTCGGCAGCGGCGACAAGCAGGGCGACCTGCCGGAAACCGGCGCGGTCCAGCCGTCGGACATCGTCCGCAAGGTCGCGTCCACCGGCTATGTCCGCAACAATCTGCGCGTCCTGAACGGCGGGCAGACCCAGCGGGCTTCCGCGGCGGCGGCCCTGGCCGCCACCGGCGCGGCCCAGGCCACGGCCTCCGCCGCCCACGCGGCGGTGGTGACCAGCCCGGCGGTCGGCGCCGCGGTGGTCCATGCCGGCGGCACGGCCCCGGTCGGCGGCACCACCGGCACGGCCTATGGCGGCAGCACCAGCGACCAGCGCTATGACCGCATCCGCGAGGCCCGCGCCCGCGGTTATGAGGGAGATCAGTGCGGGGAGTGCGGCAACATGACGCTTGTCCGCAACGGCACCTGCCTGAAGTGCGACACCTGCGGCTCCACCACGGGCTGCAGCTGAGGCCAGCCGGTTCCATCCCCGGCATGGCGTAGAAAAGGGGAGGTCCGAGGACCTCCCCTTTTTTCATGTTCGCTTCGGGGAAAGGGCGCCGCGATCCCGAGGGCTGCCTCTCCCGATCCGCGCAGAAGCGTTGATCCGCGGTATCAAACCGGGATGTTTGGGAAGACGCGGCCGGAAAGCTGGGCGTCGCTCGGTTCCACCGGGGCGGAGTCCCGCTCCTTCAGCCAGCGCGCGAACTGGCGGTCCGCGGAGTTGATGTGCAGCATCAGCCATTGCGGCAGGAAGGTCGCCAGATAATCGGCGATGTCCTCCTCCGGCACGTTGCCGGTGGTGAAGGCGTGCAACTGCTCCCACGCCAGGGAATGCTGGATCAGATGGTCGGCAAGGAAGGGATAGCCGGCCCTCTCCATCACCTTCTGTTCGCTGGCGAAATGATTTTCGGTATAGATCACCGCCTCGGCCAGCGTGCGGTAGACCTCATCCTGTGAACGGCCTTCGGCGACGGCGGTCTGGAATGCCTGGACCAGCTCGATCCAACGCCTGTGCTGCGTGTCGATTTCCTTGACCCCCAACGTGAGGTCGTCGCTCCAGACGAGAGCCTGGAAATTCTCGACGGGCTTATCCATGATCGGTCAGGCTCAGCTAAAAGTGGTAACTATTTGGTTATCATAAACATGACTGTAAGTATATCAAAGGTTTGAGTTGAGATAAATTGCCACGGACGTGAAAGCCGACAGTGGCGCCAGCCTGTGAGCTGTCCTTGCCGGACGAGGGGCGCGGCTCAATATGCGGAGCCTGTGCCGACACAGCCGACGGGATGCGCCATGAACCGCCGTTTCCATCTTTTGCCGCTGCTTGCCCTGATGGCGCCGTTGGCCCTGTTGCCGCTCCCCGCCGCACAGGCGCAGGACGCGCCGAAGCCGGCGGAACGATCCGGCGGCGGGTTCGACGCCCAGCGCAGCGAGACCCAGCACCGGCTGCCGCTGCCGTCCGGGCCGGTCGCCTACACGGCGGTGGCGGAGTTCCTGCCCCTGCGCGACGGCCCGCGCGAGGAGGTGGCGGCCCGCGTCTTCACCGTCTCCTACACGCTGGACGGCGCGCCGCGCGGGCAGCGGCCCGTGGCCTTCGTGTTCAACGGCGGGCCGGGGGCCTCTTCGGCCTATCTGCATCTGGGGGCGCTGGGGCCGAAGGTGGTGGGCTTCGGCGACGACGGGTCGCTGGCGCGTCCGCCGGCCCCGCTGCTGGACAATCCGGACAGTTGGCTGGCCTTCGCCGACCTGGTCTTCGTCGATCCGGTCGGCACCGGCTACAGCCGCGGAGTCCAGCGGGATGGTAACCGTGATGGCGGCCGGGAGGAGGAGGGACGCCGAAGGGACGAGGACCCCGGCAAGCGCTTCTGGTCGGTCGACGCCGACAGCCGGGCCATGGCAGAGGTCGTCCGGCTCTGGCTGACCCGCAACGGGCGCTGGGAGTCGCCGAAATTCCTGGTGGGCGAAAGCTATGGCGGCTTCCGCATCGCAAAGATGGCGAACCGGCTGATCGACGACACGGGCATTGCGGTCAACGGGCTCATCATGGTCTCGCCGGTGGTGGATTTCACCACCATCCGCGGCAGCGGCGGACTGCTGGTGCCGGCGCTGCGGCTGCCCTCCTACGCCGCCTCCGCCGCCGCCAACGGGCTGGTTCCCGGCACGCCGGAGCAGGCGGCTGCGGCGGCGGAGCGTTACGCCTTCACCGGCTACCTCACCGGGCTGGCCGGGTTGGACTACCGCCGGGCCGGCGAGGCGCAGGGCTTTTTCGCCGAGGTGGCGCGGACCATCGGCCTGCCGGAAGAACTGGTGACCCGTTTCCGCGGGGAAATCCCCACCGATGTCTTCGCCCGGGAGCTGCTGCGCGGGCAGGGGCGGATCGCCAGCGTCTATGACGGCACCTTCACCGCCGCGGACCCCGATCCATCGGCGGCGCGCATCCCCTTCGATCCTTTCCTGAAGGGCACGGTGCCCACCTACACCACCGCCTTCGCCGCCTATGCCCACGAATGGCTGGCTGTGCGGACGGAGGTGCCGTTCGACCTTCTCAGCGACCGGGTGAACCGGGGCTGGGAATGGCCGCGCTCCGGCCCGCCGAGCGCGGTGGAGGATCTTCAAGCCGCCCTGACGCTGCAGCCCGCGCTGCGCGTGCTGATCGCCCATGGGCGCACCGACCTGATCACCCCCTACATGGCGTCGCGCTGGGTGGCTTCCCGCCTGGAGCTGCCGCAAGGGCAGACAGACCGGGTGGCGGTGACGGTCTATGAGGGCGGGCACATGATGTATACCCGCGCGTCCGGGCGGGCGAAGCTGGCCGCCGATGCCCGTGCCCTGATGGATGCCGCGTTGCGGTAGGAGGGCGCTGCGGCAGGAGATTGGCCGGCCAAAGAAAAACAGGCGCCCCGGTTGGGGCGCCTGCTGCGCAATGCGTTGCTTCGGCCTGCGGTCGCCGGCTGGACCCCACCGGTTAGAACAGCTTCAGGATCGACTGCTGCGACTGGTTGGCCAGCGAGAGGGCGATGGTGCCGAGCTGCTGACGGGTCTGCAGCATCAGCAGGCTTGCGCCTTCCTCGTTCTGGTCGGCCAGCGTCAGCTTGTTGGCGCCTTCCATCAGCACGTCGCTGAACTCCTTGGTGAAGGTTTCGCGGGTGGTGATGATGTTCAGGTTGGTCGACAGCGTCTGCGACGCCGACCGCAGGGACTGCTTGGCGTAGTCGATGCTCTCGACCGCCTTGTCGATGTCGGAGCGGTCGGTCCAGCCGTTCTGCGCATAGTCGATGCGCAGGCCCTGGCCGCTCGTCGTCAGGTTCTGGGCCTTCACCGTGATCGAGTTGGTGTTGCGCTCGTTGAGCTGCACCGTCAGGTCGTTCGAGGTGTTGGCGTCGGTCACCTGCACCGACACCAGGTTGGCCGCCGAGTTGGCCGAGGCCGCCTGCTTGATCGTCTTCTGATCGACGTTGAAGCGCACCGTGCCGGTGTCGAACGAGAAGGCGTTCTCGCCGTCCGACAGCTTGCCCTCGCCGCGGTTCGCCATGCCGTCGCGGGTCACCGTGGAGCCGCTCAGGCTGCTCACCGAGATCTGGATGTCGACCTTCTTCTCGATCGTGGAGATGCCGTTGCCGCCGTTGGCTGCCTGCTCCAGCAGCTTGCGGTCCACCGTGAAGGACACCACGGTGCCCGACGCGAAGCTCTCGGAGATGCGCTTGGTCAGTGCGTTCTCGGCGCTGGCCTTGACGGCCATCTCGCGGGGAGCGTTGGTCGTCGTCGCACCGGTGAGGGTGAGCGTACCGGTCGAGCTGACCGCGACCGTCTGGACGTCCTTGCCGCTGAGGCGGCCGCCGGCGCCCAGCGCGCTGGCGATCGACGCCTGGAGCTGCGAGGCGATGTTGGCGCGGGCCGTCTGACCCATCGCCACGTCGCCGGAGGTGGCGGTGTAGGTGAAGGTCTGGTCTTCGACCGTGATGGTGAAGCTGTCGCCGGCTTCGATCGTGCCGCCCA
>JAEYPE010000252.1 GCA_023411035.1 Pseudomonadota bacterium
ACCGCTGCAAGCGCGCCCACGCAGCGCGACCAGCACCTCCCGATGATCGCAGAACGCGGACGGCTCGGCTGGCAGCGGGCGGTCTGCTGCAAGGTCATGAACATGATGACCAGCCTCGGCATGCCGGCCTCCCGCAAGGTCGCCGGAACGACAACTTTCCAGGGCGGAGCCCGTCAACGCGCCGAGTGCTGCACCAACGTCGAGCGGGGCGGTTCGTTCACCGTCGTCCGATATGCTCCTTCAACAACGCGTTCACCGTGCCGGCGGCCTCCATCTGCACCATGTGGCCGGCGTTCGGGATGACCTCCGTGCGGGCGTTGGAACCGAGCGTCGTCGCGTGCGCCGCGGGGATGATGCGGTCCTGCTCGCCCCACACCACCAGCGTGGGCTTCCCCGCGGCGGCCACCGCCTCGTGCAGGACACCGGCCTGAGCGCCACCGTCGAACAGGGCCGTGGACAGCGCCCGCAATGCGTCATCCACCCCGTCGAGGCGCTTGTACTTCAGGACGTCCTCGATCATTTGTCGGCTGACGAGGCCGGGGTTGGCGAACAAGGTTTCCAGCACCGGCTTCAGGTCGCGCCGTCCCGTGGCCGCGATGAAGCCCTGGATGTAGGCGTGGTTGATCTCCGGCCCCAGGCCGGCCGAGGCAATGAGGGACAGCGATGCCACGCGGTCCGGCGCGTCGAGCGCCGTCCGCATCGACACCGCCCCGCCCATGGAGTGGCCGACCAGATGGGCCGGGCCGATGCCCACCGTGTCCATGAAGCCGCGCAGGACCGCCGACAGGCCGGCCAGCGTCGGGTCGGCCATGGCCTTGGTGGACTGGCCGTGGCCCGGCAGGTCCAGCGCGTAGACCGTGGCGCCCTCGGCGAGCGCATCGATGGTGAACAGCCAGTTGTCGAGATCGCCGCCGAAGCCGTGGACCAGCAGCACCGTCGGCCCGCTGTCCCCACGCTTGGCGTAACGGAGCGTGCCGGCCGGCGTGTCGGCGAAGAGATAGCGGGGGACGGCCTCCGCCTCCTCGCCGTCGTCGCCCTTGGGCACGGCGTAGCCGGCGACGAAAGCGTCCACCTCCGCGTCCGGCACGTCGGGGTCGGCGAGCACGGCGATCAGCGCCTTCACCGGATAGACGTTCCCGGGTTCGGCCAGCACGCGGCGCAACGTGCCGGAATCGCCGGCCTCCACCACATTGGTGATCTTGTCGGTCTCGACCTCCAGCAGATCATCGCCGACGGTGATGGTCGACCCCGGCTGCTTCAGCCAGCCGGTGATCTTGCCCTCCGACATGGACAGGCCCCACTTCGGCATGACGATGGGCTTGATGCGTTCATTCTGCATGAACCGTGCTCCGGATCAGGCCGCGATGCTGCGCGGGGAGGTGCCGGTGGGCGACAGCGTCCGCCGCACCGCCTCGGCGATGGATTGCGCGTTCGGGATGTAGAGGTCTTCCAGAACGGGGGAGAAGGGCACCGGCACATGCGGCGCCGTCACCATCTGCACGCCGGCCTTCAGCGCGCCGAACGCGTTCTGGCCGACGAAGGCGGCGACGTCCGACGCGATGCTGCAGCGCGGATGCGCCTCGTCCACCACCACCAGCCGGCCGGTGCGCTCCACGCTGTCGATGATGGTGTCCCAGTCGATGGGCGATAGGGTGCGCAGGTCGATGACCTCCGCCTCCACCCTGTCCCCGGCTAGCGACTCCGCGGCCTCCATGGCGCGGTGGACGGTCAGGCCGTAGCTGACGATGGTCACGTCGTTGCCGTCGCGCAGCACGTTCGCCTCGCCGAAGGGGATGGCGTAGGATTCCGCCGGCACGTCGCATTCCAGGCCGTACAGGTTCTTGTGCTCGCAGAAGATCACCGGGTCGTTGTCGCGGATCGACTGGATCAGCAGGCCCTTGGCGTCGTAGGCGTTGGACGGGCACACCACCTTCACCCCTGGGATGTGGGTGAAGACGGGGGTCAGCATCTGCGAGTGCTGGGCCGCCGCACGGAAGCCGGCGCCGACCATGGCGCGGATGACCACCGGCGTTTCCGCCTTGCCGCCGAACATGTAGCGGAACTTGGCCGCCTGGTTGAAGATCTGGTCGAAGCAGACGCCCATGAAGTCGATGAACATCAGCTCCGCCACCGGGCGCAGCCCGCAGGTCGCCGCCCCGATGGCCGCCCCGACATAGGCGGATTCCGACAGCGGCGTGTCCATAAGCCGGTCGCCGTGCTTGGCGTAGAGCCCCTTGGTGACGCCCAGCACACCGCCCCAGGCGTCATCCTCGCCGGGCGATCCGGTGCCGCCCACGATGTCTTCACCCATCACGACCACCGTCGGGTCGCGGGTCATCTCCAGGTCTAACGCTTCGTTGATCGCCTGCTTCATGCTGATTTTGCGCGCCATGATGCGTTCCTCCGTTTCGCAGGCTTGTCAGTAGGAGACGTAGACGTCGGTCAGCAGGTCGGCCGGACCGGGCAGTGGGGCGGCCTTGGCCGAGCGGACGGCGTCCTCGATCAATTCCGTCGCCTCCTTGTCGATGGCCTCCAACTCGGCGCGGGAGATGACGCCGGCCTCGATCACGCGCTCGGCGAACATCCTGATGCAGTCGCGGCTGGCGCGGATCGCCTCCACCTCGCCCTTCGCCCGGTAGGTCTGGGCGTCGCCCTCGAAATGGCCGAAGAAGCGGACCATGTTGCATTCCAGCAGTGCCGGCCCGCCGCCCTCGCGCGCCCGCCGGATGATCTCGCCGGCCGCCTCGTACACGGCGAAGAAGTCGGTGCCGTCCACCGTGACGCCCGGCAGGCCGAAGCCGCTGGCCCGGTCGATGTAGGAGTCCACCGCCACCGCCCAGTTGCGGGACGTGGATTCGGCGTAGCCGTTGTTCTCCACCACGAAGATGGCCGGCAGGTTCCACACCGCGGCGAGGTTCAGGCTTTCCAGGAAGGTGCCCTGGTTGGACGCGCCGTCGCCGACGAAGCTGATGCCGACCCCGCCGTCGCCGCGCACCTTGGCGGCCAGCGCCGCGCCGCAGGCCAACGGAGCGCCGGCTCCGAGAATCCCGTTCGCGCCCATCATGCCCTTGGACAGGTCCGCGATGTGCATCGACCCGCCCTTGCCCCGGCAGGCGCCGGTAGAACGGCCGTAGATCTCCGCCATCATCTCGTGCACGTCTACGCCCTTGGCGATGCAGTGGCCGTGGCCGCGGTGGGTGGAGGCGATGCGGTCGTTGTCCTTCAGGTGCATCATGATGCCGGCGGCGCTGGCCTCCTCGCCGGCGTAGAGGTGCACGAAGCCGGGGATGTCACCCTTGGCGAAGTCGATGTGCAGCCGCTCCTCGAACTCGCGGATCGTCCGCATGATCCGGTAGGCTTTCAGCAGGTCGTCGCGGCTCAAGGGAAACGGCCCCTGCGAAGCAAGATCGTCGGTCACGGTGTTTCTCCCCTTGGTGGTTTCTGGAGGGCTGGTTTCAAAGGGCGGCTTTGGAAAGCGTGGCCGGGGCGGGCGCCGGGAAGCCGGCCAGCAGCCGGTTCTGGGCGGCGAACCGCATGCAGCCGCCCACGTCGACGGTTCGGAAGGCGTCGTCCCGCAACGTCAGGGACACGCGGTCGCGCGCCGAAAAGGAGACCTCGCGCTCGCCATCCAGCGCGATGGAGCCCGCCTTCACCTCCGGCACGAAGGGCACGTCGGCCGGCATGCGGCGCCAGTCGGTGACGCCGACCGCGGTGACCATCCCCGGTGCGATGGGCGCGCTCAGTTCGGTCCGGTACGTGCCGGCCTGCCGCTGCCCGGGTGTTGCAAGACGGACCATCAGCCCGCCGCTCTCATCGCGGGCGACGGGTTCCAGCAGACCGGCGATGGCTGACATGCCGATCACCTCCGGATCGGCGAACGTCACGAACAGCTCCCGGAAATTCTCCGTCCGGTAAAGCGCGCGGGCGCCGATGTAGCGCTCCGTCACCAGCGCCACGTCCACCAGCGCGATTTCCCGCACGTCGCCGCCGTTGACGCAGACGTCGATGCGCTTGTTCATTGAAAAGGCGATGGGGGCGGGCACCCGGCCGGTCACGGCAAGGCCGGTCGCCAGCCCGGTGATGGTCGGTTCCCGGTGCTCGGGGAAGGCGTTGTTGGTGCCCGTGGAGATGCCGGCGATGGGCACGTCGCCGCAATGGGTCGCCACGGCGCGATGCGTACCGTCGCCGCCGAGCACCACGATGGCGGCAACGCCGGCCTGCCGCATGGCCATGGCGGCCCGGTGGGTATCGGTCACGCTGCCGGTCACCGGCATGTCCACGAGGTGAATGGCGGGATAGGGCGTGTCGCCGTGGGCGCGGGCGCGGGAGACGCCGCGCTCCACATGGCCGCGAATGCCGCCCTGTTCCGGCATCATCAGGACGTCGGCCACCCCGCAGGCGCGGAGCGCGGCCAGGACACGCAGGACGATGTTCGCCCGATCCGTAATCTGCAGGCAGGCCGCGTTGGCGACGACCCGGCGTATGTCACGGGCGGAGACTGGATTGGCGATGATGCCGACAACGGGAACCACGCTGCATTCCCTCCCAGCTTCTGCGTCGGCGACTGCATTGCAGGGGGTGTGCCAGTTTGTTCGTGAGGCGGATCGTCTTTAAAATCGGGCAGTTCCGGCCGGGTGGGGCAGGGCGGTGTTGCACGCCCTGACGCAGGCGGACGCCACAGGTGTTGCATCGGTGAGGCCCTCACCGCGGAGGAGGGGAGGATTCTACGCCCGATGCGGCGGCACGATCCCATGGCGGCGCATCTGGCGGTGGATGGTCGAGCGGTCCACGCCCAGGTCACGCGCCACCGCCGACACGTTCCAGTGCTGCCGGCGCAACGCCTCGCGCAGATGGTCGGCTTGATCGTCCGCCGCGTTGGGGGAGGGCGGTGACGGGGCGTCGGCCGGCCAGGCTTCGAACTCGCCGCTGCGATGGACTGGGTCGGGCAGGTCGTCCAGCGTGATCATTCCGTCCGCGCAGACGGCGCAGGCGTAGTCGAGCACGTTCACCAGTTCCCGCACGTTGCCGGGCCAGCTATGGGCGCGCAACGCCGCCAGCGCCGGAGCGGTGATAGCGAAATCGATGCCATCGCGGTTCACCCGCTCGGCCAGCAGGCGGTCGATCAGCCAGTCGAGGTCACCGCGCTGGCGCAACGGCGGCAGGGTGAAGACGGCGCCGTTCAGGCGGAAATACAGGTCGTCACGGAAGGCGCCGGCCTTTACGAGATCGACCAGATTGCGATGGGTCGCCGCGATCACGCGCACGTCCACCGACACGGCCTTGGTTCGGCCGACCGGAGTCACCTCCCGCTCCGCCAGCACGCGCAGCAGCCGGGTCTGCGAGGACAGCGGCATGTCGCCGATCTCGTCCAGGAACAGGGTGCCTCCGTCCGCCTCCAGCACCAGCCCCTTCTTGCCCCGCGACGCCGCCCCGGTGAAGGAGCCGGGCTCGTGCCCGAACAGCTCGCTCTCGATCAGCGATTCCGGCAGAGCGGCGCAGTTCACGGCGACGAAGGGCTTTCCGGCGCGCACACTGGCCCGGTGCAGAGCCTTGGCGAAATGCTCCTTGCCGGTTCCGGTCTCGCCGTGGATCAGCAGGCTCATGCGCGTGTTCACCAGCTTCGCGGCCCGCACCAGCATGGACGTCAACGCCGGGTCGCCACCCGACACGGCCTGGAGGGGTGCTGGCAGGTTCGTCTCCTCGGCGGGGCGCGGGCGGGGCACGGTGATGGCCGGCGGCGGCATTGCCTGGGCGAAGAGGGGGGTGCCGCAGCGCTTCAGCCGCAGCGTGCGCTGGTCGGACGGCATGGACCGCACGAACCGCAAGAGGTCGTCCACATCCGCGTCGAAGACGTCGGAAAAGGAGCGGCCGAGCAGTGGCGCGGCGCCGTTCTCGCCCTGCGTCAGCACCCGCCGGGCGCGGTTGTTGAAGCCGATGATCCGTCCGGCGCCGTCCAGCGCGACGATCAAGTCCGGATCGACCTCCGCGAACTCCTGCGAGGACGAGAGCTTGACCACCCAGTCCCGCCGGAAGTTGTTGTAGAGGTTGCCCGTTTCGATCTTGTGCGCGTAGCCGCGGACCATCTGCAACGCCAGATGCTGGCTGATCTTCGGCTCCGGCGAGCGCAGGGCGGAGATGTCCAGCACCGCCGCCAGCTCACCGCCGCTATCGTAGATGGGGGAGGCCGTGCAGGTCAGGCCGATGTGGGTGGCGTCGAAATGGTCGGTCTGGTGTACGGTCAGCGGCTCACCCGTTGCGATGCAGGTGCCGACGGCGCAGGTGCCGGCGCGTCCCTCGTTCCAATCCGCCCCCAGATACAGCCCGGCGTGGCGCAGGTGGTCATCGAAGGTCGGGTCGCCGATGAAATCGACGGTGATGCCGTTGCTATCGGTCAGCAGCAGCACATAGCCCATGCCCGCCACCTGCCGGTACAGCGACTCCAGCCCGAAGCGCGCCATGCGCAGGAACTCGTCCATCGCATCGCGGTGCACGCGCAGCCGTTCGTGCGGGAGAATGTAGGCCTCGCGCGCGACGGCCGGGTCGAGCTTGTGATCGACCACGCAACGGCGCCAGGAGTCCTTGATGATCGCGTCACGCCTGGACCCCACCCCTTCGCAGACGCGCAAAAGCTCGTCGATGTGCGCCGTCCGCGCGCTGTTCATCGTCGATCCTCCCAAGTCGCTTTTTAATTGGTTGGCCAAGCGAACATTTTGACAGCGATGGTACCAACGGGCTCACGCTCGGTGCAACGTGTGCAAAAGGACATTGGTGCAAAACGGCAGGGGTGGCGGCGGTCGGCAGGGCGAGCGGGTATAGAGGCGCCCCTCACTGAAGCTGAGAGCCGGATGCCGTACAAGGCCAACGAGCCCCGCCGTCACAAGATCCCGAAGGCGCGCTACCGTGTAAAGAACTGGGCGGCCTACGACGCGGCGCTTCGTTGGCGCGGCGACCTAACGATCTGGGTGACGCCCGAGGCCATCGCCGCCTGGACGCCGCCGGCCACGGGGCGGCGCGGCCGGCCCTCCCGCTACTCGGCCATCGCCATTGAGGCTGGGCTTATGCTGCGCCTGGCCTTCGGTCGGCCGTGGCGGCAGACCGAAGGCCTGCTGGGCTCGCTCATGCACCTGCTCGGCCTGGAGCTGCCGGTCCCCGATCACACGACGTTTTCCCGGCGCAGCGCCGACCTGGAGATGGCGTCGGCCCTGGCGGCGACGGACGGGCCGGTCACGGTGATCATCGACTCCACCGGGCTGAAGGTGTTCGGCACGGGCGAGTGGCACCTGGAAAAGCACGGCGGCAAAGCGCGCCGGACCTAAGCAGGTTTCTCCAGATCGGGCCACAGGCCCGGCCTGGAGAAACCTACGGACTCTATGGTTTTGCAGGTTTTCCGAGCCCGCCCATGTGTGGGCGGAGTTCGGAAAACCTGCTTAGCGCAAGCTGCACCTGGCCGTCAGCCCCGACACCGGGGAGATCCTGGCCTCGGAGCTGACGGGCACCGAAGACGGCGACGCCTCGCTGGTCAGGCCGTTGCTCGATCAGATCACCCGCCCGATCAATGCGGTCCTGGCTGACGGCGCGTATGATGGCGAGCCCATCTATTGCGCCGTTGCCGAGCGTGCGCCGGACGCCGAGGTGATCATCCCGCCGCGCGCTACTGCGGTGGTGAGCGACAGCGCCGAGACCGCCCCCACCCGGCGCGACCGCCACATCCGGATGATCAAGGAGCGCGGGCGGCTTGGCTGGCAGCGCGCGGTCCAGTACGGCCGCAGATCGCTGGTTGAGGTGGCGATCCTGAGGTACAAGGCTCTCATCGGACGCAGCCTCCGCGCTCGGACTCTGCCCGCGCAGAAAGTCGAAGCGGCCATCGCCTGCAAGGTCATGAACCACATGACCAGCTTGGGCATGCCAGTCACCCGAAAGGTCGCTTGATTACCTCTGCCCTGGCGAGGACTCCGCCGGCACGCCCATTTGCGCACCAAAGTCCCCGTAGCCCCCCGTTGCGCCAACATGGTCCGTCGCGTTGTCCTGTTGTCCGCCCCGCCTCCCACCTTACGAACGGCACCGTCAACTCGTTGGCACCGACCTTGATGACCGGCGTAACGGGGGTCACGGGACGTCGTCATGGCGACGCTTTACCGACCTGGATCGCCCCGATGCCAGCCTGAACTTGACGGTGCCCGCTGTTGCGAGAGCGTGCGGATCGACCGCCCCTTGATCTCACAATGCATTTGCATTACCTCGCGTCTGAGCGCAGAGGAGGCCGGGATGACCGCACTGAAATTCGAGAGCAGCGTGACCGATCGCTATCAGACCACCGTTCCCAGCGCCGTGCGCCACGCGCTGGGGTTGAGCAAGCGCGACAAGATCGCGTGGACGATCACCCCGGAGGGGAGGGTCGAGGTCGGCGCCATGCGGGAAGAGGCGGAGCACCAAGACCCGGCGCTCGCGGCCTTTCTCGGCCTGCTGGAGCGCGACATCGCCGCCGGCAACCTCCAGTCCGCCGGCCCGCTGTTCGCCCGGATGAAGGCATTGATCGGGGACGCGCGCGTGGACCTGGACGCGCCGCTGCCCGACGAGGACGATGATGAATGACGATCTGCTGATCGACGGCTGGACGATCTATTTCCACCCGTGTTTCATCGATCAGATGGCGGCGCTCATCGCCAAGGTCGAACGGACCATGGCAAAAGACCCTAAGGGGTACAAGAAGAAGGCCGCGTGGCTGCGGCTCGTCTCCATCGTCCAGATCATCGAGGGCGAGTTGCCGAAAGATCCCGGCCACAGCCGGTTTCGTCAGGGCGATACTCTTGGAACGGCCAACACAGAGTGGCGGCGTGCCAAGTTTGGCGGTCAGCGCTACCGCCTGTTCTTCCGGTACCATTCCTCGAGCAAGATCATCGCGGTCGTGTGGGTGAACGACGAAGACACGTTGCGGACCTACGGCAGCGACACCGACGCCTAAAAGGTCTTCCGCTCGATGCTGAACCGTGGGCATCCTCCCACCGATTGGGCGACCCTGCTCGCCGAGTGCCAGAAGGCGCGGGCCGAAACGAAGGGCTTGCACGACCGGCTCGGGAATCTGCTGGGGGACGACAGCACCACCTGACGTGGGAGCCCATCACAAACCGGGGGCAGCTTCGGCGACGGAGGGCATGCGGAGGTGCTGTCAGGTTGGCGGGCGCACCCTGTCCGTGGCAGGTTTCTGGTCATGAGCACATCCATCAACCCGTACCGCGGCTTCCGCTTTCCGGCGGCGATCATCAACGAGGCCGTATGGCTGTACCATGAGGGTGTCACAGGTAACGACGGGGTTTAGAGCATCGTGCCTGAAATCCGAATCGCGGGTTGCGTTTGAACGGCTGGCGTGATTCACCGTAGCCGGAGGTGGATCATGGGCCGCAGCTATTCGTCGGACCTTCGGGTTCGGATTTACGGTGAGATCGAGCAAGGCGGTTCATGTCGGGCGGCGGCCCGCCGGTTCGATGTGAGCGCGAGCACGAGCGTGCGCCTTGCCCAGCGGATGGCGGCGACCGGGTCGCTGGCCCCGCATGCCGAGGTCCTGATCGGCTGGGTGGAGAAGCAAGGCGACATCACCATGCCCGAACTGGCGGCCAAGCTGAAAACCGAGCGCAGGGTCACCACCCACTGAGGTGATTCCCGTTACCGGACGGTTTGGCGTTGAAGATGTCCAGTTGGCCATGATGCGCCATTCGCCTTGAACTTCACGAGTCCTGCAACCAGCTCCAGGGCTATCTGATCGGACGCGCGGTCCCGGCCTCGGAACTGGAGCGTTTCTACGAACCGGCGTGACCCGGCCCTCCGGCATGGCGCGGGTCAGCGGACTTCGATCAGGTCCGTCAACTCGCGTACGACCAGTTCCAGGCTGTCGGCCACCGCCTCGCAGGACACGCGCTCCTCCGGTGTGGTGAAGTCGGTCGAGCGCAGGGAGGCGATCTGCTCCTTCAGCCGGCCGATGTAGGCGATCAGTTTTTCTTCCATGCCCGGACCCCGTATCGCGAGAGGCTTCCCGCATCGACAACAGGCGAAGGAGGGCTTTGGCGCCGCCGTTACGTCGACGGCACCCTTACGATGGCCTGAAGCCCTGCGGCTTGATGCCCTGCCGGTAGGTGAACAGATCGGCCTTGTCATAATCGGTCTTCACCTGCCGCAGCTTGGCGTAATTGCTGCCGTAATAGGCGTTGGACCAATCCTTCAAGGAGGGGTCGGGGAAGTTCTGGAAGGCGCCCGCCGCCTTGGTGGCCTTGTTGACGGCGGCGTAGAACCGCTCCTGCCACGCCAGATTCTCGTCCACCAGGGACTTCGGGTCCTTCCGGTCCCACCAGTTCACTTCGGAGGAGAACAGCCAGTCGTAGCCGCGGTGGACGTAGGCGGTGGCGTCGGCCGGCATGGCGTTCACCTTGCCGCCGACCTGAAAGAATTTGAAGGCGTTGGCCATGCTGGTGCCCGGCATGCGGCCGGCGAGCTCCATCATGGTGGCGACGGCTTCCGGTGTGATGTCCGCCGCCTTCATGTAGGAGGATTTCTCCTGGTAGAAGTACGGGTAGGTGAATTCGCTGAGCAGGTCCTGCGCCGGCCAATAGGCCATGTCCCGGTCGATGGTCTTCTTCGACGCCTTTTCCAGCACCGGACCGATGATCGCCTCGACCGTCGTGTTGCACTTGTGCAACTGGCCGAGGATGGAGAGGGTGAACTGCTGGTTGCGGCTGCCGCGCGCCGGTTTGGTGACGCTGATCTTGCTGCCGAATTCCGGTGGCGCCTCCGCCAGGCGCGTCAGCAGGGTGTGGAGCACCTCGTCCACATCCGTGGTCCAGGTGATGTCGAAGAAGGTGACCGTCTCCACCGGGAAGGTGCGCAGGGTGAAGGACGTGTTGATGCCGAAGTTGCCGCCGGCGCCGCCGCGGCAGGCCCAGAACAGGTCGCTGCCGGCGCCGCTTTCCTGGATGTCGGAATGAAGGGCGCCGTCCGCCGTGACGATGCTCGTGGCCTGCAGCAGGTCCGATCCCATACCGAACATGCGCATGTTGAAGCCGATGCCGCCGCCCAGCAGGAATCCCGCGGCACCCACGGTGGTGCAGCGTCCATGGGTGACGGTGCGGTTCACCCTTTCGAGCGCTTGGTAGACCATGCTGTTCAAGGCGCCGCCGCCCACCTTGACCAGCCCGTCCCCGCCGGGCAAAGCGGTGATGGTGCTGAGGGGCGTCATGTCGATCAGCAGACCGGGGGTGGTGGAAAAGCCCGCGTAGTTGTGACCGCCGCTGCGCACGGCGAACCGGGCGCCGTGCTTCCTCACCCAGGCGACGCAGGTCTGCACGTCCTTCTCGCTCGCGCAACGTGCGATGGCGGTCGGAAGCGTTCGGAAACGCAGGTTGTTCGGTCGGGCGTAGTCGCCGAAGAACGGGTCGTCGGGCAGCACGACTCCGCCCTGCACCGCTCCGGCCAGATCCTTCAGCGCCGATGCCTCGATCCGGCGGCTGCCGGCCTCCGCGGCGGCGGGGAACGGCACGATGCTGGTGAGCGCCGATGCGGTGGCGAACCGGCCGGCACCAACCAGGAACGTACGGCGGCTCGGCTGCGCGAAATCGAACATTGGCTTCCCTATCCGCAGATTACTTTCGAAGTATATACAACTTTTCGAAGGTGTGCGGAAGTCGAAAGCCCTTCTATGGAGATGTTTGCGTCTCGTCAAGCGGGTCGGGGTTGCGCTCCTTGGCGAGGCCGATGACCCTGCCCCTGGCCGAGATCGGCGGCCAAGTCGGCTAGGGTCACCATGCGATGCTCACTTCGACGCCACGCCGAGGCGGTGGCCGCCGCGGAACGGCCCGCCGCCTACTCGTAGCGGATGCTGATCGCGGAGGCGGCCTTCAGCGCCCGTTCGCGGGCGTCGTCGGTGCTGGTTCCGGCGGCCAGTGCCACGCCCATGCGGCGGTTCTTGCGGGTCGTCGGCTTGCCGAACAGGCGCACGTCCACGTCATACTCCGCGGTGCCGACGCGCATCGCCTCGGCCAACCCTTCGATGGTGAAGCGCTCCGCCTCGCGGTCGGCCAGAATGACGGCGGAGGCGGACGGGCCGTGCACGCGGATGGCCGGGATCGGCAGGCCCAGGATGGCGCGGGCGTGCAGGTCGAACTCCGACAGGTTCTGCGACAGCAGGGTGACCATGCCGGTGTCGTGCGGGCGCGGCGACAGTTCGGAGAAGACCACCTCGTCCTTCGTGACGAAGAATTCGACCCCGAAGATGCCGTAGCCGCCGAGGTTGTCCACCACCTTCGCCGCCATCGCCTTGGCGTCGTCCAGCAGCGCCGTGGGCATCGGCACCGGCTGCCAGGATTCCTGGTAGTCGCCGCGCTCCTGCCGGTGGCCGATGGGCTCGCAGAACAGGATGCCCTCGCGGGTGCGGACGGTCAGCAGGGTGATTTCGTATTCGAAGGGCACGAACTCCTCGACGATGACCTTCTTACGGTCGCCGCGCATGTTGGCGACCGCATAGGTCCAGGCGGCCTCCAGCTCCTCGGCGGTCCGGACGGTGCTCTGCCCCTTGCCGGAGGAGGACATGACGGGCTTGATGACGCAGGGCAGGCCGGTGTGCTCCGCCCCCGCGATCACCTCCTCCAGGCTTTCGGCGTAGCGGTACTTGGAGGTGCGCAGGCCCAGCTCCACCGCGGCGACCTCGCGGATGCGGTCGCGGTTCATCGTCATGGTGGCGGCGCGGGCGGAGGGGACGACGGTCAGGCCGGCGTCCTCGAACTCGTGCAGCACCTCGGTGCGGATGGCCTCGATCTCCGGCACGATGAAGTCGGGCTTGTGCTTTGCGATGGCCGCGCGCAGGGCGCCTTCGTCCAGCATGGAGAAGACCTCCGCCGCGTCGGCGACCTGCATCGCCGGGGCGTTGGCGTAGCTGTCGCAGGCGATGACCTCGCAGCCGAGGCGCTTGGCGGAGATGACGAACTCCTTCCCGAGTTCGCCCGAGCCGAGAAGAAGGATTTTGGCCGTGAACATGCGCGGACTCCCATGACGCAACTGCCTGCGGAGCTTTACTCCAACGCAGGCCGTCCGTACATGGCGGACTGCATGCGTTATTGCAGGCTGCCCCAGCGTCGGGTGGCGGGCTCGGCCAGCGCCCAGCGCCATTGCCCGTCCTTGGCCCGGCAGACGGTGGTGACGTTCAGGTCCGGCGCGTCGTCCAGCGTGAACACCACGTCCTTGCAGGGGATCGCCTCGCCGAAGCTGCGCGCCACCTGCACCGTGCCGGTCTTGCCGCTGAGCGGCAGCTTCTCCTCCACCGTCCAGGACGCCGACTGGCCGACGGACAGCGGGCCGGCGGCGCGGGCGACGGCGTTGTGGACGTTGTCGGTGATGCGCCGCTCCGCGTATTTCACGCCCTGGTCGATGCCGTAGCTGACCCCGGCACCGGCGATGACGCCCAGCACCGGGTTGCCGGTGGCCGAGCCGACCGTCGCCGCCACGCCCGCCGTGGTGACCCCCGTGACCGCTGAACCGATGCCCGCGCAGCCGCCGAGCGCGAGCAGGGCGGTGGCGAGGGCGGCGCGGCGGAGCAAGGGAACGGTCATGACGCGGCACGGGGATGGTGAACGGACCGCGGAACCCTATCCTTTCGGATGAGGTGGCTGCCCGTGGACAAAGCGTGACCTTCGCCGGGCCGTCCGGCGCGATTGCCCTATGGAAGGTAGCGGGTGAAAGCCCCATGCTTTGGTGAAGGCGGCATGGGAAAAGCAGGATCGGCATGGCGGGCGTGCGCGGATGGATGCGCGGTGCGGGGGTGGGGCTGCTCGTGACCCTGCTGGCCGTCCCGGCGGCGGCGGAGCGGATTGTCACGGATTCATCCGGACGGCGGGTCGTCCTGCCGGACCGGGTGGAGCGGGTGTTCCCCGCCGGGCCGCCGGCCTCCGTTGTCGTCTACATGCTGGCGCCCGAAAAGCTGTTGGGCTGGACGCGGGCGATCAGCCCGCCGGAGCGACCCTTCCTGCCGGACCGCTACGCCGACCTGCCGGAACTGGGGCGGCTGACCGGGCGCGGGAACACGGTGAACCTGGAAACGGTGGTGGTGGCAAAGCCGGACGCCGTCGTCGATGTCGGCAGCACCGCCCCGACCTTCGTATCGCTGGCCGACCGGGTGCAGGAACAGACGCGGGTGCCGACGGTGCTGATCGACGGGCATCTGGCCGACTCCCCGCGCACCTTCCGGATGCTCGGCGACCTGATGGGCGTGCCGGAGCGGGGGGAGGAGCTTGCCCGCTACGCCGAAACGACGCTGGCCGAGGTTCGCCGCCGCTTCGACGGCGTGCCGGAGGACAGGCGGCTGAAGGTCTACATGGCGCGCGGGCCGCGCGGCCTTCAGACCGGCATCCGCGGCTCGATCAACGTGGAGGCGCTGGACGTCGCCGGGGTGCGCAACGTGGCGGCGGAGAATCTCGGCGACGGCGGGCTGGTCAACGTGTCGATGGAGCAGGTTCTGGCCTGGCAGCCGGACGCCATCGTCACCATCGACCGTGGCTTTTACGAGAGCGTGTGGACCGACCCGCTGTGGCAGGGGGTGAAGGCGGTGCGCGACCGGCGCGTCTACCTGTCGCCGGGGCTGCCCTTCACCTGGATCGATTCTCCGCCCGCCGCCAACCGCCTGCTTGGCCTGCGCTGGCTGGGCGCCGTACTGTACCCGGACCTGTTTCCGGAGGATTTGCGCGAGGAGACGCGACGCTTCCATGCCCTCTTCTACCACCGGGAGCCCACCGCAGAGCAGATCGACGCCCTCCTCGCCGGCAGCCGCCCGCCGGGGTGAGATTCCCTTCGCGCTGACGCTGGGCGGGGTGGCCGCGGTGCTGGCCGCGGCTGTCTGCGTGGCCTTCAGCGTCGGCGCCTATCCCGTCACGCCGGGGGAACTGGCCGGGTTGCTCTGGGCGAAGCTGGGCGGTGGCGCCGCCGTCGCTCCGGCGGTGGAGACGGTGATCTGGGACATCCGCGGCCCGCGCGTGCTGACCGCCATGCTGGTGGGGGCGGGGCTGGCCGCCTCGGGGGCCGCGTACCAGGGGCTGTTCCGCAACCCGCTGGTCTCGCCGGACATACTGGGCGTGTCGTCGGGCGCGGCGCTGGGGGCGGTGCTGGGCATCTTCGCCTCTCTGCCGGTCATCGCGATCCAGGGCATGGCCTTTGCGGGCGGATTGCTGGCCGTGGGGGTGGTGCTGGCCGTCGCCTCGGCCATCCGGGGACGGGACCCGGTGCTGGTCCTGGTGCTGGGCGGCGTGGTGATCGGGGCGCTTCTGGGGTCCGGCGTGGCGCTGCTGAAATATCTGGCGGACCCCTACAACCAGTTGCCGGCCATCACCTTCTGGCTGCTCGGCAGCCTGTCCGCGGTCAACCGCGGCGACCTCGCGGCGCTGCTGCCGCCGGTGGTGCTGGCGCTGGTTCCGCTGGTCCTGCTGCGCTGGCGGCTGGACGTGATGACGCTGGGCGACGAGGAGGCGACGGCGCTCGGCGTGCCGGTGCGGGTGGTGCGGGTCGTGGTGATCGCGGCGGCGACCCTGATGACCGCCGCCGCCGTGTCGGTCAGCGGAATCGTCGGCTGGGTCGGCTTGCTGGTGCCGCACCTCGCCCGGCTGATGGTCGGCCCGGCCTTCGTCCGTCTGCTGCCCACGGCGGTGCTGCTGGGGGCGGCCTATCTGCTGGCGGTGGACACGCTGGCCCGCAGCCTGGGGCCGGTGGAACTGCCGCTGGGCGTTCTGACGGCGGTGATCGGCACGCCGGTCTTCCTGTGGCTGCTCGCTTTCGGAAAGCGCGGCTGGTCATGAGCGCGCGGTTGTCCGTCGAGGATCTCGCCTTCGGCTATGGGGAGCGGGAGGTGGGCGCCGGGGTCGGCTTCGCCGTCGCGGCGGGGCAGGTGCTATGCCTGCTCGGCCCCAACGGCGGGGGCAAGACGACGCTGTTCAAGACGCTGCTCGGACTGCTGCCGCCGCGTGGCGGGCGGGTCCGCGTCGATGGGGAGGACACCGCCGGCTGGTCGCCGCGCCGCCGGGCGCTGGCCTTCGGCTACGTCCCGCAGGCTGGGGCGGGGCAGTTTCCCTTCACCGTGCGCGAGATGGTGCTGATGGGCCGCACCGCCCACCGCGGCTCCTTCAGCGCCCCCGCCGCCGCCGACCACGCCGCCGCGGAAGCCGCGCTGGAACGGCTGGGCATCGCCCATCTGGCCGAGCGCGACTGGCTGCGCATCAGCGGCGGCGAGCGGCAGATGGCCCTGATCGCCCGCGCCTTGGCCCAGGCGCCGCGCGTGCTGGTGCTGGACGAGCCGACCGCCAGCCTGGACTTCGGCAATCAGGTGCGCGTGCTGGAGCAGGTGCGGCGGCTGGCGGACGGCGAGGGGGGAGAGGGGCTGACGGTGGTCTTCTCCACCCACCATCCGGAGCAGGCCTTCGCCATCGCCGATCGGGTGGCGCTGCTGCACGGCGGACGGCTGGCCCGCTTCGGCACGCCGGAGGAGGTCATCACCGCCGTCATGATGCGCGAGGTCTACGGGACGGAGGTGGAGGTGCTGGCCGTGGGTGCGGACGGGATGCGCGTGTGCTTGCCGGTCGGGCTGAGGCGGAGAGTGGGGTGAGTCCTTTCACCACAAAGGCACGAAGGACACAGAGGTACACGAAGGAGGATCAACTCCGTGGGAAGGCGCTTCTTTGAAGAGAGGCTTTGTGAAATCCTTAGTGCCCTTCGTGCCTTCGTGGTGAAACCCAGGCCAACACGGAACCGCTGCTCCGGCCCGCCGTCACCGGACTCTTCGCGTAGCGCAGGGCGACCAGCCCCAAGAAGATCGCGGCGTAGACGAAGGGCGGGTACTGCCAGCCCTTGACCAGCATGACGTAGTGGATGCAGCCTGCCGCCCCGGCCACGAACACCGCCTTGTGCAGCGCCTTCCAGCGCCGCCCGCCGAGCCGCCGCACCATGCCGTTGGTGGAGGTCGCGGCCAGCGCCGTCAGGATCAGCAGGGCGCCCATGCCCACGGTGATGTAGGGCCGCTTCACGATGTCCTTCCACACCGCCGCCCAGTCGAAGAACTGGTCCACCCCCACGTAAACGGAGACGTGCAGCAGCGCGTAGAAGAAGGCGAACAGCCCGATCATCCGTCGAAAGCGCGCCAACCCCGGCTGGCCGGTCAGGATGCGCAAGGGCGTGACGGCGAGCGCCACCAGCAACAGGCGCAGCGCCCACAGCCCGCTCTGCCGCACCGCCTCGGCCACCGGCTCCGCCCCCAGCCCGCCGGTCAGCCCCAGCCAGACCATCCAGCCGAGCGGAAAGAGCCCCAGGGCGAACACCACCGGCTTCGCCCAGCGTGAGGCCAGTGCCGCAGCGACCGGGCCTTTCGAGGGGGGCGCCATCTCAGTAGTTCTTCCGCAGATCCATACCGGCGTAGAGCGACGCCACCTCCTCCGCATAGCCGTTGAAGGGCAGCGTCTTGCGGCGGGAGAACTCGCCCACCCGGCGCTCCGTCGCCTGGCTCCAGCGCGGGTGGTCCACCTCCGGGTTCACGTTCGAATAGAATCCGTACTCGCGCGGCTGCGAGCGGTTCCAGGAGGTCGGCGGCTGTTCCTGCGTCAGGGTGATGCGGACGATGGACTTGATCGACTTGAAGCCGTACTTCCACGGCACGACCAGCCGGACCGGCGCGCCGTTCTGGTTGGGCAGGGTTTCTCCATACATGCC
Organism: Pseudomonadota bacterium; assembly: GCA_023411035.1. GTDB lineage: Bacteria > Pseudomonadota > Alphaproteobacteria > Azospirillales > Azospirillaceae > Azospirillum. Next base: position 17,722 of record JAEYPE010000252.1, read on the forward strand.
CACCGCCAGGATGGTCAGCGGGTGCATCGCCTCGTCGATGCGCAGCCCCTCGACATAGGGCCATTGCAGCACCGGATATTTCAGGCTGGGCATCTGCGTCCGGTCGGCCAGCGTCTGGAAGGCGACGTACTTGGCGTTTCCGGTCGGGTCCACGCGCTTCAGCAACTCGGCCAGCGGGAAGCCCACCCAGGGGATGACCATCGACCAGCCCTCGACGCAGCGCAGGCGGTAGATGCGCTCCTCCAACGGGAAGGACAGAAGCTCCTCGATGCCGAAGGTGGCTGGCTTGCCGGCCTCGCCGTCCACCACGACCTCCCACGGGCGGGTGCGCAGCGTGCCGGCATTTTCGGAGGGGTCGGTCTTGTCCGTTCCGAACTCGTAGAAATTGTTGTAGCTGGCCGCCGATTTCATGGGCGTCTGGACGTCCAGCTTGGGGTCCTTCGGGCTGACCGTCGTCGGGGCCTGGAAGGTCGCCGCCAGCGCCGGACCCGGCAAGGACCCCATACCGCCGAGCGCCAGGGCTGCCGCTCCGCCGGCCATGCTCCCGGCAAGAACCGAGCGACGGGACAGGAACAGGCCGCGGGGTGTCACTTCGTTCTCGCTGGCCTGCGACGCGCTCTGGAGTTTGATGAGCATGAACCTCTCCACAGGAATGCCGCCGGATGGCGGCAACGCCTCCTGCACTCATCTAGGCAGCGACACGCGGCTTGTCCAACGGATCACCGTTGCGCCCCTTGTCGAGGCTGAGCGCCGCGTTGTGGATGGCGCCTTCAGGTGCCGCCGGCCTTCGTCGTGCCGGGCGTTCATGCGCCCGGGGGCACCACGAAGCAGGCCATCCCCATGCCCGTCAGGCCGGCACAGCTCTGCGCCGCATCCTGCTGCGTCAGGCCGGTCAGACGCGCGCGGTAGAGCGGCCCGTTCTGCGTGTCCACGGTCTGCACCACCCGCTCCGTGCGGGCCAGCGTGCCCGGCATGGACCGGCGCGCCCGGTCGATGATGCGGGCGCTGTCGTCAGGCGACCGGAAGGCGCCGAGTTGGACCGTCCAACCGCCCGCCGCCGCCACCTTCGCCGGCAGCGGCGTGGCCGCTATGACAGGCGGGGGCAGGGGGGCGACCGGCGGGGCCGGCACCGGAGTGACCGGGACCGGGGCCGGAGCGGCGGAGATCGGCGGGGGCTGGGTCACGGGCAGGCTGGCGACTTCAACCGTGCCCGCCGCACCGCCGCCTTCCAGCCGCGGCGACACCGACGCGATGTAGCGCCGCGTCTCGCCGGGCAGTCGGCGGTTGCCGGCCAGATAGTCGGCGTAGCAGCCCGGCCCGCAATTGTAGGCGCCGAGGAAGCCCGGCGACCCGAACAGGTCGTACATCTCTTTCAGATACGCGGTGCCTGCCAGGATGTTGTCCCGCGGGTTGTAGGGATCGGAGCCCAGCCCGTGCTTGCGGCGCATTTCCGCATAGGTCACCGGCATCACCTGCATCAACCCCATGGCGCCGGCATGGCTGGTGATCGGGCGCCCGTTCATCATGGTGCGCCCGCCGCTCTCCTGGCGGATGACCTCACGAATCCATTGCTCCGGCATGCCGAAGCGGCGCGACGCTTCCGCTATGTGGGCGTCGATGTTGGTGTCGCGGGAGGAGGATGACGGATCGCTGGCGCACGCCGCGAGAAGGCCGGACAGAAGGGCCGCTGTCAGGAGCAAGTTTCTGCAACGCACAGTGCCGTCCACTTATTGTGACGATCGATCGGGTGACCGGGACGGCAAGATTGCACATTTTTCTCAAATCCTGAATGGCCCTGTCTGTGACCAATGGCCCTTCGTGACCTCGGCGTTTCAGAAAAAACGCACCGCGGTGAAAAAAAGCGCTTGCCGGGCTCGGCCAACCCGCCTATAACCCGCCTCCCACGACGCCGGGGCCGCTGCAGAGCGGAACGGCGGCAGGGAAACGGAAGAAGAGACGAA
>JAEYPE010000248.1 GCA_023411035.1 Pseudomonadota bacterium
ATGGGCGGGTGATGCTGGTCACGGGCCATCAGCGTCAGGGCGGTGGCGATGTTCGCGCCGGCCTCCTCGCCGGCGACGAACAGGCGTGCGCCGCGGCCCGCCCACGTCGCGCGCTGGCGGTGCAAAAGGCTCAGCGCAGCAAAACTCACATTGAGCGCCGCGGGAAAGGGATGTTCGGGCGCGAGCGGATAATCCAGCGAGACGACGGTCGCTCCGGCCGCGGCGAGGCTCCGGCAGATGGCCACGCTGCAATCGAGGTCGCCGGAGGTGAAAGTGCCGCCATGCAGGTGCAGAACGATCGCGGGCGGTGCCTTCGGCGCGCCCGACCCTACGACCGCCCCGGCCGGCGCATAGACGCGTGCACGGCGGATCATGCCGTCGCAGTCCAGCGTCTTTTCCTGCCAGTGCACGTCCATGAGACTACCCTTCGCCGGGCGGCACAATGCCGCCACCCGATTTCCGCATTGCGGTGCAGCATTATCTAGGGGAAGTCAGCTGGCGAAAAAATAGCGCCTGTGCGATTACATTATTCACGTATGGAAATAATAGGCGCGGTATTCATGGACCAGATTGTGGCGATGCGGGCCTTCGTCCGCGTAGTGGAAGCGGGCAGCTTCACCCGCGCGGCGGACCTTCTGGACATGCCCAAACCCACCGTAACCAAGCTCATCCAGCAGCTTGAAGCGCATTTGCGTACGAAGTTGCTCAATCGCACGACCCGTCGTGTCGGTGTCACTCCCGACGGCGCGGCCTATTACGAACGCGCGTTGACGCTGCTGTCCGATCTCGTTGAACTCGATGGCTCGATGACGCGCTCGCAATCCAATCCGGCGGGACGCCTGCGGGTGGATGTGCCGTCGTCGCTGGCCCTGTTCGCGCTCATTCCCGCTTTGCCGGACTTTCATGCGCGTTATCCGGATATCCGCCTCGACCTCGGCGTATCCGACCGGCCTGTGGACCTCGTGGCGGAGAACGTCGATTGCGCCCTTCGCGGCGGTGATCTCGTTGACCCCAGCCTCATTGCCCGGCGGATCGGCGAGGTGAAGCTCGTGCTCTGCGCCGCGCCGAGCTACATCGCCGCCCATGGCATGCCGGCGCATCCGGACGAACTGGCCGACGGTCACAAGGTCGTCGGCTATTTCAGCGCGCGGACCGGGCGGCGCGTCGCATTCGATGTCGCGCGGGGCGAGGAGAGTTACGAACTCGACCTGCCCTACGCCATGGCCACTAACGATTCCACCGCTTATCTCGCCGCCGGCCTCGCCGGTCGCGGGAGCGCGCAGGCGATCGAGCCGACGATCCAGCCTTATCTCGACTCCGGCGCCCTGGTGCGCGTGATGCCGGAATGGACCAGCGCGCCCATCATCATGCACGTCGTCTACGCGCCGAACCGGCATCTGAGCAGCCGGCTGCGGGTCTTCGTCGATTGGGTGGCGGAGCTGTTCACTTCCAATCGCGTCTATCACCGGGCGGGGGCCGCCATGTCGCTCTTTGCCGCGCCCGGCGTCAGTGCGTGACCCCTAGAAACTGTTGAAGCTCCGGCGTCTTCGGGGTGGCGAAGACCTCTTCCGGCGGGCCGATCTCATGCACGCGGCCCTGATGCATGAAGACGACGCGCGAACACACGTCGCGTGCGAAGCGCATCTCATGCGTCACCATCAGCAGCGTCATGCCTTCGCACGCGAGTTCCTTCACCACCGCCAGCACCTCGCTGACCAGTTCCGGGTCGAGCGCGGAGGTGATCTCGTCGCAGAGCAGGGCAATGGGCTGCATGGCGAGGGCGCGGGCAATGGCGACGCGCTGCTGCTGGCCGCCGGAAAGCTGGCCGGGATATTTGTCCGCCTGCTCCGGGATGCGCACGCGCTCCAGATACGTCATGGCGATGGCCTGGGCCTCCGCCTTGGCGATGCCGCGCACCTTCATGGGCGCCAGCATGCAGTTCTGCATCACGGTCAGGTGCGGGAACAGGTTGAACTGCTGGAACACCATCCCGACCTCGCGCCGCACCTGATCCAGATGGCGGTGGTGGGAATCGAGGGTGATCCCGTTGACCGTGATCGTGCCCTTCTGGTGCTTCTCAAGCTGGTTGATGCAGCGGATCAGCGTGGACTTGCCGGAGCCCGAAGGGCCGCAGATGACGATCCGCTCCCCCTTGCGCACCTCCAGCTCGATGTCCTTCAGCACATGGAAGCTATCGTACCATTTCTGGACGCCCTCCATGCGGATGACGACCTCGCCGCTGACGGGCCGCGGCACGGGGGCGTCCGTGGAATCGTAAGCCGGCGCCATGGGGGAAACTCCTCCTGCTGTTTAAAGCCCTCTCCCCTCCGGCGAGAGGGGAGAGGGGGATCAGGACGATCAGGACTTGGTCAGCGGGGGCAGGTCGGTGCCCAGCCACTTCTTGTGGATCTCGTTCAACTCGCCGCTCGACTTCACCGTCTCGAGGAAGCCGTTGACCCACTTCAGCAGGGCCTCCTGGTCCTTGCGCATGGCGATGCCCTGGACCTGACGGTTCAGCACGAACTTCATCTCGTAGTTCGCCTGCGGCGCCAGCTTCTTGATCTCCTTGGTGACCACGTTGCTGAGGCCCAGCGCGTCCACCTGACCGGACAGCATCGCCTGAACGGCGCTGGCGTCGTCGTCGAAGCGCATGATGCGCGCGTCCTTCGGGGCGACGGCGGTCAGGGAGTTGTCCTGGGTGCTGGCGCGGGCGACGCCGATGCGCTTGCCGGACAGTTCCGTCGCGTCCTTGATCTTGGTGGCGGCCGGGGCGACCAGACCGATCTCGATGGCGGCGTAGGGCTCGGAGAACTGCACCTGCTCGGCGCGCGCCGGCGTGATGCCCAGCGAGGCGACCAGCAGGTCCACCTTGTTGGTCAGCAGATAGGGGATGCGGTTCGGGCCGGTGACCGGCACGATCTCCACCGGGACGCCCATGTGCTTGGCCAGCAGCTTGGCGACGTCGGCGTCGTAGCCGTCCGGCTTGCCTTCGGCGGTGGTGATGCCGAAGGGCGGGAAGTCCACCAGCATGCCGATGGTCACCTTGCCCTTCGACTTGATCTCGTCGACAGTCTGGGCGGCGGCGGGGACGGCCATGGCGACGGCGGCGGCCATCAGGGCACCGGCGACGGCGAGGCGGCGGGTGATCGAAAGGCTCATGGGCTGTTTCCTCATGGTTTCTGATCGTTGGAAAGGGTCAGCGGGTGGCGACGGCGTAGCGCCGCTCCAGCCGGGCGCTGAGCAGCGAGAGCGGCCAGCACATCGCGAAGTAGAGTGCGGCCACGATTCCGAACACCAGGAAGGGCTGGAAGGTGGCGTTGTTGACGATCTGCCCCGCGCGGGTCAGTTCGGTGAAGCCGATGATGGCGGCCAGCGACGTGCTCTTGATGAGCTGCACGAGGAAGCCCACGGTCGGCGGGACCGCGACCTTCACCGCCTGCGGCAGGATCACGTAGCGCATCAGCCCCGGATAGCGCAGGCCCAGCGCGGAGGCCGCCTCCCACTGGCCGCGCGGCACCGATTGGATGCAGCCGCGCCAGATCTCGCCCAGGAAGGCGCTGGCGTTCAGCGTCAGGCCCAGCGCCGCGGCGGCCCAGGGGTTCAGATCGAAGCCCATCACCGTGGCGCCGAAGAACACCAGGAACAACTGCATCAGCAGCGGTGTCCCCTGGAAAAGCTGGATGTAGCCGGTGGCGGCCAGCCGCACCGCCTTGACGTCGGAGGTGCGGGCCAGCGCGATGAACAGGCCGACCGTGGCCCCGCCCAGGAAGGCGATGGCCGACAGCGCCAGCGTCCACTGCACGGCGCTGAGGAGGAAGAGGAACTCGTTGTAACTGAAGGCGCGGATCATCGTCGGTCCTCCCTCAGCGCCGGTCGGTGTCGTAGGCGAAGACCAGCCGGTAGATGCCGGCGAACAGCGCGGAGAACATCATCGCCAGTACCAGATAGATGCCGGTCACCACGATGTAGATTTCGAAGCTGCGGAAGGTCTGCGACTGGATGTTGTTGGCGACCGAGGTCAGCTCGTCCGCCGAGATGGCCGACACCACGCTGGAGCCGAGCATCAACAGGATGAACTGGCTGGTCAGCGCCGGGTAGACGGTGCGCAGCGCCGGCTTGATGACCACATAGCGGAAGACCTGCAACGGCTTCAGCCCCAGCGCCAGCCCGGCTTCGATCTGTCCTTTTTGGATCGATTCGATGCCGGCCCGGATGATCTCCGTCGCATAGGCGCCGACATTGACCACCATCGCGATCAGCGCGGCCAGATCCGGCGACAGCCGGATGCCCATGGCCGGCAATCCGAAGAAGATCAGGAAGATCTGCACCAGGAAGGGCGTGTTGCGGATCACCTCGATGTAGGCGTTGATGATCCAGCGGATCGGCTTCGGCCCGGACGTCTTGCCGAGCGCGCACAGGATCGCGACGATCAGGCCGAGAATCATGGCGCCGATCGACAATTGCACGGTCAGCCATGCGCCCTGGAGCAGATAGTCCCAGGAGTCGATGACGGCATTGAAGTTGAACGTGTAGTTCACGGTCACTCCCTCCGCAGCCAGACCGGGGCTTCGGGCGCCACCGGCGGACGTTCCCTGTGCGGGATTTTTCTTGGTCGGCCTCTCGTCGTCCGGCGCTCCGTGGCAATGCCTCCGGCGCCGAATGTGGTAGGGAGCCTATTTGGATCGATCTAAATGCGCAAGGGCGAAAACGCAGCGCTGCGAAAAACAATTCGTGCCACTGACAATTAAGGAACGAATGCAAAGGGGAGGCGGGTTTACGAACGGACGCTTGCGCCGGGCCGCATCTTGACGATGATCAAGGTGCGCATCGGCCGCGCACCGGAGGATCGGGCGTGACGAGGCCCGCCGCGGGCGGATGCCTCCAAGGGAGAAGGATTTTCGCATGGACTGCTTCGCCGGCCCCGGCCCCGCCGCCCCCCTCCCGCTGGAAGAGGCGCTGGACCGCGTGCAGCGGACCTACGGCGCGGTGACGGAGCCGGAGGAGGTGCCGCTGCGCGCCGCCCTGGGCCGCATCCTGGCGGAGCCGGTGACCGCGACGGTGAACGTGCCTCCGGTGGCCGTCTCGGCGATGGACGGCTGGGGCTTCCGCGCGCCGGAGCGCGTGGACGGGGAACCGCCGCGGCTGACCGTGGTGGGCCGCGTGCCGGCGGGGTCCGTCTTCCCCGGAACGGTCAGGCCGGGCGAGGCGGTGCGCATCTTCACCGGCGCGCCCATCCCGGCGGGGGTGGACACCGTCGCCATGCAGGAGGACTGCCGGGCCGGGGACGGGGCCAAGGGCGGAACGGTGCTGGTGCCCGCCACGCTGGAGCGCGGAGCCAACATCCGCGCCGCCGGGGAGGACATGACGGCGGGGTCCGTCGTGCTGACCCCCGGTCTGCGGCTGCGCGCGCAGGAGATCGGTCTCGCCGCCGCGGTGGGCCGGTCCAGCCTGTCGGTGCGCAAGCGGCTGCGCGTCGTGCTGCTCTCCACCGGCGACGAACTGCGGGAACCGGGGACGGACAAGCCGGAAGGCACGATCTACGACGCCAACCGCTATACGCTGGCCGCCCAGCTCGACGCGCTGGGGGCGGAGGTGCGCGACCTGGGCATCCTGCCGGACAAGCCGGACGTCATCCGCGCCGCCCTGGCCGACGCCGCCGCGACCGCCGATCTGGTCGTCACCTCGGGCGGCGCCTCGGTGGGGGAGGAGGACCATGTGAAGGCGGTGGTCGGCGAACTCGGCTCCGTGGATTTGTGGAGGCTCGCGCTGAAGCCGGGCAAGCCACTGGCGCTCGGGCGCATCGGGACCACGCCCTTCCTCGGCCTGCCGGGCAACCCGGTGTCGGCCATGGTGACCTTCATGCTGGTGGGCCGCCCGCTGGTGCTGCGGCTGTCGGGGGCGGAAAGCGCGCCGGCCCCCCGCTGCCTCGTCGTCGCCGGGTTCGATTTCAGGAAGAAGGCGGGGCGCCGGGAATTCCTGCGCGCCCGCCTGGAGACCGGACCCGACGGTCGCCCGGTCGCCCGCAAGTTTCCCAGCGACAGTTCCGGCGTGCTGACCTCCATGGTCGAGGCGGACGGGCTGGTGGACATGCCGATCGACGCCACGGCGATCCGGGAAGGAGACATGGTGGAGTTCCTTCCCTTCACCGGCCTGTTCGCCTGACGCCTCAAGCGGCCTGCCGAGGAATCCTCACTTCTTCGGCATATGGCCGCTGATTTCGGCGTGCAGGGGCTTGGTGTCCTCGAACTTCTGCTGCTGTTCGGGGGTGGCTTCCTTCTGGTGCTTGGCCTTCCATTCCGAATAGGGCATGCCGTAGACGGCGATGCGCGCCTCCTCGTCGGTCAACGCCACGCCGCGCTCCTTGGCGGCGGCGGCGTACCATTTGGACAGGCAGTTGCGGCAGAAGCCGGCGAGATTCATCAGGTCGATGTTCTGCACGTCGGTGCGCTTCTGAAGATGCGCGACCAGACCGCGGAACGCGGCGGCTTCCAACTCGGTGCGGGTCTTCTCGTCCATACCAATCCCTCTCCTCAGTATTGTTCGTTGTGCAGCGTGACGAAGCGGCCATGGCGGTGGAAGCTCTGGGACGAGCCGCCGTCGAGGATCGCGCGGGCCACGGCGTCCCGGTCCTCCACCACGAAACCGGCCAACGCGGCGATGCCGTAGCGGAACAGCCGCGGGGTCAGCGGCGTCCCCGGCCCGACCAGGGCGACGCGGGTCCCCTCCGCCGCCGACAGCAGGCGCGGCAGGGTGCGGTTGGCCAGGGTGGAGGAGGTGATCGCCGCGCCCTCCGCCCCCGGCAGCAGCCACTCCCCGGCGGCTTCCGGATATTCCCCGTCGCTGGGGTTCATGTCGATGATATGGGCGTCGGGCAGGCGCCGCGCGATCTTCGGAAAGGCGCCGACCACCACCACGCGCCCCGCCATTCCGGTGAACAGATCCAGCCCGTTGTCCGGCGATCCGGTCAGGTCCGGGCGGTTGTAGTGGGCGTTCAGGGCGGCCATGCCGACCGCGGCCTCCTGCGGGTCCCAGGAGCGGGCGGCGAGCGCGGCCAGCCCGGCAAGGCCGACACCCGCCCAGCGCGCCGGATCGGGCGGCGCCGCCGACTGCGGGCGGGCGGCGAGGCCGATGCCGGGACCCTTGGCGCCGTCCGTCTCCACCATGATCCATTTGGCGCCGATGGTGATGGCGCGGACCTCCGCGTCCTCCACCCCGTGCAGCAGGTCGTCGTAGAGCCGGTGCGCCCCCCACCAGCGCCACAGCGCGTCCTCGTCCGGAGAGATCAGGGAGGTGAAGCCGCCGGTGAAGGCTTGCCATTCGTTGAGGAAGCGGCTGCCGACGCTGGTCAGCACCGGAATGCCCTCGGCGATGCCGGCGAGAAGCTCGTCCGCCAGCCCATCGCCATGGGCTTCCAACCCCGCGAACTTGTTGACCACCAGCAGGTCGGCGCGCTCCGCGATGGCGCGGCGCAGCGCTTGGCTGGCCTCCGCCACACCCTGGGGATCGACGCGGCAGGACTGCGAAGCGCGGCCCAGATGCTGGGAGATGTCATAGGCCTGGCCGGTGGCGACATCCACCAATTCCATCAGGTCGGCGCAATCGCCGGGCGCGCCGTAATTGCGCTGGACCACGCCGCCGACACGGAAGCCGCGCCGTTGCAGCTCCGTCACGAAGCGGTCGATCAGCGCATCCACAGCGGCGGAGCCGGGGCCATGGATCACCGCGCCGGGACGCAGCGGGGGCGGGACCGCGGGGCGCAGGATCGACATGGGGCGCACTCCATCAGGGCGGAAGGGAAGGGGCGGGTGTCAGACTTCAGGCGGCGGAGGCGCCGCGGCGGATGTGGTACACGAACACCTCCCCGCGCGTCTCGTGGGTCAGCAGCACGTTGTCGGTCGTGTTGCAGAAATGCTTGAAATCGATGATCGACGCCGGATCGGTGGCGTAGACGATCACCTCCTCCCCCTCGGCCATCCTGTCCAGCAGGGCGCGCGTCCGCAGGATGGGCAGCGGGCAATGCAGCCCCTTCACGTCGAGTTCCTTGACCGCCACGGGCATCAACCTCTTCTGCATCGTCACCGGACGTTTCGACTGTAACGGGTTCGCGCCCGCGCCTCCACCGTTCCGGAAGGCCGGGCGTTCCGGAGGGCCGGGGCACCTTTGCCGGGCTGGGATGTTAGCCAGGAAACGGAATCGCGAACGATGCGGGGACGACGCTTATGGCCGGCCGGCATTTCGACAAGGTGGTGGTCATCACCGGGGCATCCAGCGGGATCGGTCGGGCGACCGCCCTGGAATTCGCCCGCCATGGCGCCGCGGTGATCCTCGCGGCGCGGCGCCACGCCGCCCTGCACGAGGTCGCGGAGGAGTGCATAGAGGCCGGCGGGCGGGCGATGGTGGTGCCCACCGACGTGCGCGACCAGGAGCAGATGAACCGGCTGGCCGAACGGACCATCGAGGTGTTCGGCGGGATCGACGTCTGGGTGAACAACGCGGGCGTGATCGCCTTCGGACGTTTCGAGGAGACGCCGCAGGACGTGTTCGAGGAGGTGATGCGCACCAACTTCTTCGGCACCGCCAACGGCTGCCGCGCCGTGCTGCCCCATTTCCTGGAGCGGGGAGAGGGCACGGTCATCAACGTCGCCTCCCTGGCGTCCATCGTCGGGCAGCGCTACGCCGCCGCCTACGCCGCCAGCAAGTTCGCGGTGCGGGGATTCTCCGAAACCCTGCGGCAGGAACTGGTGGAGGACCCCGGCATCCAGGTCTGCACCGTCCTTCCCGGCCCGATCGACACGCCGCTGTGGCAGCATGGCGCGAACTACACCGGGCGCGCCGTCAAGGCGATGACCCCGCTCCGCCCGCCGGAGGAGGTGGCCGAGGCCATCCTGGGGCTGGCCGAGAATCCCCGGCCCGAGCTGTTCGTCGGCGCCGCGGGGCGCTCCGCCGCTCTGCCGCACGCGGTGGCCCCGGCCCTTGCGGACCGCATGCTGGCCCATCGGATGGACCGCGACATGTTCGACAACCGCCCGGCCCGCGACACCTCCGGCGCCGTTCTGGAAGCCATGCCCGACTATCGGGGGGCCAGCGGCGGCTGGATGCAGCGCGCCGCCGCGCACGCGCCGGAGGGCTGGGCGGATGGGCGGCGGGCCATCTCCTGGACCAACCTCGCCCTGTTCCTGCTGCCCATCGGCCTGATGAGCCGCCTCCCCGCGCAGGTGTGGGAGCGGCGGGCCTGGAACGCTTCGGGGATCAGGTCGTCAGCATTTTGAGGCCGGACAGGGCGAGGATCGCCGCGAGCAGATAGCGCAGCGCCGAGGTCGGCAGGTGGCGGCTGCCCAGCCAGGCCCCCACCGCTCCACCGGCCCCGGCGGCGGCCAGCCACCAGGGCAGGGCCGTCGGCAGGACGGCGGCGGTCGTCCAGGTCCCGGCCAGCGCCGCCGCCGAATTCAGCAGGTTGTAGGCGGCGGACACGGCGGCCGCGCGGCGGGTCTCGACCCATCCCATGAGCAGGATCAGCGGCGCCAGAAAGATGCCGCCACCCGTGCCGGTCATTCCGGACAGGAACCCGACGGCGGCCCCGGCGGCGAGCGCCGGAAAGAAGGGGGGCTCGGCCGGGTCCGTTCCCTCGGGTGTCCCGCGCGCCGCCCAGGTGGAGCGCGCCAGTTCCAGGGCCGCGAGGAGGAGGATCGCCCCGACCAGCGGGTAATAGAGATGCTGCGGCAGATGCAGCGTGCCGCCCAGGAACGAGAAGGGCATGCCCAGAATGCCGAACGGGTAGAAGGCCCGCCATTGGAACAGCCCCGCGCGCGCGAAGCGGGCGGTGCCGATGGCGGCCACCAGGAGGTTCAGGGCGAGGGCCGTCGGCTTCATGGTCGCCGGGTCCAGCCCGACGATGCCCATGACGGCCAGATAGCCGGAGGCGCCCGCCTGCCCGACCGCCGCGTACAGTGTGGCGACGGCCAGGATCAGGACCGTCAGACCGACCGTCTCGTTGAACACCCGCGCCTTCCCCCAAAGCCTCGCCGGTCGTTTGTAAACCGGCGGCGGGGCGCAGGGCCAGGGAAAGGGCCAGGGAAAAGCGCAGGTACGGCCCCTGAACCATCGCACGGCGCCGCTGTTGGCAGGGGAGGGCGCCGGGTCGCGGCGCTCACCGCCCTTGTCTACGGAGGCTGCCCATGCACGCCCGCGAAATGATCGGCACGCACCCGCAAGTCCGCGGGAACACGAACGATGCGCTCATCCGCTGCATCGAGGAATGCTATGACTGTGCGCAGACCTGCACCACCTGCGCCGACGCCTGCCTGGGCGAGGACAAGGTGGCCGAACTGGTTCAGTGCATCCGCCTGAACATGGACTGCGCCGACGTCTGCGCCGTCACCGGTTCCGTCGCCACCCGGCGCAGCGGTTCCAACGAGGCGGTGATCCGCGCGATGCTCGACGCCTGCGCCACGGCCTGCCGCCTGTGCGCCGAGGAATGCGGGCGGCATGCCTCCATGCACCAGCATTGCCGCATCTGCGCCGAAGCCTGCCGGACCTGCGAGGACGCCTGCCGCAAGGCCATGCAGAGCCTGAGCCATTGATGGAAGTGAGCCGCGGTTCCGGTGGATGTGGCGGTTACCCGCCGTTCCCGAGGATCACCGTATCCAGGTAATCGGCGAGCAGGGGGCCGTCCCCCAGCCCCAGCAGCACCTTCGACGACACGTTGCCGTTTTCCGTCCGCAGGCCGGGAACGGCGGCGTGCCGGGCCAGGAAGCGTTCCAGCGTGGCGTTCCAGGCCGGATCGGCGTTGCGGCAGAAGATCTTGGACAGCGAGAAGTGCGGCACCTTGCGGAAGGGGCCGGCAAGGCGCTTGCCCTGGAAGACCGCCGGTGGGTTTTCGAGGGCGCGGTAACGGGCTTCAAGCGCCTTGCGGAAGCTCTGGAACGTCGTCCCTCCGCTTTCCATGCCGATGGTGACGACCGGAACGCCCAGCAGGGCCACCGAATCGACGATCAGGCGGGCGTTCTCCTCCTGGTCGCGCCGGATGGCGTCGGCGATTCCGGAATCGCCTCGCATCGCCTCCGTCAGGCCCACCGTGCGCGGCGTGTGGAAGGAGCTTTTGTTCAGCACCATGACCTTGGCGCGGAAGGAATGGGCGCCGAAAACCCCGTCGAAGAAGCTGTGCGCCATGGCTCCCGCGCGTCCCTTGACGCACAGATACACGGACTGCTCGAACTCCCGGCGCCCCGGATTGTCGCCGACCAGGATCAGTTCCGGCAGCGGCCCGCCCGTCGCCGCGTAGGCGGCGAGGTCCCCGTTCTCGACGAACAGCGGCGATACCGACTCCCGCAGGCGGCGCACCCGTTCCCCATGCCCGGCCACGCGGCTCCGGAACAGGGGTTCCGCGTCGGGCCGGTCGCCCGTGACCGGGACGTCGCCGAGGATGACGCCCAGGCGCCGCAGAGCGGCCTCGCGGTCCGTCGCCTTGTTGTCCGTTGCCGACGCATCGATCGACGGTGCCGCCATTCCCAGTCACCCCTTTCCACAAAGCAAGCCACTTGTAAGGGGGCGGCGATTGTGTTGTCGAGAGGCGTCGATCCGGCTATAGAGGGCGCCAGGGAAGCGACCGGAGCCGCCCCGCTTGCGGCTTCGACAGGAGGATCGGAAGGAATGAAGCTGTCAGACGTCGATATTCGCCGATACCTCGCGGAAGGACGCATCGAGATCGACCCGTTGCCGGCCGAGAACCAGATCGGCGCCATGTCGGTCGATCTGCAGCTTGGGAACGCCTTCCAGGTCTTCCCGCCCGGCAAGGCGGCCTTCGTCGACCTCGCCCCGCCCGAGGGTCATCCCAGCCAGGTTCCCGACAAGCTGATGGACCGGGTTGAGGTTCCCGAAGGGGAGCCGTTCTTCCTGCATCCGGGTGAACTGGTGTTGGGCATCACCGTGCAGCGGATCGGGCTGCCGAACGACATCGCCGGCCGGTTGGACGGGCGCAGCAGCCTGGCCCGACTGGGCCTGATGGTGCATGCCACCGCGCACACCATCGATCCGGGCTGGAACGGCCGCATCACGCTGGAATTCTTCAATTGCGGACGTCTGCCGCTGGCGCTGCGCCCGGGCATGCGGATTTGCGCCCTCAGCTTCGAGACGCTGATGTCGCCGACCTCCAAGCCCTACGCCGCGCGCCCCGACGCCAAGTATCGCGACCAACTCGATCCGCTGCCGAGCCGGATCAACCTCGAACAGCCCTGATGATTGACGAAGACGGGCGCCTCACTTTCGAGGCGCCTTTTTTCTGGAGCGGCCAAGGATTCAGCGATTTGTGCAAAGCGCGGCCAAGGTGCCGGGCCGTCCATGGCAAATGAAGCGCAAGCCGATTGGCTTCGCGCCGCGCATTTGATCTAAAAAATTCTTGGGAGAAGTTGGTTGGGGGACTAGGATTCGAACCTAGGCTGGCGGAGTCAGAGTCCGCTGTCCTACCGCTAGACGATCCCCCAGACCGTCGCCGGGGCGGCGCTGCGCCGCGTCCCGTCGTGGGCCGCCCTTTTAGCAAAGCGGGCAGGGCTTGTATAGACATTTTTTCACCTCTGGCACCTTGGTGTGGGAGCGCAGACACGATTCATCGCCATTCGTGGGGTTTCGCCCGGACGTGAAACCGGGTTAAGATGATTCCCTTGAGCATGGCGGGGAGGAGACGTGGACCTTCAGGTGCACAGCGAGCGGCAGAACGACACCGGACGGTTGCGTTCGTCGGCCCCTGCGCGCCCGGTGTTCGCAGCCCTCGACCTCGGCACCAACAATTGCCGGCTGCTGATTGCCCGCCCGATTCCCGGCGGTTTCCGCGTCATCGACGCCTTCTCGCGGATTGTCCGGCTGGGCGAGGGGCTGACCCGGAACGACTGGTTGTCCGATTCGGCGATGGAGCGCACCCTCGCCGCCCTCAGGATCTGCAGCACCAAGATCGAACGGCGCGGCGTCACCGCCGTCCGCGCCGTGGCGACGGAAGCCTGCCGCCGCGCCAGGAACTGCAACGAGTTCATCGATGCGGTGGAGCGGGAAACCGGCATCGCCATCGAAATCATCTCCAGCCAGGAGGAGGGGCGCCTCGCGCTGGCCGGCTGCGCCTCGCTGCTCGACCCGAACGTGCCCTATGCGGTGGTGTTCGACATCGGCGGCGGCTCCACGGAGCTGATGTGGCTTGCGGTAGAGCGCGGGCGGCCCCCGCGCATCCTCGACCAGACCTCCATCCGCTGCGGCGTCATCGGCCTGACCGAACAGTTCGGCGGGGCGGACGCCGACAGCGGCATGTACCGCCGCATGGTGGAGGAGGTGGCGTCGGCCATCACGTCCTTCGAGGCGCGCAACGGCATCCGGCAACGGGTGCTGGCCGGGCAGGTGCAGATGCTGGGCACCTCCGGCACGGTGACGACGCTCGCCGGGGTGCATCTCGGCCTCTGCCGCTACGACCGGCGGGCGGTGGACGGCAGCTTTCTGCGCATCGACCACGCCCGCGCGGTCATCGAACGGCTCGTGGGGCTGGACTTCCACGGGCGGGCGCGGCATCCCTGCATCGGACAGGACCGCGCGGATCTGGTGATCGCGGGATGCGCGGTGCTGGACGCGCTGTGCGACCGTTGGCCGGTGGAGCGCCTGCGCATCGCCGACCGCGGCCTGCGCGAGGGCATCCTCGTGGAGCTGATCGGGTCGGCGCGGCAAATCTATTAAGGAAATGTGAGACCATGGTTGGAAAGCCTCCGTCCTCCTCGAAGCCGGGTGGGCGCCGCGCCACCGTCCGCGTGAAATCCGCGGCGAAGCGCACCACCTCCTCGGCCCGCTGGCTGGAGCGGCACCTGAACGACCCCTACGTGCACGAGGCGACGAAGCGTGGCTTCCGTTCCCGTGCAGCGTTCAAGCTGTTGCAGTTGGACGAGAAGTTCCATCTGCTGGGGCCGGGCAAGCGCGTGGTGGACCTTGGCGCGGCCCCCGGCGGCTGGACCCAGGTGGCGGTGGACAAGGTGCAGACCGCGCGCGAGGGCTGGAAGGTCGTCGGGCTGGACATCCTGCCCATGGACCCGGTTCCCGGCGCCACCACCATGCAGGCCGACTTCCTGGAGGAGGGGGCGGCGGAGCGCCTGAAGGAAGCGCTGGGCGGTCCCGCCGACGTGGTGCTCAGCGACATGGCGGCCCCGACCATCGGGCACCAGTCCACCGACCATCTGCGCATCATGGCGCTGGCCGAGGCCGCCTATGATTTCGCGGAGGAGGTGCTGGCCCCCGGCGGCGCCTTCGTCGCCAAGCTGTTCCAGGGTGGGGCGGAGAAGTCGCTGCTGGAGCGTCTGAAGCGCGACTTCGCCACGGTCCGCCACGCCAAGCCGCCGGCCAGCCGTGCGGAATCCTCCGAAACCTATGTGGTCGCCACCGGTTTTCGTGGTGCCAACACGAACGACTAGTTCGCCTCCAGGCTGCGGGCCGTTCGCGCAGGTCATGGCTGGCCTGCGCGGATGAGGCCCGGCATACGACACTTTGTGGTGCAGGCGCCTTCACAAGCCCACGGTCTTGTGTATAGTGCGCCAAATTTTTTTCCGGCCCCTTTTTATCTCCCGGAGACCGCCGATGGCCCGCTCGTCCACGATCCGCGAAGCCCTGACCTTCGACGACGTCCTCTTGGTTCCGGCCGAAAGTTCGGTCCTGCCGAACGAGGTGGACACCCGGACGCGCCTGACCAAGACCATCGAACTGGGCATCCCGCTGATGTCCTCGGCGATGGACACGGTGACCGAAAGCAGCCTGGCCATCGCCATGGCCCAGGCCGGCGGCATCGGCGTGATCCACCGCAACCTGACCATCGAGCAGCAGGCCGAGGAGGTCCGCAAGGTCAAGCGGTACGAGTCCGGCATGGTGGTCAACCCGATCACCATCACGCCGGGCCAGACGCTGGCCGACGCGCTCCAGCTCATGGCCGACTACCGCATCTCCGGCATTCCGGTGGTGGAAAGCCGTGACTCCCGCGGCAGCGGCAAGCTGGTCGGCATCCTGACCAACCGCGATGTGCGCTTCGCCACCAACCCGAACCAGCCGGTCAGCGAGCTGATGACCAAGGACGTGGTGTCGGTGCGCGAGGGCGTCAGCCAGAGCGAGGCCAAGCGCCTGCTGCACCAGCACCGCATCGAGAAGCTGCTGGTGGTGGACGAGGAACACCGCTGCATCGGCCTCGTCACGGTGAAGGACATGGAGAAGGCCCAGGCCTATCCGAACGCCTGCAAGGACGCCCACGGCCGCCTGCGCGTCGCCGCCGCCACCGGCACCGGCCCGGACGGGCTGCGCCGTGCGGAGGCCCTGTTCGACGCGGGGGTGGACGTGCTGGTGGTGGACACCGCGCACGGCCATTCGCTGAAGGTGCTGGATCAGGTGCGCGCCGCGCGCAACATGTCCAACTACACCCAGGTGATCGCCGGCAACGTGGCGACCGGCGAGGCCGCCAAAGCGCTGGTCGATGCCGGTGCGGACGCCGTGAAGGTCGGCATCGGCCCCGGCTCGATCTGCACCACCCGCATCATCGCGGGCGTCGGCGTGCCGCAGCTCACCGCCATCATGGACGTGGTGGAAGCCTGCGACAAGCTGGGCGTCCCGGTGATCGCCGACGGTGGCATCAAGTTCTCGGGCGATCTCGCCAAGGCCATCGCGGCGGGCGCCAGCGTGGCGATGCTGGGCAGCCTGTTCGCCGGCACCGACGAGAGCCCCGGCGAGGTCATCCTGTACCAGGGCCGTTCCTACAAGAGCTACCGCGGCATGGGCTCGGTGGGTGCCATGGCCCGCGGCTCGGCGGACCGCTACTTCCAGCAGGAAGTCTCCACCATGAAGCTGGTGCCGGAAGGCGTCGAAGGCCGCGTGCCCTACAAGGGTCCGGTGTCGGCGGTCATCCACCAACTCGTCGGCGGCCTGCGCGCGGCCATGGGCTACACCGGCAGCCAGTCCATCGCCGAGATGCAGACGAAGTGCGAGTTCGTCCGCATCACCAACGCGGGCTTGCGCGAAAGCCACGTCCACGACATCACGATCACCAACGAGTCCCCGAACTACCGCCAGGGCTGACCGGGCGTCCGTTGGGGCGAGGTTCGAAGAGGCGAGGGGCGTTCCCCTCGCCTTTTTTCATGCCGGCGTTTCAGGGGCGGGCGGTGAAGTGGCTGAACAGCGCCACGCTGGCCGCGACGGTGGCGTTCAGCGATTCCACGGCTCCCGTGGTCGGGATGGACAGGCGCTGCACGGGCAGGTCGGCGGGCACGCCCTGGCCCTCCTCGCCCAAAACCAGCCGGACGTCGCGCGGCCAGAGGAACGCCGCCATGTCCGCCCCTCCGGCGTCCAGCGCGACCAGCGGCCCGGCGGCCCGGTGCAGGTCTTCCCACCGTCCGCCGCGCAGCAGGGTCAGTTCGAACTGGGCGTTGGAGGCGGCGCGCAGGCACTTGGGGTGATAGGGGTGGGCGGCGCCGTCCAGCAGGATCACCCGCCGGGCGCCGAAGGCGGCGGCGCTGCGCAGCAGGGCGCCGAGGTTGTTCGGGTCGCCCAACGCGCAGACCAGCTCCAGCCCCTGCGGCGGTTGGGACAGGTCGAGGAGGGGCGTGTCGGGCACCGTGCCGACCAGCAGCGGAAAGCCGGTGCCCGAGGCGTCCAGGGTGCGGAACAGGGCGGGGGCCAGTTGCACGATCTCCAGCCCCGCGGGCAAACGCCAGCCCTCCGCCTGCGCCGGATCGGTGAGGAGAAGGGTGGAAAAGCGGTCCGGCCAGCGGGCCAGCGCTTCCGGCACCGTCTTCAGCCCGGCCAGCAGGAACTTGCCCTGCTTCTTCAGGCCGCGGCTTTCCAGCAGCGATTCCCACAGCTTGAACTGCGGATTCTGCGGGCTTTCGATCAGGCGCGGCGGGCGGGTCATGCGGAGCGGGCTTTCCAGGGCGGGCGGTCGTCGTTGCTGCCGCGGACCTTACGGCGCGGGGCGCCGCGTTGGGAAGGCCGATTGGGTGTCGGCGCCCCGTTCTCCCGCCGCCGTGCCTCTGCTATCATCCCGGGACCACGAAAAGGGGGTGTCCCATCATGCTTGCGCTGCGGCCCAACTGCGAATGCTGCGACCGGGATTTGCCCCCGGAGTCCCTTGACGCCTACATCTGCTCCTTCGAGTGCACCTTCTGCGGCGATTGCCGGAGCGACGTGCTGAAGGGACATTGCCCGAATTGCGGGGGCGAACTGGTGCGGCGACCCGTCCGCCCGGCGGGGAAGCTGGTCAACAACCCGGCCTCCACGGAGCGGGTGCTCAAGGCCGGGGGCTGCCCTCCGGCATTCTGACGGCTGTTCAGGTCAGGCGCCGGCCCAGGAACAGCAACGGCCCCCGCTGGGTCGCCGCGGTGAAGCCGGCGCGCTGGTAGAAGGCGACGTTCCGCGCGAACACCCCGGTCACCAGATGCAGGCCGGGCAGGCCATCGGCGCGGCAGTCCTCCGCGAAACGGTCCACCAGAAGCCGCCCGATCCCGCGGTCGCGGAAGCCGGGCCGGACGTTGACGTGCAGATGGGCGGGAAAGGTGGCGAAACGGTCGGCGAAGACCTCGTATTTCGGGATGGTGCGGGCGAGGTCCACCGCCCCGGCGCTGTCCTTGCAGCCGGTCAGATAGCCGATGACGGCGCCGTCGCCGTCCAGCGCGAACCAGACGTCTTGCGGCGCCCGCTTCACATACCAGCCGGTCCAGGTCCGGAAGAAGGCCGCGCGCTCCTCCTCCGAGGCGAAATCCTTGCGCAGCGTGGACAGGAAGAAGATGTCTTCCAGCGCGGCGAGGGCGGCCTCGCGGTCGGGCAACTCGGTCAGGCGGGCCAACATCGACATCCCCAACTCAGCGGCGCTGGGCCAGTGTGAAGGAGGTGGTGCGCGGCGCCAGCATGGTGTAGCGGCCTCGCGCCTTCATCACGCCGGCTCCCTCCGCGGCCTCCGTCCCGTGGCCCCAGAACAGGTCGCCGCGGACCGGCCCCTTGATGGCGCCGCCGGTGTCCTGCGCGACGACGAGGCGCTTGATCTCGCCCTGCGGCACCGGCGCCTCGCGCAGTTCCAGCCACAGCGGCACGCCCAGCGGGATGTGGCCGGGGTCCACGGCGAGGCTGCGGCCCGCCGTCAGTTCCATGTTGCGGGCACCCCGCGCGCCGATGTCGGGGCGGAGCTGGAAGAAGACGTAGGACGGGTTCATGTTCATCACACGCCGGGCGTCGGCGGGATTCTCGGTCAGCCAGCGACGGATCAGCGGCATGGTCACCTGTTCGGGCGTGGCGTAGCCGATGTCGATCAGATGACGCCCGATGGGGACGTAGCGGTGGCCGTTCTGCCCGGCATAGCCCAGCGCCACCACCGATCCGTCGCTCATCCGCACCCGGCCAGACCCCTGGATTTCCAGGAAGAAGGCGTCGATGGGATCGTCCACCCACAGAATCTCCAGCCCCTTGCCCTTCAGCGCGCCGCCGGCGATGCGGGCGCGGGTGGGCAGGCCGCCCTTCCTGGGCCGCTTCGGCGCCTTGTAGATGGGGACGTTGTAGCGATCGGTCCGGGTCCAGCTTCCGCGCAGCTCGACCTCGTAATAGCCGGTGAACAGCCCCTCCTGCCCCTCCGACAGGGTGACGGGGATGAAGTGATCCTCGAAGAAGCGGCGGGCCGCTTCGGATTCGCCGTTGGGCAACCCGCGCAGCGCCTCGCAGATGGAGCGCCAGTCCGACGTGGTGCCGGCGGCGGGGTTGGGGCCGAGCGGCTTTCCGGCGGGCTGCGCCGCCACCCAGCGGCAGGTGCGTTGAAGGGCGGGCAGGGCCTGCGCATGGTCGTCGTCGATCCAGCCCGGCAGGCCGCGGAAATCCGCGGAAACCTTTTCCAGCGCCGGACGCCGGGACGCCGCGGTGGCGAAGCCGTCCGGCCCGCTCGCCGCGTTGCCCGCACAGCCCGCCAGCAGACCAAGCGCAAGAAGGGTGGAGACGCGCGCCAATGCACGCGCCATGACACTGCCGACCGCAGCCGCCATCGCGGACCCCGCACCAAGTTTTAAGAAGACGCCGAAGAAGAGGGATGGCTGGACTTGCCGCGGCCAAGATGGCTGAAGCGAGCGCAACTACCCCTTTTTTGCCTCTTCGCGGGTTTTGGGTCAACCGCTCTTCGCGCGGACGGCTTCGGCAGGGTCGCCTTGTCACAGAGCCGAATCCCCTGAAGACGACTCGGAGGGCTGGCGTGCGTGCACGGGGGATGACAACCACCCCCCGCTCGGGGTATCGAGCAGGGAATCTATCCAAGGATCATCCCATGACTCCCGCCGCCCGCCTTCAGGCGGTCATCGACCTGCTGACCGAGATCGACGAAACCCCGCGCCCCGCCGACGCGGTGATGAGCGCCTATTTCCGCGCCCGCCGCTATATCGGCTCCAAGGACCGCACGGCGGTGGCGCAGACGGCCTACGCGATCCTGCGGCGGCACGCGCGCCTGTGCTGGTGGCTGGAGCGGCTGGGCCACCCGCCGACCCCGCGCGCCCGCGCCCTCGCCAACGAGATCCTGGCGGAAGGCAAGGCCGCGGCGACGGTGAAGGAGCTGTTCGGCTCCACCAAGTTCGCCCCGCCCCCGCTGGCGCCGGAGGAGGCGAAGCTCGCCAACGAACTGGACACCCACACGCTGGAGCATCCGCAGATGCCGGAAAGCGTGCTGGTGGAATGCCCGCCCTGGGCGGAGGAGCCGATGCGTGCCGCCATGGGCGACCGCTTCGTGGTGGAGATGCGGACCCTGCTGGACCCCGCGCCGCTCGACCTGCGCGTCAACCCGGTGAAGGCCAACCGCGAGAGCGCGATCAAGGCGCTGGCCCGCGCCCGCATCACCGCGGAGCCGACGCAATGGTCGCCGCTGGGCCTGCGCGTGCAGGGCCGCCCGCCGCTGGGCACGGTGGAGGCCTTCAAGGACGGTCTGGTGGAAATCCAGGACGAGGGCTCGCAGCTCGTCGCGCTGGCCGTGGCGCCGAAGCCGGGGCAGCAGGTGGTGGATTTCTGCGCCGGGGCCGGCGGCAAGACTCTGGCCATCGCCGCGCTGATGAAGAACAAGGGCCGCGTCGTCGCCTGCGACGTGCTGGCCGGGCGCCTGAAGCGCGCCGCCGAGCGGTTCCGCCGCGCCGGACTGCACAACATCGAGGCGCACCCGCTGTCCAGCGAGCGCGACCCCTGGGTGAAGCGGCACAAGCGCAAGTTCGACCGCGTTCTGGTGGACGCGCCGTGCAGCGGCACCGGCACCTGGCGCCGCAACCCCGACAGCCGCTGGCGCCAGCTCGGCCCCGGCCTGGAGGAGCTGGTGCCGCTCCAGGCGAACATCCTGGACAGCGCGGCCCGTCTGGTGAAGCCCGGCGGGCGGCTGGTCTACGCCACCTGCTCGCTGCTGCCGGAGGAGAACGAGAAGCAGGTGGCATCCTTCCTGGAGACCCACCCCGACTTCACCGTGCTGCCGGTTGCCGAGGTCTGGGCGGAGGAGGGGGCTGGCACCCCGCCCGCCGAGGGGCCGTATCTGCGCCTGACCCCGGCCCGCCACGATACGGACGGCTTCTTCGCCGCCGTGATGGTGCGCAAGGCGGAGGAGGAACCGGCGCCGTCCGAAGAGTGACAGAAGAGTGACATGGGCGGGGTGGAGCAGGGACGGCATTTCCGGCGACCGCCCCCGATCCACCCGTCCCGCCTCGCCCTCCGGCAAAGGATCGTCCCGACCGCCTAACGCCTACGGTCAATTGGATGGCCGCGAATCCAGCGCCACATTCTCCATCGGATGCTCGGGCATTGGCGGAGGGTGCTCCTATGGAAGCGGAACCGGTCATTCGCGACGCGCGCCCGTCGGACGCCGCGGGCATCGCCAAGGTCCACGTCGCCAGTTGGCGGTGCACCTATCCCGGGCTGGTTCCGGACGCCTATCTGGTCAACCTGTCCGAAGCGGCGGCGGCCATGCGCTGGCACAACGCCGTGCGGGCGCACGGACCGGGGCAGGGCGCGCTGGTCGCGGTGGACGGGGCGGGCACGGTGATCGGCTTCGCCACCTACGGCGGGTGCCGTATTCCGGTGGAGGGATATGAGGGCGAATTCTACGCCCTCTATCTGCTGGACGATGCGCAGGGGCAGGGGCTGGGCCGCCGCCTGATCTCCACCATGGCCGAACGGCTTCAGGAGGGCGGAAAGCGCACCGCCGTGGTCTGGTGCCTGCGCAACAATCCGGCGCGCTGGTTCTACGAACGGTTGGGCGGCGTGCGCGTGGCGGAGCGGCCCATCCGCTTCGCCGGGGCGGAACTGGTCGAGATCGCCTACGGCTGGCACGACCTCGCCCCGCTTGCACGCTTGTCCGCGGGGCCTGAAATGCGGTAGTCAGGGGCTTGTCCCCCCGCATCAGGTTGCTTCCATGTCTGCCGAGCGCGTTCTCATCCTCGATTTCGGGTCGCAGGTGACCCAGCTCATCGCCCGCCGCGTCCGCGAAGCCGGTGTCTATTGCGAAATCCACCCGTTCAGCATGAGCGAGGAGCGGATTCGCGCCTATGCGCCGAAGGCGATCATCCTGTCGGGCAGCCCGGCCTCCGTCACCGAAGAGAACGGGCCGCGCGCGCCGGAGGTGGTCTTTACGCTGGGCGTTCCGGTGCTGGGCATCTGCTACGGCCAGCAGACCATGTGCCACCAGCTCGGCGGCACCGTGTCGGGCTCCGATCACCGCGAGTTCGGGCGCGCCTTCATCGAGGTGAAGCAGACTTGCGCCCTGTTCGACGGCCTGTGGGCGGTCGGCTCGCGCGAGCAGGTGTGGATGAGCCACGGCGACCGCGTCACCGCCCTGCCGGACGGCTTCCAGGCCGTGGCGGTCAGCGACGGTGCGCCCTTCGCCGCCATCGCCGACGATTCCCGCCAGTTCTACGGCGTGCAGTTCCACCCGGAGGTCGTGCACACCCCGCACGGCGCGCAGCTCCTGTCCAACTTCGTGCACCGCGTCGCCGGGCTGAAGGGCGACTGGACCATGGCCGCCTTCAAGCAGCAGGCCATCGAGAAGATCCGCGCCCAGGTCGGCACCGGCAAGGTGATCTGCGGCCTGTCGGGCGGCGTCGATTCCTCCGTGGCCGCCGTGCTGATCCACGAGGCCATCGGCGACCAGCTCACCTGCATCTTCGTGGACACCGGCCTGATGCGCGCCGGTGAGGCGGAGGAGGTGGTGACGCTGTTCCGCGACCATTACAACATCCCGCTGGTGCACCGGAACGCTTCCGACATGTTCCTGGGCAAGCTGGCCGGGGTCACCGATCCCGAGCAGAAGCGCAAGATCATCGGCGGCCTGTTCATCGAGGTGTTCGACGAGGAAAGCGCGAAGGTCGGCGGGGCGCAGTTCCTGGCCCAGGGCACGCTGTACCCCGACGTGATCGAAAGCGTGTCCTTCACCGGCGGTCCCTCGGTCACCATCAAGTCGCACCACAATGTCGGCGGCCTGCCGGAGCGCATGAAGCTGAAGCTGGTGGAGCCGCTGCGCGAACTGTTCAAGGACGAGGTTCGGGCGCTGGGCCGTGAGCTGGGCCTGCCGGCGGCCTTCATCGGGCGCCATCCCTTCCCCGGCCCCGGCCTCGCCATCCGCGTTCCGGGCGAGATCACCCCGGAGAAGCTGGACATCCTGCGCAAGGCCGACACGGTCTATCTGGAGGAAATCCGCAACGCCGGCCTTTACGACGCGATCTGGCAGGCTTTCGCCGTTCTGCTGCCGGTGCGCACCGTGGGCGTGATGGGCGACGGGCGGACCTACGATCATGTGCTGGCCCTGCGCGCGGTGACCTCCACCGACGGCATGACCGCCGACTGGTACCCGTTCCCGCACGATTTCCTGGCCCGCGTGTCCAACCGCATCGTCAACGAGGTGCGCGGCGTCAACCGGGTGGTCTACGACATCACGTCGAAGCCGCCCGGCACGATCGAGTGGGAATGATACCAAGAACTTGGTTATGCGGTAACGTGGCACGGCTGCGGCTTGGGTGAGGCTAGGGCGAACCCGCTGTGGGGAGTCCGTGGGGACTTCCTCACAGCGGAGGCGCCGGGATGACCGTCTGCAAGCGGGATGGGGCCGAGTTCTGATGGGCCTAGTTTTGGCGGGTTGAGTTTCCCGGGCCGCGGTTCACTGTCTCGGTCTGGCCGGTCACCGATCAGCCACCACGGAACTCACCTCACCCAATCATTCCAACGGTGTTCGATGCAAAATTCCGGAGAACCGACGAGAACCTTCCTTGGTCGGCGGGAGCTTGACCTCCCGGTAACCATCTTCGAGGTGATGTCCCGCTTGTCGGAAGAGCATGGGGCGATCAACCTCGGCCAAGGGTTCCCCGACGAGCGCGGCCCCGCCGACGTGCTGGACGCGGCGGCCAAGGCCCTGCTGGAGGGGTGGAACCAGTATCCGTCGATGATGGGCACGCCGGAATTGCGGCAGGCGCTGGCCGCGCACGGCAAGCGCTTCTACGGGCTGGACATCGATTGGAGGACGGAGGTGCTGGTGACCTCAGGCGCCACGGAGGCGCTGACCGCCAGCCTGCTCGGCCTCATCGAGCCGGGCGACGAGGTGGTGCTGTTCCAGCCCATGTACGACAGCTACCTGCCCATCATCCGGCTGGCCGGCGGCGTGCCGCGCTTCGTCAGCCTGAAGGCCCCGGACTGGAGCTTCACACGGGCGGATATGGAGGCGGCCTTCTCCCCCAAGACCAAGCTGGTCCTCATCAACGACCCGCTGAACCCCGCCGCCAAGGTGTTCACCCGCGCGGAGTTGGAGCTGCTGGCCGAATTCGTGCAGCGGTTCGACGCCTACGCCGTCTGCGACGAGGTGTATGAGCACATCGTCTTCGATGGGCGCCCGCACATTCCGCTGATGACCCTGCCGGGCATGCGCGACCGTTGCCTGAAGATCGGCTCCGCCGGCAAGACCTTCTCGCTGACCGGCTGGAAGGTCGGCTACGTCACCGGCGCGCCGCATCTGCTCCAGCCCGTCGCCAAGGCGCACCAGTACATTACCTTCACCACCGCGCCGAACCTCCAGACGGCGGTCGCCTACGGGCTGAGCAAGGACGACGCCTATTTCGCCGGGCTGGCCGCGGGGCTTCAGGCCAAGCGCGACCGGCTGGCCGACGGCCTGCGCGCCGTGGGGTTCGAGGTGCTGCCCTCCGCCGGCACCTATTTCGTGGTCGCCGACGTGTCGCCCTTCGGATTCGACGGGAACGACGAGGCGTTCTGCCGCCATCTGACCGCCGAGGCCGGCGTGACGGCCATCCCGGTCGGCGCATTCTTCGTTCAGGACGCGCCCAGGAGTTACATCCGCTTCTGCTTCTCCAAGAAGGACGAGATCCTCGATGGGGCGGTTGAGAGGCTGAGGGGCTATTTCGCGCGGAAATGACGCGGGCGCGTCCAGCGGCAACGGCGGATGGAGCGACTTGTCGGGGCCGTCGATAACGTGGTAATACCTATGGTATAGGGTCCATACCGGGTCGGGGCGGATGAATGTCCGTCCATGCCCCGGTAGGCCGCATAGGGAAAGCCGGGATGCGCCTGCCGATACCGTTCCGCTGGTGCGTGTTCACCCTGTCCGCCGTCGCGATCGCGGTGGTCTGGGGTGTTTATGCGCAGGTGGTGCAGAGTGTCCTGGAGGCCCAGACGCGGGAGTCGGTGGCGAAGGCCGAGGTCATGGTCGACGCCTTCGCCAAGAGCACCCACCGCGCGGTGCACGAGGTGGACATCACGCTGCGAACCCTGGCGCTGGAATTCGAGGAGAGCGGCCTGCCCGGCATCCGCCGCTTCCTCGACCGGATGCTTTACGATCCGACGCTGATCCATCACTTCACCGTGCTGGACGCGGAGGGGACCGTGCTGTTCCGCAGCGAGGGGCCGGATGGGCCGGCGAACCAGCGGGACGAGACGGCCTTCGCCTTCCTCCAGGGCACCGGCCGCGACCTGATGCACATCGGGGCGCCGTTTCCGGGGGCGACCAGCGGCGCGCCGCTGTTGCGTTTCAGCCGGCGGCTGAGCGGGGCGGACGGCAGGTTCGCGGGCATTCTCATCGCCAACATCGATCCCGATGTCCTGGGGGAATTCTATCAGCAGGCGAACTTGGGGCCGCAGGGGGTGGCCACACTGATCGGGCTGGACAAGGTGATCCGTGCGCGCGGCGCCCGGCAGGAGGCGGGGGCGGTCGGCCTGACCATTCCCCATTCCCGCCTGTGGGAGGAGTTGCGCCGGTCGCTCGTCGGCGTCTACTGGCAGGAGTCGAAAACCGACGGCGTCCTGCGCGCCTTCGCCTACCGCATGGTGGAGAATTACCCGCTGGTGGCGGCCATCGGCGTCGCGTTGGTGGACGTCGAGGCGGCGGTGGCCGATCTGCGGAGAACCCTGTTCGTGCTGGCGGCGATCCTGACCGTGTCGATCATGCTGGTGACGCTGTTCCTGCTGGTGCAGCACCGCACGGCGGAGCAGCTGCGCGCCGCGCTGGCGCTGAACCGAAATTTCCTGGCCCGCGTCAGCCACGAGCTGCGCACGCCGCTGAACGCCATCATCGGCTTCTCGGAGGTCATCCGCGACCAGATGCTGGGGCCGCAGGCCGGCGGGCGTTACGCCGACTACGCCCGCGACATCCACGAATCGGGGCGGCACCTGCTGGGGCTCATCGACGACATCATGGACCTGTCGCGGCTTCAGGCGGGGGCGCTGCCCCTGCATCCGGAGGAGTTGGACGTCGCTCCGGTCGTGCAATGGGCGTTCCGCATGGTGGCGCCGCAGGCCGACGCCAAGCGCATCCGGCTGGAGATGGACGCCGAGCCGGGAGGCCACAGCGTCAAGGCGGACGAGAGCGCCCTGAGACAGATGCTTCTGAATCTGCTGACCAACGCCGTCACCTTCACGCCGGACGGAGGGCGCATCCTGGTGACGGTCGGCGGCGGAGCGCAGGGCGGATGCCGCGTGCGGGTGATGGACAACGGAATCGGCATGACGCCGGAACAGATCCATCAGGCCACCGTGCCCTTCGGCCAGCCCGAGGTGCATGTGGCCCAGCCGGGGCAGGGCAGCGGGCTGGGTCTGTCCATCGTCAAATCGCTGATGGAGGCGCATGGCGGACGCCTGCACATCGACAGCCGCCCCGGCGAGGGCAGCCGGTTCACGCTGGATTTCGCCGCCTGATCCATCCTGCGGGATTTTCCGGGCAGGGCCGCAAAGCCGTGGCGAAACCCCTGGCGCTTCGGCATACTCCGCGCCGGTTTGCCGACCCGGCCGGTTCGCTGAATCCGCCGGTTTGCCGAATTCAAAGTTCGTCGCATGTGCCCGCGCGCCCCGCGCCGGGCGGCTGGTCCAGGGAAGATCGAATGTTGCGTGCAGTGGCGCGTGTCTGTGCCGTCCTCGTCGCGTCCTCAACCCCCGTCATTGCCGCCGACGCGCCGCCCGAGCCGGTGCCCTTCGGCGTGTCCTCCGCCGAGGTGGTGGCGGAACGCGACGCGCCGCAAGCCTGCTTCACCTTCACCGACCGGCTGGAGAAGTCGCGGGCGGTGAACTACCGCGATTATGTGGAGGTGAAGCCGGCGGGGGAGGGGGTGGTCTTCGACGGGACCGCCGTCGCCCGCGACCGCACGCTCTGCGTGGAGGGGCTGAAGCACGGGCAGAGCTACCGCATCACCCTGCGCGACGGGCTGCCGGGCAGCGACGGAAAGCGCCTGCCGAACCCCGACGCGCGCGACATCGAAGTGCCGAACCGCAAGCCGGCGCTGGCCTTCCGCGGGGCGGGCTACATCCTGCCGCGCATCGGTGCGGACGGGCTGCCGCTGCGCTCCATCAACCTCGACCGGGCGAAGCTCCAGGTGCTGCGGATCAACGACCGCAGTCTGGTGGAGAAGATCTATTTCGGCCGCATCGGCCAGCAGATGTCCGATCACGAGGTGGGGGAGATCCTTGACCGCTCCGGCCAGGAGGTGTGGCGCGGGGAAATGGCGATCAGCAACAACCGCAATCAGGCGGTGGTGACGCCCTTTCCGATCGACGCCGTTCTAGGCCGGCTGGAGCCCGGCGTCTACATCGCCGTGGCCAGCACGGAGGACATCAAGCCCGGTGGCTGGGACCACAAGGCGACCCAGTGGTTCGTCGTCTCCGACCTGGGCCTGATCGCCATCACGGGGGAGGACGGGCTGGTCGTCTTCGCCCGCTCCGTGAAGACCGCGGCGCCGGAGGCGGGGGTGGAACTGCGTCTGCTCGCCCGCGACAACGCGGAGCTTGGCAAGGCGCTGACCGGTCCGGACGGGCTGGCGCGATTCGACATCGCCGCGCTGCGCGCCGCCGGGCGGGAGCCGGTGCAGGCGCTGTTCGCCCAGCGCGGAGCGGGGGATTTCGGCTTCCTCGACCTCGTGACGCCGACGCTGGCCAACGCGCCTCCGGCGGGCGGGGCTCCGAACGGTGCCGCGGGCGCCGTTGCCGTGGCCGCCGCCCCGGCGCGCCCGGCCCCCGGCCAGCCCGACGCCTTCCTTTATACGGAGCGCGGAATCTATCGCCCCGGCGAGACGGTGCATCTGGCGATGCTGCTGCGCGACGCCGACGCCAAGCCGGTCACGGGCCGCCCCGTCACGCTGAAGATCCAGCGCCCGGACGGGTTCGAGGTGGACCGTCGCCCGCTCGCCGAATCCGGCGGCGGCAGCTTCGCCGCCCGCGTCGAGATTCCGGGCAACGCCCTGACCGGCACCTGGTCCGTCACCGCCCATGGCGAGCCGGAGGCCGGGGGGCAGCCGGGCGCGATGGGACCCGTGCTGGGCCGTGCCGAATTCCTGGTCGAGGACTTCGTGCCGCCGCGGCTCGAGGTCGCTCTGGCCGCCGCCGCGGCGGAACTTCCGGCGGACGGCAAGACGACCCTGACCATCGACGGGCATTTCCTCTACGGCGCTCCGGCGGCGGGCCTGCCGGGCGAACTGGCGGTGACCCTGCGCGCCGCCGCCAACCCCTACCCGAACCTGCCCGGCTACCGCTTCGGCCTCGCCCAGGAAGAGGTGAAGCCCCTGCGGATGGACCTGCCGGGCTACACCACCAACCGCAACGGACAGGCCAAGGCCGACCTCGCCCTGCCCAAGGCGCCGGAGAGCACGAAGCCGCTGGAGGCGGTGATCCGCGCCACCCTGCTGGACATCGGGGGCCGCGCGGTCAGCCGTGATCTGGTCCTGCCGGTGCGCCACCAGCCCTTCGCCGTCGGCATCCGCCCGCGCTTCGAGGGCGACGGGGTGCCGGAAGGGGCCACCGCCGGATTCGACGTGGTGGCCGTCGGGCCGGACGGCCAGCCGGTGGACAAGGACGACCTCTCCTACGAGCTGTTCGAGGAGGAGTACGACTACGCCTGGTTCGAGGCGAACGGGCGCTGGGACTACAAGGTCACCGTGCGCGACCAGCGGGTGACCGGCGGCACGCTCGCCGTCCAGGCGGCCAAGCCGGGTTCGGTGGAAGCCCCCGTGACCGCCGGCCGCTACCGGCTGGAGGTGTTCGACCCCAAGACCGGCGTGGCGAGCAGCCTGCGCTTCGCCGCCGGCTGGTGGATGACTCCGACCGCGGGCGAGCGCCCCGATCAGGTGGACGTGACCGTCATGCTGCCCGCCTACAAGGGCGGCGAGACGGCCTGGGTCTACGTGAAGCCGCCCTACGACAGCGAAGTGCTGATCGCCGTCGCCGACCGCAAGGTCCGTCACGCCTCCACCCGCCGCATCGGGCCGGAGGGGGCGTTCCTGCAAATCCCCGTCGATCCCGGTTGGACCGGCGGCGTCTATGTTTTGGCGACCGCCTTCGGCGCGCCGGACGCCGCGGGCGGGCCGTCGAAGGACGCCGCGCGCCGCGCCGTCGGCCTGTCCTGGCTGGCGGTGGATGGGGCCGAGCGGGCGCTGGACGTGCGCGTCGCCGCCCCGGCGCAGACCGGGCCCCGCCGCTCCGTCACCGCGGAGGTGACGGTGGAAGGCGCGCCGGAAGGCCAGCCGGCCTATGTGACGGTCGCCGCGGTGGATGACGCCGTGCTCCAGCTCACCGACCAGCGTTCGCCGAACCCCATCGACCATTATCTGGGCAAGCGCCGCCTGGGCGTGGAACTGCGCGATTCCTTCGGGCGGCTGATCGACCCGGCGGTTCTCGACGCCACCCGCACGCGCCCCGGCGCCGCCCCGCGTCTGCGTCAGGTCGGCGTCACCGTTCCGCAGAAGTCGGAGCGGGTCGTCTCCCTGTTCTCCGGCGTGCTGGCCGTGGGGCCGGAGGGCAAGGTGGCCGTGCCGTTGGACATCCCCGATTTCCAGGGAAGGCTGCGCCTGATGGCCGTGGCCTGGAGCGGGGACAAGCTGGGTCATGCCGAATCCTCCGTGCTGGTTTCCGATCCGGTGCTGGCCGATCTGGGCCTGCCGCGTTTCCTGGCGCCGGGGGACCGGGCGGTGGTTCCGGTGACGCTCGACAATGTCGGCGGCCCGGCGGGGGCCTACAGCATCTCTGTGATCGCCAGCGGCGCCGTGTCGCTCAGCGAGGGGACCATCGCCGTGCCCGATCTGGGCAAGGGCAAGCGCGCCTCCGCCGGGCGGGTCCTGACCGCCAACAGCGTGGGCATGGGCCATGTCGCCCTGGACGTGACGGGCCCGGACGGCCTGCGCATCACGCGCCAGTGGGAAATACCGGTGCGTCCCGCCGCCCCGCTGGTGACGCGCCGCAGCGCCTCCATGCTTGCCCCGGACCGCAGCGTGGAGCTTCCCGCCGATCTGCTGAACGGCCTGCGTCCGGAGACCGCGGCGGCGGCCCTGTCGCTGGGCAATCTGCCGGACATCGACCTGCCCGGCCTGCTGACCGCGCTGGAGCGCGGCGGGCCCGGCGGGCTGGAGATGACGGCCAGCCGCGCGCTGCCCCTGCTGTCGCTGGGCGATGTGGCGGTCGGGCTGGGTGTCGCCTCGGACGAGCGGGTGAAGGTGCTGGTGCAGCGGGCGGTGGACCGCGTGCTGACCTTCCAGCGGATGGACGGCGCCTTCGCCGCCTGGTCGCCGAAGGGAGAGGCCGATTCCTGGCTGACCGCCTACGCGCTGGACTTCCTGGGCCGCGCCAAGGCCGCCGGCTATCGCGTGCCGGAGGTGCCTTACCGCAAGGGTCTGGATGGCCTGCGCGGCGCGCTCGACAACGCCTGGGTGGAAGCCGACGAGCAGCCGGCCCGCGCCTACGCGCTCTATGTTCTGGCCCGTGCCCGGATGATCGACGCCGGTGCGGTGCGCTATTTCCAGGAAACCTTCTGGGACAAGCTCCAGACCGACTTCGCCCGCGCCCAGGTGGCCACGGCCATAGCGGTTCTGGGAGACAAGGACCGCGCGGCGGAGGCGTTCGGGCGGTTGTCCGGCGCCCGCGTCGTGTCGGCCAGCCTGCGTGACTACGGCTCGTCCCTGCGCGACGAGGCCGGCGTGGTGGCCCTGATGGCCGAAAGCGGCGTGGTGGAGCGTGAGCGTGTGGCGCAGGCGACGGACCGCCTGTCCAAGACCTACGCCGCCGTCCGCACGACCGGCGTGCAGGAACAGGCGTGGCTTCTCCAGGCGGCCAAGGCGCTCATCGACCGCGCGCCGCCGATGAGGATCGCCCAGAAGGATCAGCAGGGGGGCGATCAGGTGACCGAAGGGGCGAAGCCGCTCTTCCAGCGGATCGACCCGGCGGCTCCGCCGGCCATCCGCAACGCCGGGGGTGAGCCGTTGCGCCAGATCCTGTCCGTGTCCGGCATCGCCGATGCGGCGCCGGGAGCGGAGGAGCAGGGCATGACCGTGACCCGCAGCCTGTTCGACATGACGGGCCGTCCCGCCGATCCGGGTGCCGTGCGCCCGAACGACCGGCTGGTGGTGATCCTGGAGGGCAGCGCCGCCGACCCGGTGGACCGGCAGATTCTGGTCTCCGATCCGCTGCCCGCGGGCTTCGAGGTCGAGGCCGCCCGATTCGCCGGGGGCGGTGCGCCGCTGGGCGACCTGTCCTGGCTGGGCGAACTGACCGCGCCGCGCGCCGTCGATTACCGCGACGACCGCTTCGTCGCCGCGCTGGACATGACGAAGCAGGCGCCGCGCTTCCGGCTGGCCTATCTGGTGCGTGCGGTGACGCCCGGCGACTACGCCCAGCCCGGCGCGACGGTGGAAGACCTCTACCGCCCGCACCAGTCCGCCCGGACCGCCGCGTCGCGCCTGCGCGTCCTGCCGGAGTGACGTGATCAAATAAGCGACATGGCCGGACAGGAAAGCCCCATCGCCCGCCGCACGCGGGCGATGGGGCTTTCGCTTTTTCAGGCTGGCCGGTCAGACGATCTTTTTGTGGTCGTCGTCGCGACTGCGGGTGATGACCATCATGATGATCACCACAACCGCGAAAAAGGCGGTCAGCGCCACATAGAACAGCAGCGTGACCCCGACCGTCATGGTGCCGATCAGCACCATGGCGAGTATCCAGACGCCCAGCGATACGATGGCGCGCGACGACATCGGCTGTCCCAACCCTGGTTGTCGTAACTCCAGTTGTCCTGCCCTGTCACCGGCTGTTGCACCCGGCCGCCTTCGGCCCGGCTTGGCCGGCAGTTTTTTTGTTGAATGAAGCGAGCCTGCCATAGCAGGAGAGGCGAACCGCCCGTGGCATCCTGTCACAGCGCGCCCGCGCCGCACCCCCAACTGTCATCGGTGCGGTCATCGGCTGCCTGCTTGACAGCGTACAGCAAGCGCCTTACCTTTACGTAAACGTCAACCAATGACGATCAAGGGCAGGGAGGGACGATGCCGCAGCCGGCACGGTCGATGGGGTGGGACGCGCGTGGCAACGCCGGGCTGGAACCCAGCCAGGACGGCGCCGGGCGCTGCTTCGCCATCGGGGAACTGGCCGACGAATTCGGGCTGACCCACCGCACCATCCGTCATTACGAGGACGAAGGGCTGCTTGCGCCGGAGCGCGACGGCACCGCCCGCGTCTACAGCCACCGCGACCGGGCGCGGCTCGCGCTGATCTGCCGGGGCAAGCGGCTGGGCTTCAGCCTTGCCGAGATCAAGGAATTCCTCACCCTCTACGATGCGGACGAGGCCCAGAAGGAGCAGATGCGCTTCATGCAGCGCATCGCCCGCCGCCGCATCGCCGACCTGGAACGGCAGCTTCAGGACGTCCAGCAGACGCTGGTCGAGCTGCGGATCATCGACACCCAGATCTCCGACCATTTCCGCAAGAACGGAATCACGGAGACGAAGACCACGGAGGACACGCAACCATGACTTCGGCGCCCACCGCCTCGCCTGCTAACCCGATCGTCATTGCCGGCTATGCCCGCTCTCCCTTCGCCTTCGCCAACAAGGGCGAACTGGCGAAGGTCCGCCCCGACGACCTGCTGGCCCGCGTCGCCGCGGCGCTGGTCGAGCGCACGGGCGTCAACCCGCAGGACATCGAGGACGTCGTGGTCGGCTGCGCCTTCCCCGAGGGCGAGCAGGGCATGAACATCGCCCGCACCGTGTCCTTCCTGGCGAAGCTGCCGCTGACCGCCGCGGCCACCACGATCAACCGCTATTGCGGCTCGTCCATGCAGGCGATCCATCAGGCGGCGGGCGCCATCCAGATGGGCGCGGGCGAGGTCTTCCTGTGCGGCGGCATCGAGTCGATGAGCCGCGTGCCGATCATGGGCTACAACCCGCTGCCCCATCCGGGTCTGAAGGACAGCTATCCGGAAGCCTATTGCTCCATGGGTGTCACGGCGGAGAACGTCGCCCGCCGCTATCAGATCTCCCGCGCGGAGCAGGAGGCCCTGGCCGCCGAATCGCACGCCAAGGCCGCCGCGGCGCAGGAAGGCGGGCGTTTTGCCGACGAGATGGTCGCCATCCAGACCGCCGCGGGCAGCGTGGACCGCGACGGCTGCATCCGTCCCGGCACCAGCGTCGAGGGGCTGGGCGGCCTGAAGCCCGCCTTCCTGGCGGACGGCTCGGTCACCGCCGGCACCTCCTCGCCCCTGACCGACGGCGCCTCCGCCGTGCTGGTCACGACGGAAGCCTACGCGAAGGCCAACGGCCTGCCGATCCTGGCCCGCATCCGCTCCATCGCGGTGGCCGGCTGCGCGCCGGAGGTGATGGGCCTCGGCCCGATCCCGGCGGCGCAGAAGGCGCTGAAGCGCGCCGGCCTGTCGATCCGGGACATCGACGTGATCGAGCTGAACGAGGCCTTCGCCGCCCAGGCCATCGCCTGCATGCGCGATCTGGAGATCGACCCGGCCAAGGTGAACCTGGACGGCGGCGCCATCGCGCTCGGCCACCCGCTGGGCGCCACCGGTGCCCGCATCACCGGCAAGGCCGCGTCCCTGCTGAAGCGCGAAGGCAAGCAGTTCGCTCTCGCCACCCAGTGCATCGGCGGCGGCCAGGGCATCGCCACCATCCTGGAAGCGGTCTGACGGCGGCGGGACAGGGAGGCAACGGACATGAACATCAAACGCGCCGCCGTGATCGGCTCCGGCGTGATGGGCAGCGGCATCGCCGCCCATTTCGCCAACGCCGGCATCCCCGTCGTCCTGCTGGACATTCCCGCAAAGGACGGGGATGACCGCAGCGCCATCGCCAAGGGGGCCATCCAGAAGCTGCTGAAGGCCGACCCCGCGCCCTTCATGCACCCGAAGAACGCCAAGCTGGTGACTCCGGGCAATCTGGAGGACGACCTGAACCTGCTGGCCGACGTGGACTGGATCGTCGAGGCCATCGTCGAGAATCCCGCCATCAAGGCCGACCTCTACCGCCGCATCGACCCGGTGCGCAAGGAAGGCTCCGTGGTGTCGTCCAACACCTCGACCATTCCGCTGGGCGTGCTGGTGGATGGGCAGTCGGACGCCTTCAAGCGCGATTTCCTCGTCACCCACTTCTTCAACCCGCCCCGCTACATGCGCCTGCTGGAGATCGTGGGCGGCGAGGCCACCCGGCCCGACGCGCTGGCCGCCATCGCCGACTTCTGCGACCGCAGCCTGGGCAAGGGCGTGGTGCACTGCAAGGACACGCCGGGCTTCATCGCGAACCGCATCGGCGTCTACTGGATTCAGACGGCCATCAACGCCGCCGTCGATCTCGGCCTGACGGTGGAGGAGGCGGACGCCATCGTGGGCCGCCCGATGGGCATCCCGAAGACGGGCGTGTTCGGGCTGGTCGATCTGGTCGGCCTCGACCTGATGCCGCACATCGCCAAGAGCCTGCTGGCCACCCTGCCGGACAGCGACCCTTACCGCGCGGCCTTCCGCGAGCACGCCGTCATCACGAAGATGATCGCGGACGGCTACACCGGCCGCAAGGGCAAGGGCGGCTTCTACCGCCTGAACCGGGCGGGCGGCGGCAAGGTGAAGGAAGCCATCGACCTGTCCACCGGCGAATACCGCCGCTCCGAAAAGGCGCGGCTGGAGAGCGTCTCCGCCGCCGGGCGCGACCTGAAGGCGCTGGCGGAGTTCCCGGACAAGACCGGCCTTTACGCCCGCCGGGTGCTGGCCCATACGCTG
Source organism: Pseudomonadota bacterium (assembly GCA_023411035.1). Taxonomy (GTDB): domain Bacteria; phylum Pseudomonadota; class Alphaproteobacteria; order Azospirillales; family Azospirillaceae; genus Azospirillum. Next base: position 34,502 of record JAEYPE010000248.1, read on the forward strand.
GCCTACGCCGCGTCGCTGGTGCCGGAGATCGCCGACAGCATCGTCGCGGTCGATGAGGGCATGCGGCTGGGTTATGCCTGGAAGCAGGGTCCGTTCGAACTGATCGACCGGCTTGGCACCGCCTGGTTCGCGGATCTGTGCCGCAGCGAGGGCATTCCCGTCCCGCCGCTGGTCGAACAGGCTGCCGGGCGGCCCTTCTACCGGGTGGAGGAGGGCAAGCTCCAGCACCTGACCACCGCGGGCCTTTACGACACTGTGGTGCGTCCGGAGGGCGTGCTGCTGCTGTCCGACGTCAAGCGGGCGTCGAAGCCGGTGTGGAAGAACGGCTCGGCCAGCCTGTGGGACATCGGCGACGGTGTTCTGTGCGTCGAGTTCACCAGCAAGATGAACGCCATCGACGGCGACATCATGGCCGCCTACGGCAAGGCCATCCGCCTGATCGGCGACGGCAAGGGCGACTGGAAGGCTCTGGTCGTCCACAACGAGTCCGACAACTTCTCGGTCGGCGCCAATCTGGGGCTCGCCCTGTTCGCCCTGAACATCGGGCTGTGGCCGCAGATCGAGGAACTGGTCGAGGTCGGTCAGAGCACTTATCGCGCGCTGAAGCACGCCCCCTTCCCGGTGGTGTCGGCGCCGAGCGGTCTGGCGCTGGGCGGCGGCTGCGAGATCCTGCTGCATTCCGACCATGTGCAGGCCCACGCGGAAACCTACACGGGGCTGGTCGAAGTCGGCGTCGGACTGCTCCCCGCCTGGGGCGGCTGCACCGAGATGCTGGCCCGCCACGCCGCCAACCCGAAGACTCCGAAGGGGCCGATGCCGCCCGTCGCCGGGGCCTTCGAGACCATCAGCCTCGCCAAGATCGCCAAATCGGCGGCGGAGGCCAAGGACCTGCTCTACCTCCGTCCCAGCGACGGCATCACCATGAACCGCGACCGCCTGCTGGCCGACGCCAAGGCCAAGGCGCTGGAACTGGCCGCGAACTACACCCCGCCGGAAAAGGTCACCTACACGCTGCCCGGTCCGAACGGGCGGGCCGCGCTGGACCTGTTCCTGGAGGGCTTCGCGTTGCAGGGCAAGGCCACGCCGCACGACATGGTGGTCTGCGGCAAGGTGGCCGAGGTGCTGACCGGCGGGCCGAAGGCCGACGTCACCCAGCCGGTGACCGAGGACCAGATGCTGGCGCTGGAGCGCAAGGCCTTCATGGAACTGGTGCGGACCAACGGCACGATCGACCGGGTGGAGCATATGCTGACCACCGGCAAGCCGCTACGGAACTGATGGGGGAGGACTGAGGAATGCCGATCTACAAGGCTCCGCTGGAGGATGCGCGCTTCGTCCTCGACGAGATCGTCGGTGCGGGCAAGCTGGCCGAACTGCCGGGTTACGAGGACGCCACCCCCGACCTGATCGCCCAGGTTCTGGAGGAAGGCGCCAAGCTGTGCGAGGAGGTTCTGTTTCCGCTGAACCAATCCGGCGACGCGGAAGGCTGTACCTTCGAGAACGGTGTCGTGCGTACGCCCAAGGGCTTCAAGGAGGCGTACGGCACGTACATCGAGGCGGGCTGGCAGGGCCTGGCCTGCGATCCGGCCTATGGCGGGCAGGGGCTCCCGAAGCTGGTGAACACCATCATGGAGGAGTTCATCTGCTCCGCCAACCTTAGCTTCGGCATGTATCCGGGCCTGTCGCTGGGGGCCTACAACGCGCTGGCCACCTACGGGTCCGAGGAGCTGAAGCAGCGCTTCCTGGGCCGGCTGGTGGACGGCACCTGGGCGGGCACCATGTGCCTGACCGAGCCGCACTGCGGCACCGACCTGGGGCTGATCCGCACCAAGGCCGTCCCGCAGGAGGACGGCAGCCACAAGATCACCGGCACGAAGATCTTCATCTCCGCCGGCGAGCATGACCTGACCGAGAACATCCTGCATCTCGTGCTGGCGCGCCTTCCCGACGCGCCCGCCGGAACGCGCGGCATCAGCCTGTTCCTGGTGCCGAAGTTCCTCCCCAACGAGGACGGCACGGTCGGCCCGCGCAACGGCGTCGCCTGCGGCTCCATCGAGCACAAGATGGGCATCAAGGCGTCCGCGACCTGCGTCATGAACTTCGAGGACGCCACCGGCTGGCTGGTCGGCGAGCCGCACAAGGGCATGCGGGCGATGTTCGTGATGATGAACGCAGCCCGCCTCGCCGTCGGCATGCAGGGGCTGGGGCTGGCCGAGGTCAGCTACCAGAACGCGGTGGCCTACGCGAAGGAACGGCTCCAGGGCCGTTCGCTGAAGGGCATCGCGCACCCGGACAAGCCCGCCGATCCGATCATCGTCCATCCGGACGTGCGGCGGAACCTGCTGACCGCCCGCGCCTTCACGGAGGGTGCCCGTGCGCTGGGCGCCCTGGTCGGCTACAAGCTGGACGTGGCGGAGAAGCACGCCGACGAGCGGACGCGCAAGGAGGCGGACGAGTTCGTCCAGCTCATGACGCCGATCGTCAAGGCGCTGTTCACCGACATCGGCTTCGAGTCGGCCAACATCGCGGTGCAGGTGCATGGCGGCCACGGTTTCATCTGGGAAACCGGCGTGGAGCAGTATGTCCGCGACGCCCGCATCTGCCAGATCTACGAAGGCACCAACGGCATCCAGGCGCTGGACCTCGTGGGGCGCAAGATGGGGCAGGACATGGGCCGCCTGCTGCGCCGCTTCTTCCACCCCGTGGGCGCGGAGATCGAAGCCGACATGGAGCGGGAGGAACTGGCCGAGTTCGTCCTGCCGCTCGCCAAGGCTTTCGCCAAGCTCCAGCAGGCGACCGCCATCATCGCCCAGAAGGGGCTGAAGGACCCGGAGGAGGCTGGAGCCGCGGCTTCCGACTATCTGCGGCTGTTCGGGCTGGTGGCGCTGGGCTGGATGTGGCTGAAGATGGTCAAGGCCGCCCAGGCCAAGCTGGCGGCGGGGGAGGGCAACGCGGCCTTCCTTGAGGCCAAGATCAGGACGGCCCGCTTCTACACGGCGAAACTGCTGCCGCAGACCAACGCGCTGTTCGTTACCATCATGGCCGGAGCCAAGCCCCTGATGGAGATGGAGGAAGCCGCCTTCTGAGGCTCAGCCTAACGGGAGCCTATGTCTTTGGGCCGGGGGCGGTGTATGTTTCACCGGTCCCGGCCTTTCGATTCGAAGGATGCAAAAGATAAAAAGCACGAAGACAATGGTCATTTATCATATGAAATCTTATGGTCTGCACAATCGTCTCCGCTTTCGTCGTGGGAGCGGAGACGCAAAGAGCATATTGCTGTAGCGCGGCAATGCCATTCCTCAGAATCATGGGTGTAGCAAAGGTTAAATCTGGGTTGTCCGCCCCCGGCGAATCGTGGTACATCTGATGTGACATTACCCTGCATAAGGACTTTCTATATCTTTTGGAGTTGGGTCATATGATTCTTGAAAATCGCCTGCATTTTTTCCGAAACTGAGGGTCGGAACACTGGCCGTGTGTCAGGGCTGTACGTTCGGACCATTGAAGGCACTGGATACGGGGGCACCACCAGATGAAAATCCTGATCGGAGACGACCATGTGCTTTTCCGGGAGGGATTGCGCAGGCTGCTGGAGCAGCTGAAGGAGGGCGCCAGCTTTGAGGAAGCCAGCAACTTCGATGAGCTTCTGGAAAAGGCTGGCGGGGGCGAGAAATACGATCTCGTCCTGACCGATCTGCGCATGCCCGGCTGGCCGGGCTTCTCCGGCATCAAAGATCTGCGGGAAAAACAGCCTGAATCCAAGGTCGTGGTCGTGTCCGCGTCCGAAGCGCATCACGACGTTCGCGATGCGTTGGAGCACGGCGCCGCAGGCTACATCCCGAAATCCTCCAGCGTGAAGATCATGCTGAGCGCGCTGGACCTGATCTTTTCCGGCGGCGTCTATGTGCCGCCCACCGTGCTGCGCGAGGCCGGGGAGAGCGAGGTGCGCGTCGGCGCCATCCCGCCCAGCGATCCGCAGCTCGACCACCTGCTGACCCAGCGTCAGCGGGAGGTTCTGGACCGCCTGCGCGAAGGCAAATCGAACAAGCAGATCGCCCATGAACTCGGCCTGTCCGAGGGCACGGTGAAGATCCACATGACCGCCATCTTCAAGTCGCTGGGCGTGCGCAACCGCACCCAGGCCGCCATGGCCTTCCCGCAGTCCCATTCCGCCTGAGCGAACCTTCGGCCTTCATGCGACGACGCCCGCGGCTTGCTCCGCGGGCGTCGTCGTTTCCGGAGAAGAGCGGGGATTTCAGCCCATGCCGGCGACGTAGCCGCGCAGGGATTCGACTTCCAGTTCGGCATCGTCCAGCCGCGCCTTCACGATGTCGCCGATGCTGACCAGCCCGATGAGTTCGCCGTTGTCCAGGATCGGCAGGTGGCGGATTCGGCGTTGCGTCATGACGCCCATGATCTGGGATACCGTGTCGGACGGGCGTCCGGTGACGAGGTCGCGGGTCATCAGGTCAGCGGCGGGCCGCTCCAGCGCGGCGGCCCCGTCCACGGCCACGGCACGGACGATGTCGCGTTCGGACAGGATTCCAGCGGGCCGGCCGTCGTCCTTCATCACCAGGACAGCGCCGATTTTATGATGGGCAAGCTTGCGGGCGACCGAATCGACCCGATCGTCCGGATTGGCCGTGATGATCTCCGTGCCTTTTCTCTTCAAGACGGCGGCAATGTGCATGGTTGTGCTTCCTCCCGCGCGGATTCACGAATGGAAATGCTCCCGCACTGTCGCGGCCCGCGGAAGGTCGAAAAAGAACAGGCCGGATACCTCTTTCGAGGTACCCGGCCTGATTCCCGCATCCTCGCCGGGCCTCCGGTGGGAGGCCCAGGAGAAGCCGATTAGAAGCGGTATCCGACGCCGATGCCGACCAGCCACGGGTTGATCTTGACGTCCGAAGTGACCGGAACGCCGCTGACGTTGGCGGTGACGTCGGTCTTCAGGAAGATCTTCTTGACGTCGAGGTTCAGCGACCAGTTGCCGGTCAGGGCAACGTCCACACCGGCCTGGAGCGCCCAGCCGAAGCGGTTCTTGTAGTCGACGGTGTTGACCGTGAAGCCGTCGGCGTTGGTGCTGCGGGCGGCGGTCTCGTCATAGAACCAGGTGTAGTTGATGCCGGCACCGACGTAGGGGCTGACACGCTCCTTCGTGAAGAAGTGGTACTGGGCGGTCAGGGTGGGCGGCAGGAGCGACACCTTGCCCACGTCGATGTTGTTGCCCGTGATGAGCGAACCGGAAACCTTGTGGCGGGTGGTGCCGGCGATCAGCTCCAGCGCGATGTTGTCGGTGATGAAGTAGGAGAAATCGACCTCGGGGATGTAGTCGTTCCCGATGTTCACGCTGCCGATGTTGCTGCCGCGGAACGGGCCGCCACCGATCAGGTCACCATCTTCCTGCGGCATCACGGCGAGGGCGCGCGCGCGCACCAGGATGTCGCCAGCGGACTTGCCCTTGAAATCCTGGGCCAGCGACGGGGTGGAAACGGCGGCGAGAGCCGTGGTCGCCAGCAGGGCGGCGGCGGCGCGCTTCAGGAAAGTCATGGGATTCGCTCCAGGGCAGTATTAGCTGATGTCGTTCTTTTGGCTTAATGCCTGGAGGTGTATTACCAGACTTTCTTTAGGGTTGCTACGGCGCCTCAACCAATCCGTCACGGTGAGGCGACTTTGCAACAGCGACGAGTTGTCGCATGGACTGGGGCCCTCAGCGCGCAGGGGAGGTGGAGGGTTGTGGGGACTGCGAAGGGATTTGCGCCAAACAGTTTTGTACGATTGCGTAGCATTGGCCGAGTCGACTTCCGCCGCTGGAGGCTCCGCCGTAGACGACGCGCTCCACCACTCCGCCGCGCAGGGTGAAGGTCGCCTCGCAATCCACGCTTCTCACGTCATAGCCGTAGCCGCCCCAGCCGCCGTACGGGTAGCCCCAATAACCGCCGTAGCCGCCCCAGGCCGGGTAGGAATACAGCCGGCTGCTGCGGTAGGTGAAGAATTCCTGGTCCCCGACGGTGGCCTGCCGTTCCGGTACCCCGGCGCACGACAGCAGGGTTTGCTTGGACATGCCGATCAGCGCGTTCTGCGCGATCAATGCCTGATCCGCCGCCGGGTTGGCGCAACCGTTCAAAAGACCGGCACCCAGCAGAAGAGCACCGACACCCTTCACCGTCCCGCGCATCGCCTTTCTCCCGTCACGTTCTCCCGTCACGTTCTCCCGTCAAGGGCGCCGCAGGCGCGACGGCGCCAGATCCTCCGCACGCACGCCCAGAGCGGCGACCTCAGCCGGCAGGCTGCCGCCGGTCGCCAGCGCCGCGGCGGTCCGGCCCATGGCCGGCGCGGTCTGGATGCCGTAGCCACCCTGGCCAGCCAGCCAGAAGAAGCCCTCCGCCGAATCGTCGTAACCCACGACCATCACCTTGTCGGCGACGAAGCTGCGCAACCCCGCCCATCGGTGCGCAATACGACGAACGGAGAATTGCACCGCCTGTTCCATGCGGTCGACGGCGATGGCGATGTCCAACTCCTCAGGCTGCACGTCGCAGGGTTCCACGGGCGTCTCGTCGGCGGGAGAGAGCATCAGCCGGCCCGATTCCGGCTTCATGTAGAATTGCTCATCCACGTCGATGACCATCGGCCAGCCGGCGATTCCCGCCGCGTCCGCCGGGCCGGAGAAGGCCGGATCGGCAAAGACGGGGTCAAATGTGATGGCGGTGCGCCGTTTCGGCACCAGCCCGATGGGCCGCACCCCGGCCAGCCCCGCCACAACGTCCGCCCAGGCCCCCGCGGCGTTGACCAGCACCGGGGCGGCGAAGCTGCCCGCCGGAGTGGTGGCGACCCACAGCCCGTCGCGCCGTTCCAGCGCCGTCACCCCGGCGTCGGTCACCAGCCGCCCGCCGCGCGCCTTCAGCCCGCGCAGATAGCCGGTGTGGATGGCGTGGACGTCCATGTCCATGGCGTCCGGCTCCCACACCGCGCCGTCCACGTAATCGTCCTTCAGGAAGGGCGCGCGGGCGAGGGTCCGGGCGCGGTCGAGGCGTTCGACCGATGGGGTCAGGCGGCGGCCTTCGGTGAAGTCGCGGTCCAGCGCGGCGGTCTGGTCGGCGCGCCCGATCAGCAACACGCCGCGTGGGGTCAGCAGCGGATGCTCCGAAAAGCCGTCCGGCGGGTTGGTGTAGAAATCCCAGCTCGCCACCGTCAGGGCGCGGACCACCGGATGCCCGTAGGTTTGGGTGTAGAGCGCCGCCGACCGGCCCGTGGAGTGGTAGCCGGGCTGGCTCTCCCGCTCCAGCACGATGACGCTGCCATGCGCTGCCAGTTCATAGGCTGCCGAGGCGCCGGCCATGCCGCCGCCGACGATCAGGAAATCGGTCTTCTGGGCTTCTGCTCCTGCCACTTTACTCCCTTTCCCGGCTCATAGATGGTCGAAGTACTCGATTCTGGGGGATTCTATACCCTTGGCGAGAGATGGATAATGCTGCGAAATACGGTGCCGTCGGAATAGCTGCGGTGTCATGATAGCGATTGTTTAATAGAAGCGCAGTGGTTTTCTAGAGAATTTTGTAAAATTTAGGCATCTTTGTTCATTTTCATATCCGTCATTTATCCATAATGTTGAAAACCATTTGAATAAGCTGAAGTAAGATATCATTTATAATGATGCGTGTTTCTTGTTAATTGTAAATTTTAATTCTTACTATATGTATGGATTTACTATTAGTTTGTCATTTTCAATTTTTGTGTTGTAGTCTTCTTTGTCAATAAGGCATGCATTTAGGAACTTCCTGCCAAAGTCAGTTATTGTAACTGCAGTTCTCGATATATATGGCTTCTTTCCTTTTGTTGTGATTTGTTCGCAGGCTGACTTTATTGTTTTGTGGTCCATTAGGGCATCGTATCGTTTTTGGTCAAGGCATTGCCCCCCTTTTCTCAGAAGGTATAGCCGGCAAAGATTGTCAATATAGGTTTGGTTTAGCTCAGGAATACTGCAACCAGCCGATTCTGCTATATCTGTAACGTTTGTTGCAAAATATTGCCTAATATCATTGTTCTCGCCTATTGCGAATATATCGAAAACGGGATAAGAAACATGGGTTTCAAAAATCTGTAATATTTTTGCCTCGTCTGATGTTATTTGCTGAATGATGCTTGCAAACGACGGGTGTGATATCTTACAAGTGTTTCGGTCTATAGAGTTTGCGATAAGATTTGCGAATATATTCGATATATATTCATCTTCTTCGCAATCTTGGAGGGCACTTATAACGGGGCCGGAAATCCTCTTGTCGGGCTCGATAACATTTTCTGGAGACATATTCTTTATTTTATTCTTGAGCTTTCTCGTAAACCAGCTCATTGATAATCCCGCGCATTCAATTATATCTGCAAGCGGCTTTAATGCATGAAGGGCTGATTCGGTTGCAATATTGAGGGATTCCGCAATATTTTCGGAAGCTGGTATGGCTTTTTCTCCAAACACCTTTGCTGCTGGAGAAAATGCAATGTTAAGAAAATTATTTTCAGAAGATGAATTTCCAGAACTTTTATTCCCGATGTTCTTGTTATTTGGTTCATTTACTGTATTTTTGCTTTCCATATGGGGTCTCCAAACTAAGAGAAAGGGGTGGTGGAAATTTGTTACGCAACTATCCTAAGGCTTATCTTTGATTGTCCGGCTCTGTCGTAGGACTGAGAGTGATGTGAAGTTGGCTTACGCCGCGCCGCGCAACTCCTCCACCCTTTGCAGGTCCACGCTGACCAGTTGCGACACGCCCCGTTCGACCATGGTCACGCCGAACAGCCGGTCCACGCGGGCCATGGTCAGGCGGTGGTGGGTGATGATGAGGAAGCGGGTGTTGCCCTCTCTCGCAATGTCCTCCACCAGATCGCAGAAGCGGCCCACATTCGCCTCGTCCAGCGGGGCGTCCACCTCGTCCAGCACGCAGATGGGGGCGGGGTTGGAGCGGAAGACGGCGAACAGAAGCGACAGCGCGGTCAGGGCCTGCTCGCCGCCGGACAGCAGCGACAGGACTTGCAGCTTCTTGCCCGGCGGGCTGGCGTAGATCTCCAGTCCGGCTTGCAGCGGGTCCTCGGCGTTCACCAGTTCCAGATGCGCCTTGCCGCCGCCGAACAGGCGGGTGAACAGATCCTGGAAATTGCGGTTCACCGTGTCGAACGAGGCGACCAGACGCTCCCGCGCCTCGCGGTTCAGGCTGGCGATGCCCTGGCGCAGGCGGGCGATGGCGCTGACCAGATCTTCGCGTTCGGTCTGCAGGCTGCCGATCTGGGTTTCCAACTCGGCGGCCTCGATCTCGGCGCGCAGGTTCACCGGCCCCATGTTCTCGCGCTCGCGGGTCAGCTTGTCGAGGCGCGATTCCACCACGGCCACTTCGGGCATCGGCTCATCCGGAGGCAGGTCGGCGGCGGCGCGGGTCTGTTCGGGACGGCAGTTCAGCCGCTCGGCGATGCGCTCGGTCAGGCTCTGGCCGGTCTGGAGAGCGGAGGAAACGGCGGCCTCCGCATGGGCGCGGGCTTCGCGGGCGTCGGCCAGACCGGATTCGGCCTGCTTCAGCAATTTTTCGGTTTCGGCCAGCCGGTTTTCCGCCTCGGCCAGCGTGTCGGCGGCGCGCTTGCGGGCGCGTTCGGCCTCGCTGATCCGGCTGAGAAGGGCCTGCCGGTCCGCCTCGATCGCCGCCGGGCGGCTCTGAAGCTGGGCGAGCTCCGATTCGGCGGCGGCGGCGCGCTGCTTCAGCTCCGCCACGCGCCCGCCCGCCCCGGCGGAGCGGGTGCCCCAGGAAGACACGTCCTGCTGGATGGCGGCGAGGCGCTGGCGCCGGGCCTGCGCCTCGCGGGTCAGGCGGTCCAGCGCGTTCTGCTTCTCGGCCAGAACGGCGCGGTGCTCGGCCAGCGTGGCGCGGCGCTCGTTGACGGCCTCGCGGCCTTCGCGCGGGTCGGGCAGGGCGTCCAGCAGCTCCCGCGCCTCTTCCAGCGCCGATTCGGTGTCCTGCCGGTCGGTCTCCAGG
>JAEYPE010000067.1 GCA_023411035.1 Pseudomonadota bacterium
GCCTTACGGAGATCTCCATGCCCTTCATCCACGTCATGCTGACCGAAGGCCGCAGCCTGGACCAGAAGCGCGACCTGATCGCCTCCCTCACGCGGGAAACCTCCCGCGCCATCGGATGCAACGACAGTTCCGTCCAGATCGTCATCACCGACGTTGCCCGCACCGACTGGGGGTCGGCTGGGCTGAACCTGGAGGACAAGGCCGCCGCGAAGGCCGCCGCCGCGGCAACGCCCACCGACTCCCGCTGACGGCCGAGGAAGCGAGAAAAGCCATGCTTGAGGTCGATAACCTTCAGCTCACCTACCGGTCTGGGGATCTGTCCCACCACGCCTTGAAGGGCGTCTCCCTCTCGGTGGGGCGGGGTGAGTTCTTCACGCTGCTGGGGCCTTCGGGTTGCGGCAAGACCACCTGCCTGCGCAGCATCGCCGGCCTGGAAAACCCGGACACGGGCCGCATCTCCATCCATGGCACCACCGTCTTCAAGGACGGGGCGAGCGTCCCGATCGAGAAGCGCGACATCGCGATGGTGTTCCAGTCCTACGCGGTGTGGCCGCACATGACGGTGGCGCAGAACGTCTCCTTCCCGCTGGAGATGGCCCGCGTGGGCCGGGCCGAGCGCGATGAGCGGGTGCGCAAGGCGCTGGCGATGGTCGGGCTGGAGCCCTACGCCGACCGCTCGGCGACGATGCTGTCCGGCGGCCAGCAACAGCGCGTGGCGCTGGCCCGCGCCCTGGTCAAGAACGCCAAGCTGATCCTGCTGGACGAGCCGCTGTCGAACCTCGACGCCAAGCTGCGCGACCAGATGCGCGTCGAACTGCGCGAGTTGCAGCAGCGGATCGACACCACCGCGATCTACGTGACGCACGACCAGGACGAGGCGATGTCGATGTCCGACCGCGTGGCCCTGATGCGCGCGGGCGAACTGATCGAGCTTGGCAACCCGGCGGAACTCTACCTGCGTCCGCGCCACCGCTTCACCGCGGAATTCCTCGGTCAGGCGACCTTCCTGCCGGCCCGCTTCGAGCGCGACGAGGAGCAGGGCGCGGTCTTCTCCACCGCCCTCGGCACCGTGGTCACGGTCCAGCGCCGCTACAACGAGGCATCGACGCACACCCTGGCGGTGCGGCCGGAGCATGTTCACATCGGCACCGCCGACGAACTGCCGGACGGCCTGGACGCGACCGTCGTCTCGCGGATCTTCTCGGGCCGGATGCTCGAATATGTGGTGCGCATCGGCGAAACCGTGCTGCCGGCCCACGCCACCTCGCGCCTGCTGTTCTCCACCGGCGACCGGGTGAAGGTGTCCATCGCGGCGGAAAACTGGATCGTTCTAGAGGACTGAAGTCCTTCAGCCATTCTATTTCAAACGACGGCTTCGCCGAAGCGGAAGCCGATGGGAGCATATTGCCATGACGGCACAGGACACCGACGCCATGATCGTCGAGAAGGACGTTTTCGTCACCATGCGCGACGGCGTGCGCATCGCCACCGACGTCTACCGTCCCGAAGGCACCGAGAAGGTCCCGGCGCTGCTGGCGCTCGGTCCCTACGGCAAGGAGTTGCAGGCGCTGTCGCTGACGCTGCCGCCGCAGGCGCGTCCGAGCCCGCTGTGGGACGGCTGCATCGAGGCCGGCGACATCCGGCGCATCGTCAAGAACGGCTACGCCCACATCATCGCCGACGTCCGCGGCACCGGCCAGTCCGAGGGCGAGCTGTGCGGCAACTACAACACCGGCGGCCACGGCGAGGGGCAGGACATCTACGACCTCGTGGAATGGATCGCCGCCCAGCCCTGGTGCAGCGGCAATGTCGGCATGGTCGGCATTTCCTACTACGCCTCCGTCCAGATCCTGGGTGCCGCCGAAAACCCGCCGCATCTGAAGGCGATCTTCTGCAACGGCGGCCATTTCGACCTGTATGAGCTGGCCTATCACGGCGGCATCCTCTGGTTCATGCCGCGCGCGTCGCGCGAGGGCCGCGGCGGCGACAGCGGCATCGCCGTGAGCCAGATCGTTTCGCGCACCCTGCGCGACACCCCGCCGGAGGAGCTGAAGGCGCGGATCGAGGAGCGGCTGGCCGATCCCGACATCGCCAACTGGCCGAACCTCGTGCATCTGGTCAATTATCCGAAGACGCGCGAGCTGTATTTCGACTTCGTGATGAACCCGACCAACGGGCCGTTCTATGAGGAGAACGCGCCGCTGGCCAAGGCCCACAACGTCACCATCCCGACCTACATCCAGACCAAGTGGGGACGCGGCTGGACGGTCGAGGGCCATATCAACACCTATCACGCGCTGAAGGGGCCGAAGAAGCTGGACCTCCAGCCGCTGCCGCCGATGCAGGAGCGTCCGTTCCACGAGTCCCACGAGGAGATGTTCCGCTGGTACGATTACTGGCTGAAGGGCATCGACAACGGCATCATGGACGAGCCGCCGGTCAACGTCTTCGTCGAGGGCAAGCGCGAATGGCGCCAGTCCGAGCAGTGGCCGCTGCCCGAGCGCCAACTGACGGAATTCTACCTGCGTCCGCGTGGCCGCCTGTCGCGCACGTCCGAAGCCCTGCCCACCGCCAGCGCTCCGCCGGACGGCTTCTATCAGGCGCCCATGACGGTGACCTCGACGGTGGAAACCCTGCGCTGGACGTCGCCCGCCTTCGAGGAGGCGGTGGAGATGACCGGGTCGGGCGCCCTGAACATCTTCGTGTCCATCGACAGCGACGACACCAACCTGATCGCCAAGCTCTACGACGTCGCTCCCAACGGCAGCCGCCAGATGGTCACCTCCGGCTATCTGAAGGCGTCGCACCGCGAGCTCGATGCGGAAAAGTCGCGTCCCGACGCGCCCTTCCACCCGCACACCCGCGCCGTGCCGGTTCCGCCGGGCGAGATCATCGAATACGCGATCCTGCTCTATCCCTTCTCCAACCAGTTCAAGCCCGGTCATCGCCTGGAGCTTGAGCTGTCCTGCAACGAGTCCTTCACGGACTCGCACGCCGCCCTGCTGCCGCCCGACAGCTACCACCTGCCGAGCGGCCGGGCCGTGAGCCACAGGATCTACCGCGACTCCACGCATCTGTCGCGGCTGGTCCTGCCGGTCATCCCGTAACGGCTCCCGTAGAGACGTCCTAACTCGAAGCCGCCCCGGTCCGTCCACCGGGCCGGGGCGGCTTCACCTTTTGCGCCGCTCGCCGCCGGGATGGCGGTGCTATCGTCGGGGATGGCCGCAACGGTTCTGAGGCTCTTTCCCGGCCCGCCCGAAGACGTCGCGCTGACCGGGCTCTATCTGGCCGATGCGCTGCACGCCCAGGGCAGCCCCGCCGCGCCTTTCGTGTACGCAAGTTTCGTCGGCAGCCTGGATGGGCGCATCGCGTTGCGGGACCCGCAGACCGGGACCAGCCACCTTCCGGCGGAAATCATCAGCGGAAACGACTTCCGCCTGTTCCTTGAATTGCAGGCCCAGGCCGATTGCCTCGTCACGCATGGCGGTTACCTGCGCGACCTCGCTGCGGGCCGATTGGATGACGTCCTGCGGATCGGGATGCCGGACGCGGGCCGCGACCTCGTGCGCTGGCGGGAGGAGAACGGCCTGTCCCCCCAGCCCGCCGTCGTGATCGCCAGCGCAAGCCTCGACTTCCCGATACCGGAGTCCCTCGACCGGGAGGGCCGGCGCGTCCTGATCGCGACGGGCCGGCAGGCGCCGCCCGACCGGATCGAATCGCTGCGGACGCGCGGCTACCCGGTCATCCTCGCCGGAGACGGTACCTCGGTGGAGGGGGCGCCGCTGGTCCGGGAACTCGGCGCGCTCGGCTTTCGCAGCCTCTATCTGCTGGCCGGTCCCCGTATGCTGTCCACCATGCTGCGGGACGGGGTGCTGTCGCGGCTCTATCTTACCGTCGCGCACTGTCTCATCGGTGGTGAGAGCTTCCACACCATGACGGTGGGTCCGCGATTGGAGGGGGCAGGCCGGCTGCGTCTGTCGTCGCTCCATTACGACGCCACGGCGCCGGACGGCGTGGGTCAGTGGTTCGCCCGGTTCGAGCCGCTTTTTGAGCCGTTGCGCCCCGCCTGACCTCCGCGTGCCGCCCAGGCGCCCCCCGGCGCGGCGCCCGCCGGCGCAACCGGGTGGCGATCTCGGGGCCGGACTTCCGAGCCCACTGGCGCACCATCCCGTCGCGCACGGTGATGCCGCGCGCCGCCGGCAGTGCCTCGACCATCCGCAGGCTGAGCGGAAAGCGGAAGTCCAGCCAGACCGCCGCCGCAATGATCTCGGCGGGATGGCGGCAGCCGGCGTAGCGGGGATCGGGGCGCGTCGTCATGCCGTTCCATACCCCGCACGGC
>JAEYPE010000105.1 GCA_023411035.1 Pseudomonadota bacterium
CCATGCTGTCCTTCCAGGGCGGCATCCGCGTGCCCTCCTACACCGCCTCCAAGAGCGGCGTGGCCGGCCTCACCCGCCTGCTCGCCAACGAATGGGCGGCCAAGGGCATCAACGTCAACGCCATCGCGCCGGGCTACGTCGCCACCAACAACACCGCCGCCCTGCGCGCCGACGAGCAGCGCAGCGCGGAGATCCTGGGCCGCATCCCGGCGGGCCGCTGGAGCGTTCCGTCCGACATGGGCGGCCCGGCGGTGTTCCTGGCCTCCGACGCGTCCGACTACGTCCACGGCACGATCCTGCCGGTGGACGGCGGCTGGCTCGCCCGCTGAGGCGGAACGGCCCGCGCCGGCGACAAGGCCGGGCGCCCGCGGCGGGGTCCCTCCCCCGCTCCGGGCGCCCGGCTTTTTCCATGCCCGGCTTTTCTTCATGCCCGGCTTTTCTTCATGGCGGCGTTCGCGGAGGGCACCGCCGGACAGACGGGGGCACTGTCGTTTCATCGGGAAATCGTCGAAACTCGGGGCATAACGGATGGACCCAGAACCGGAACGAACCCGACATGCCGACGCAGGACGAAACACCCGTGACCGAAAAGGAATGGACGATCCGGACCGGGGAGGGCCGCCTCTTCGCGAAGAGCTGGACACCGGAATCCGCGGAGGGCGTCAGCGCGGCGCCGATCCTGCTGTTCCACGATTCGCTCGGCTGCGTGGATTTGTGGCGTGCTTTTCCCCAGCGGCTGGCGTCCGAGACGAACCGCCGCGTCATCGCCTATGACCGGCTCGGCTTCGGGCGCTCCGACGCCCATCCGGGCCATATCGGACTGGACTTCGTCGCCGCGGAGGCGCGGGACGCGATCCCGCGGCTGTGCGAACAGGCCGGGGTGGCGGATTTCGTCGCCTGCGGGCACAGCGTCGGAGGCGGCATGGCGGTCGAAACCGCGGCCCGCTTCCCGGAGCGCTGCCGGGCCCTCGTGACCATCGCCGCCCAAGCCTTCGTCGAAGACAGAACCGTCGCCGGCATCCGCGACGCGAAGCGCGGTTTCCAGGACCCCGCCAACGTCGCGCGGCTGGCGAAATATCACGGCGACAAGGCCCGATGGGTCCTGGACGCCTGGACGGAAACGTGGCTCGCGCCCGCCTTCGCGGATTGGAATCTGGATGCGGCCCTGACAACGGTCCGCTGCCCGGTTCTGGCGCTGCACGGCGACCGGGACGAGTATGGGTCCAGCGCGCATCCCGAACGGATCGCCGCGGGGCGGGGAACCGCGCGGATTCTGCCCGACACGGGGCATGTGCCGCACCGGGAGAGGGAGGCGCTCGTCATCGAGACGATCCGGGACTTCCTGATGGAAGGCTGAGGCTTCGCCGGAACCGCCGCAGCAAAAAGCCCGGCCCCGTTTCCGGGACCGGGCTTTCCGCTTCCAGCCGAAGCCGAACCGTCAATCGCCGGCGGGCACCGCCTCGGCACCCGGGGGATGGGCACCGACGCGCTTGCTGCCGAACACACGGTAGACCGCGACGAAGAACACCGGCACGAAGATGACCGCCAGGACGGTGGCGGAGATCATGCCACCCATCACGCCCACGCCGATGGCGTTCTGACTTTCCGAACCGGCGCCGCTGCTGGTCGCCAGCGGCAGCACGCCGAGCACGAAGGCCAGCGAGGTCATGATGATCGGGCGCAGACGCTGGCGGCACGCCTCGATGGCGGCGTCCTTCAGGTCCATGCCCTCGTCGTACAGCGCCTTGGCGAACTCCACGATCAGAATGGCGTTCTTCGCCGACAGGCCGATGGTCGTCAGCAGGCCCACCTGGAAATAGACGTCGCTGGGCATCCCGCGCAGCGTCGCGGCGATCACCGCGCCGATGACGCCCAGCGGCACCACCAGGATGACCGACGCCGGCACCGACCAGCTCTCGTACAGAGCGGCCAGGCACAGGAACACGATCAGCATGGACAGGGCGTAGAGCGCCGGGGCCTGCGATCCGCTGAGCCGCTCTTCATAGGACAGGCCGGTCCATTCATAGCCGACGCCCGGCGGCAGCTTGGCCATCAGCGCCTCCATCTCCTGCATCGCCTCGCCGGAGCTGACGCCCGGCGCCGCGGCGCCCTGGATGTTGAGCGAGGACTGCCCGTTGTACCGCTCCAGCTTCGGCGAACCGTAGGTCCACTCCGCCGTGGTGAAGGCGGAGAAGGGAACCATCTGGCCGGCGGCGTTGCGCACGTACCAGCGGTCCACGTCGCTCGGCTGCATGCGGTAGGGCGCGTCGGCCTGGAGATAGACCTTCTTCACCCGCCCGCGGTCGATGAAGTCGTTGACGTAGGACGAACCCCAGGCTGCCGTCAGAGTCGTGTTGATGTCGGTCAGCGACAGGCCGAGCGCGCTGGCCTTCTCGCGGTCCACGGTCAGCTTGTACTGCGGCGTGTCGTCCAACCCGTTGGGACGGACGGCGACCAGCTTCGGATTCTGCGACGCCATGCCCAACAACTGGTTGCGCGCCTGCATCAGACGCTCATGCCCGACGCCGCCGCGGTCGACAAGCTGGAGGTCGAAGCCCGTGGCGTTGCCGAGGCCCGGAACCGAGGGCGGCATGAAGGCGAAGACCACCGCGTCCTTGACCTGCGACAGGGCCGCCATGGCGCGCCCGGCGATGGCTTCCGGCTTGCGGTCGGGAGTCTCGCGCTCGCTCCAGTCGCGCAGCCGGACGAAGGCCATGCCGGCGTTCTGGCCGCGGCCCGCGAAGTTGAAACCGGCGATGGTGAACAGACCCTCGACGCTGTCCTTCTCGTTCTCCAGGAAGTGGCTCTCGACCAGCTGGTTGGTTTCCAGCGTGCGTTCGATGCCGGCGTTCGGCGGGGCCGACCACAGCACGAACAGCGTCCCGCGGTCCTCCTGCGGCAGGAAGGAGGACGGCATCTGAAGGAACAGGTAGGCCAGCCCGGCGACGATCAGCGCATAGGCGACGCCGTACCGCCCGAGCCGCGACACCGCCCCGCGCACGCCGCGCAGATAGACCCGGCTGCTGGCGTCGAAGCCGCGGTTGAACAGGCCGAAGAAGCCGCGCCGGGCGAGGCCGTGGCCCTTCTCCACCGGCTTCAGGATGGTGGCGCAGAGCGCCGGGGTCAGCACCAGGGCCACCAGCACCGACAGGGCCATGGCCGACACGATGGTCACGGAGAACTGGCGGTAGATCGCGCCGGCGGAGCCGCCGAAGAAGGCCATGGGAACGAACACGGCGGACAGCACCAGCGCGATGCCGATCAGCGCGCCGGTGATCTGCCCCATGGACTTGCGGGTCGCCTCGCGCGGGGGCAGCCCCTCCTCGCTCATCACGCGCTCGACGTTCTCCACCACCACGATGGCGTCGTCCACCAGCAGGCCGATGGCCAGCACCATGCCGAACATGGTCAGCGTGTTGACCGAGAAGCCGAACAGCGACAGCACCCCGAAGGTGCCCAGAAGCACCACCGGAACCGCGATGGTCGGGATCAGCGTCGCCCGGAAATTCTGGAGGAACAGGTACATCACGACGAAGACGAGGACGATCGCCTCGGCCAGCGTCTTGATGACCTCGTGGATCGACAGTTCGACGAAGGGCGTCGTGTCGTAGGGATAGATCACTTCCAGCCCGGCGGGGAAGAAGGCCGACAGCTCGGCGATGCGTTCCTTCACCGCGGCGGCGGTATCCAGCGCGTTCGCGCCGGTCGCCAGCTTGATGCCCAGGCCCGCCGACGGCTTGCCGTTGTAGCGGGCGGTGATCTCGTAGGTTTCCTGCCCGATCTCGATGCGCGCCACGTCGCGCAGCCGCACCTGCGATCCGTCGGGATTGACGCGCAGCAGGATGGCGCCGAACTCCTCCGGCGTCTGCATGCGCGACTGCGCCATGATGGTGGCGTTGATCCGCTGGCCCGGCACGGCGGGGGCGCCGCCGAGCTGGCCTGCCGAAACCTGCGCGTTCTCGGCCTTGATGGCGTTGGTGACGTCGATGGTGGTGAGTTGGTGGCTGTTCAGCGCGTCGGGGTCCAGCCAGATGCGCATGGCGTTCTGGGGACCGAACAGGGTGATGTCGCCAACGCCCGGAACGCGGCTGATCGTATCCTGAAGGTTGGACGCCACATAGTCGGCGATGTCGCCCTGGGTCATCCGTCCGTCGTTGGAGACGAAGCCGGCGACCATCAGGAAGTCGTTGCCGGCCTTCGACACCTGAAGGCCGCGCTGCTGCACCTCCTGCGGCAGGAGCGGCACGGCAAGCTGAAGCTTGTTCTGCACCTGGACCTGGGCGATGTCCGGGTTGGCTTCCGGCTCGAAGGTCAGGGTAAGGGTGACGTTGCCCGACGAATCGCTGGCCGAGGACATGTAGCGGAAGTGATCGAGCCCGGTCATCTTCTGCTCGATGACCTGGGTGACCGTGTCCTCCAGCGTCTTCGCCGAAGCGCCGGGATAGCTGGCGGAGATGGACACCGTGGGCGGCGCGATCTTCGGATACTGCTCGACGGGCAGGCCCAGAATCGCCAGACCGCCCGCCAGCATGATGACGATGGCGATGACCCAGGCGAAGACGGGCCGGTCGATGAAGAATTTCGACATGGATGGGTCCTCGGGTTCAGCGCGCCTGCGGTCCGGGCAGTGCCGCCACGGCGTCCTGCACCGCCACCGGCTTCACCTCGGCCCCCGGCTTCACCTTCTGAAGCCCCTCGACCACGATGCGCTCGCCCGCCTTCAGCCCGTCGGAGACCAGCCAGGCGTTGTTGATCGCCCGCTCCGTCTTGATGGTGCGCAGGCTGACCTTGTTGTCGTCACCGACGACCCACACGCGCGCCGAACCGTCCGGCCCGCGCTGGACCGCGGCCTGCGGCACGGTGATGGCGTTCTCGGCCACGCCCTGCTCCACGCGGGCGCGCACGAACAGGCCCGGCAGCAGGTCCAGGTCCGGATTGGGGAAGACCGCCCGCAACTGGACCGAGCTGGTGCCCGGATCGACCGTCACGTCGGAGAACTGGAGCGCGCCGCGCTGCGGATAAGGGGCCTCCGCCGCGTGCAGGAACAGGGAGACGGGGATCTTGCCGGGTTCCGCCGGGCGGATGCGCCCGCTCGCCATGTCCTGGCGGAGCTGCATGAGCTGCGAGGCCGTCTGGGTCACGTCCACGTAGATGGGGTCGAGCTGCTGGATGGTGGCGAGCGCCGTCGCCTGATTGGCGGTGACCAGCGCGCCTTCCGTCACGGCGGACTTGCCGATGCGGCCCGAGATGGGCGCGAAGACCTTGGTGTAGTCCAGGTTGATGCGCGCCAGATTGTAGGCCGCCTTGGCGGCGGCGAGTTGCGCCTCGTTCTGCTTCAGCGAGGCCATGGCGTCGTCATAGTCCTGTTTGCTGACCACGCTGTTCTTGACGAGGTCGTTGTAGCGGGCCGCCTTGTTGCGGGCCGCCTGCAGATTCGCCTCCGCCTTCTGGATGTCGGCCTGGGCCACCGCCAGCGCCGCTTCGTAGGTCGCCGGGTCGATCTGGTAAAGCTGGTCGCCCGCCTTGACGTCGCTCCCCTCCGTGAAGAACCGCTTCAGCACGATCCCGCTGACCTGCGGGCGGATTTCCGCCACCCGGTAGGCCGCGGTGCGGCCCGGCAGTTCGGTGGTGACGGACAGGCGTTGCGGCTGGATGATCGCCACCGCAACCTCCGCCGGTCCTGGCGCCGGCTGGCCGCCGGCCGCGTGCTTCTTGTCCTGGCAGGCGCCCAGCACCACGGTCAGGGAAGCCGCCACGGCAAGAGACAGCAATGCGTTCCTGTTGAACATCCGTTCCTCGTCAAAACGCCGTGATGCGGCGATGAAATGTCCAAAAGAGCCGGGGCCCTCCGCAGCCCGTCCAGCGGAGGGGCCGGCGGAAGGAGCCGGTGCGCGCGGACGGGGGAAACGATCCCCTTTACCTGTACTGTCCCATACGGTACACTGCGCCGCACAATATATTCGGAGCGCCCGTTTGCGCAAGGGGGAACCGCAATGCCCGACGACGGGGCATCCACATCGTTCGGTGACGGCGGGTTCGGTGACGGCGGAATCGCCGGAATCGGCCCGCGCGGTCAGGCACGGTGCCGGGCGCTGCTCGACGCCGCGGCTGCGCTGTTCGTCGAGAAGGGATTCGCGCTGACCTCGCTGTCGGACATCATCCGGCAGGCCGGCGGGTCGCGCACCACGCTCTATGAGCATTTCGGCGACAAGGAGGGACTGTTCCGCGCGGTGATGGAACGCCATTGCAGCCGTGTGCTGGAAGAGATGTCGGCCATGTACGCCAGCGGCCCGGCGGCGATGGCCGAGGAGGTGGAAGAGCATCTGTTCCAGGTCGGCTTCCACATCGCCTGCACGTTGTCCATGCCGGAAACCACCGCCATTCTGCGCATCCTGGTGTCGGAAGGCGGGCGCATCCCCGACATCGCACAGGCGTTCTTCCGGGTCGGCCCGGAGAAGACCGTGGGCTGGCTCGCCGACTGTTTCCGCGAACTGACCGAGGCCGGGCGCCTGCGCATCGACGATCCGGAAGGAGCCGCCCACGCCTTCATCGGCATGATGGTCGGCGACCTGCTGACCAAGCGGCTGATCCTTCCCGACGAGCCCATCGCCATGGAGGAACTGGAACGCTACGTCCGCCGGTCCGTCCGCCTGTTCCTTCAGGGAACCCGGCCCTGATGCGGGCTTTGAATCCCAGTGGTGGCGACGCAATACCGTATTGCAAGCGGACGCATCCGTCTGCATAGCTTCCTCAACGACGCGCGGGGTCTCCGGAAACGGACCGGAGGGCCGCAGGGGAAAGCCGATGGACCGGGGAAACGCCAGGGAATTGAGGGAAAAGACAAAGGGCAAGGCAACGGATAAGGACGCATCGACGGTCGGCCCGCGCGGGCGGGCGCGCCGTAAGGCCCTGCTCGACGCGGCGGCGGCGCTGTTCATGGAGAAGGGCTTCGAGAAGACCACGCTGACCGACATCATCAGCCGCGCCGGCGGCTCCCGCGCCACGCTCTACGAGCATTTCGGCGACAAGGAGGGGCTGTTCCGCGCGATGATGGAGGAGAACAGCGCCCGCATCCAGGACGGGCTGGCCGCCATCCAGGCCGACGAGCAGGCCCCGCCGGAAGACGGGCTGACCCGCTTCGCCCTGCACCTCGTCCGGGCGCTGCTGGAAGACAGCACCATCGCCATCGTCCGCGTGCTGGTGTCGGAGGGCGGACGCATCCCCGACATCGCGGAATCCTTCTTCCGCATCGGACCGGAGACCGCCCAGCGGCGGCTGGCCGACTATCTGGCGCGGCAGACCGCCGCCGGCGCCCTGTCCGTCGCGGAGCCGGAGGCCGCCGCCCGCGGCTTCATCGGCATGATCACCGGCAACATCCTGCTGCGCCGTCTGGTCCTGCCGGAGCAATCCCTCTCCATGGCTGAGGTGGACCGCTACGTCGGACGCGCCGTCGCCCTCTTTCTGTCGGGCGCCCACCCCATACCGGAACATTGACCTCGGAGCGATGAGGACGCGCCGGCTGCTCCCGCCCGTCTTCACTCAAATGCGACAGCCCTGGTGCGCAAACCTCCTTGCCTTGACCTGAATCCGCCCCGGTCATAGGCGCGGTGCCGCGCTGGACAGCCTCACCGTACCGTGATACCTCCGGTCCATACAAGGTGAGTTAACACTCACTTATGGAGTAAGGTTAATCATGGGACGGCTGGACAACTCGGCCCGGCGCGCGGCGATCATCGACGCGGCCCTTCCGCTGTTCACACGCAAGGGATTCGCCACCACCACCACGAAGGAGATCGCACAGGCCGCCGGCGTGTCGGAGGCGCTGATCTTCAAGCATTTCCCCAGCAAAGCCGCCCTTTACGAGGCGATCTTCCGCTCCTGCGTGGACGGGGACAAGGATCTGGCCCAGCTTCTGGCGATGCCGCCCGGCACGGCCACGCTGGCCGCCTATGTCCAGGCGATGGTGAGTTGCTACGTCAACGACCTGCCCGGCGACCGGGACACCATGCTTCCCCGCTACCGTCTCTTTTTCATGAGCCTGCTGGAAGACGGGGAGTTCGCCCACATGGTGCGCCTCTGGATGTCGGAGCACGTCGCACCACCCTTTGTGGCCTCGCTGCACGCCGCCCGCGAAGCGGGGGACCTCGTTCCCTCGGCGCCGGTGACGGAAAACGCCTTCTGGATGGCGGAAATGCTGGGGTCCACGCTGGCCACCGTTCACCTTCCCCCGACGCCGCTCGTGCCTTCCCTGGCCGACCCGCGGCGGACCGCTCCCGAAGCGGTCGCCTTCATCCTCCGCGGTCTCGGCCTGAAGGAGGATGCGGTTTCCCTTTACACGCGGTCATTGCATCGCACCCAGTCAATAGAATCAGAACCGACCTGTTCGAGAGAGGTTGATCGTGACGAGTGACACCGACCTTTCCGCTCACGCGCCAGAGCGGACCACCGCGCGCCGTCCGGTCACCCGCGGGCGGCTGGCCGTGCGCGTCATCATCATGGCCGTGATCCTGGCCCTGCTGCTTGGCGGCCTTTATGCCTTCAACAACTTCCGGCAAAAGGCCATCGCCGACTTCTTCGCCGGCAACAAGCCGCCGCCCACCCCCGTGTCGGTGGCCGAAGCGGTGGCGCAGTCCGTTCCCAAATACACCACCGCCATCGGCACCCTGACCGCCAGCCGGCAGGTGACGGTGGCGCCGGAGGTGGTCGGGCGGGTGACCCAGATCTTCTTCGAATCGGGCGCCCGCGTGAAGGCCGGCGCCCCGCTGGTGCAGCTCAACGACGCCACGGATCAGGCCGACCTGCTGGCCTACCGCGCCCAGGCGAAGCTGGCCGAGAACAACCTGGAACGCGCGCGCAACCTGCTGCGCAACCAGGCCGGGCCGCAGGTCACCGTGGATCAGAACCAGGCCCAGCTCGACGGGGCCAACGCCAACATCAAGAAGACCGAGGCATTGATCGCCCAGAAGCTGATCCGCGCCCCCTTCGACGGCGATCTGGGCATCCGGCAGATCAACGTCGGCGAATATGTCAGCGCCGGCGCTCCCATCGTCACGCTGACCGACCTGACCAACCTGTTCGTGGACTTCACCCTGCCCGAGCAGGCACTGAGCCAGATCCGCATCGGCCAGCCGGTTCTGGTCGCCGCCGACGCCGCCCCCGGCGCCAGCTTCGAAGCGCAGATCTCCACCATCGAGCCGCAGGTCAGCCCGGACACCCGCGCCATCAAGGTGCGCGCCACGCTCAAGAACCCGGAGCGCAAGCTGCTGCCGGGCATGTTCGCCAACATCCGCGTCATCCAGCCGCCGGCCCCGAACCGCATCGTCGTGCCGGAAACCGCGGTGGACTACACGGTCTACGGCGACAGCGTCTTCGTCGTCGCCGCCCGGAAGGACGCCGAGGGCAAGGAAGGCTATGTGGTCAACCGCGTTCCGGTGAAGACCGGCGACCGGTTCGACAACAAGGTGGAGATCCTCGACGGGGTGAAGCCCGGCGACCGGGTGGTGTCCTCCGGCCAGCTCAAGCTGAACAACGGCGCCGCCGTGGTGCCGACGGAAGCGAGCGCGCTGGTGCCGCCGCAGACCGTTCCGCGCAATTGAGGGCCCGGCCATGTCATTCACCGACATCTTCATCCGACGGCCGGTCCTGGCGCTGGTGGTCAGCCTGCTGATCCTGCTGGTCGGCATCCGGTCGCTGACGGATCTGCCGATCCGGCAGTATCCGGAGCTTCAGAACACCGTCATCACCATCACCACCTCCTACCCCGGCGCCTCCCCCGACCTGATGCAGGGCTTCATCACGACGCCCATCGAGCAGGCGGTGGCGACGGCGGAAGGCATCGACTACATCACCTCCTCCTCCACCCAGGGGATGAGCCTCGTCACCGCCAACATCCGGCTGAACTTCAACCCCAACGTCGCGATGACCGACGTGATGTCGAAGGTGCAGCAGGTCAAATACCAGCTTCCGCGCGAGGCCAACGACCCCGTGATCCTGAAATCCACGGGCGAGACGACCTCCATCCTCTACATGGGCTTCGCCA
The DNA here is from genome assembly GCA_023411035.1 of Pseudomonadota bacterium. Taxonomy (GTDB): domain Bacteria; phylum Pseudomonadota; class Alphaproteobacteria; order Azospirillales; family Azospirillaceae; genus Azospirillum. Next base: position 10,040 of record JAEYPE010000105.1, read on the forward strand.
GCCCGGAGCTGTCCGGGGCGGCCATTTCCGACTATCTGACGCGCGTGGTGCAGCCGCTGCTGTCCACCGTGTCCGGCGTGGCCGAGGCCCAAATTCTGGGCGGGCAGACCTTCGCCATGCGCGTCTGGCTGGACCCGGACCGGATGGCGGCCCGCAACATCTCCGCCGAGGACGTGCGGGCGGCGATCCAGGCCAACAACTACCAGTCGGCCCCCGGACAGGCGAAGGGCATCTTCGTCGTTTCCAACGTCACCACCAACACCGGCCTGACCGACGTGGAGCAGTTCCGGCAGATGGTGGTGAAGTCCAAGGACGGGGCGCTGGTCCGCATGAGGGACATCGCCCAGGTGGATCTGGGCGCGCAAAGCTCCGACGCCAGCGTGTCGATGAACGGCCAGCAGGCGATCTTCATCGGCGTCAACTCCACCCCCACCGGCAACCCGCTGACCATCGTGGAGGACATCCGCAAGCTGGTGCCGGAGCTGGAGCGCAACCTGCCGCCCTCGCTGAAGATGGAGATCGTCTACGACAGCACCCGCTTCATCCAGGCGTCCATCGACGAGGTGCAGAAGACCCTGATCGAAGCGGTCGGCATCGTGATCGTGGTGATCTTCCTGTTCCTCGGCTCCTTCCGGTCGGTGCTGATCCCCATCGTGACCATCCCGCTGTCCATCGTGGGCGCGGCGACGATCATGCTGGCCATGGGCTTCAGCCTGAACCTGCTGACGCTGCTCGCCATGGTGCTGGCCATCGGCCTCGTGGTGGACGACGCCATCGTGGTGGTGGAGAACGTCCACCGCCATCTGGAGGAAGGCAAGTCGCCCGTCGAATCCGCGCTGATCGGCGCGCGGGAGATCATCGGGCCGATCATCTCCATGACCATCACGCTGGCCGCGGTCTACGCCCCCATCGGCTTCCTCGGCGGGTTGACCGGCGCGCTGTTCCGCGAATTCGCCTTCACGCTGGCGGGGTCGGTCATCATTTCCGGCGTCGTGGCGCTGACGCTGACGCCGATGATGTGCTCGCTCCTGCTGACGCGGGAGATGAACGAGGGATGGTTCGCCCGTCTGGTGGACCGGACCTTCGAGCGGCTGGCCGGCTGGTACGGGCGGCGGCTGGCCGGCGCGCTGGACTACCGGGCGGCGACCCTGCTGTTCGGCTTCGGCGTGCTGCTCAGCGTCGGCTTCCTCTTCGCCAACACCATGTCGGAACTGGCGCCGGAGGAGGACCAGGGCATCCTGTTCGGCATCACCAAGGGGCCGCAATACGCCAACCTCGACTACATGAACGTCTATGGCCGCCAGATGGACGAGGTGTTCGCCCATTATCCGGAAACCGACACCCGTTTCGTGCTGAACGGGATGCCGACCCTGACCCAGGGCTTCGCCGGCATGATCCTGAAGCCGTGGGACGAGCGCACCCGAACCGCCAAGGAGCTTCAGCCGCTGGTTCAGGCCGATCTGGCCAAGGTGACCGGCACGCAGGTGTTCCTGGTTTCGCCGCCGGCCCTGCCCGGTTCCACCGGCGGCCTGCCGGTGCAGATGGTCATCAACAGCCCCGGCGATTACCAGACCATCTTCAACGCCATGGAGCGCATCAAGGCCGCCGCCAGGGAAAGCGGCATGTTCATCGTCACCGACAGCGACCTGCAGTTCAACAGCCCGGTCATCCGGCTGCATGTGGACCGCTCCAAGGCGGCGGATCTGGGCCTGTCCATGCAGTCGATCGGCGACACGCTGGCCGTTCTGGTCGGCGGCAACTACGTCAACCGATTCAACCTGAACGGCCGCTCCTACGAGGTCATTCCGCAGGTGCCGCGCGACAAGCGCCTGACGCCGGAAACGCTGACCCGCTATTACGTCACGGCGGGCAACGGCGCGCAGATCCCGCTGTCCACCGTCGTCTCCATCGAAATGGCGACGGAACCGAACGCGCTGAGCAAATACAACCAGCTTCCCTCCGCGACCTTCTCCGCCGTGCCGATGCCCGGCGTGACGATGGGTCAGGCCGTGGAGTTCCTGAAGCAGAAGGCCCGCGAGATCCTGCCCGCCGGTTTCGGCCACGACTTTCTGTCGGAATCGCGCCAGTATGTGACGGAGGGCAACCAGCTCATGGTCACCTTCGCCTTCGCGCTGGTGGTCATCTTCCTGGTGCTGGCCGCGCAGTTCGAATCGCTGCGCGACCCGCTGGTGATCCTGATCTCGGTGCCGATGTCGATCTGCGGGGCGCTGCTGCCGCTGTTCTTCGGCCTGGCCACCATGAACATCTACACGCAGGTGGGTCTGGTGACGCTGATCGGCCTGATCAGCAAGCACGGCATCCTGATGGTGGAATTCGCCCGCGAGATGCAGATCAACGAGCGGGTTGACCGCCGCACCGCCATCGAGCACGCGGCCCGCGTCCGCCTGCGCCCGATCCTGATGACCACGGCGGCCATGGTGGTGGGCCTTCTGCCCCTGCTGACCGCCGCCGGTGCGGGTGCGGCCAGCCGCTTCTCCATCGGTCTGGTGATCGTGTCGGGCATGCTGATCGGCACGCTGTTCACGCTGTTCGTCCTGCCGGCGGTCTACACCGTGCTGGCGAAGGACCACTACGCGGCGTCGGTCTCCCGCCGCGCGCGGGAGATCGCGGCGGCCTCGCGGTAAGGCCAAACCGGACCGCGGCCTTTCGGAGCCCCCTCGCCCTTCGCCGGGCGAGGGGGTTTTTCTGTTCAGCTGTTCGCATTCGGCGATTGGAAAGAGGACGGAACGCAAACGAACGGCACGCCGCGTTCCGCTTTACGGTTGCGGCGGAATCGGTCTATTCTCCTATTCGTTCGTGGTCGATGGGCCGCTCGAACAGGGAACATGGGCTGAAAAGGAAATTCTATCATGCCGTCCAGGAAGCCCGAGAAGCCGGTCGAGGAACCCAAGCAGGTCCCTATTTACGGTCCCGTCGAAAAAGGGTTCAGCGCCCGCTTCACCTCCGACTTCGCCCGCCAGGGCAACAGTCAACCGGGCCAGCGGATCGAAAACCCGGGGGGTGCCGGCGGCGGCGCGTTCAGCCCCAGCATCGACGGCGACAACGCCTTGCACCTGCGCCTGTCCGCCAACGGCGTCAGGAAGGTCGAAGTCACCTACGATCCCGGTTCCTTTTACGTCTCTCCCGCCGATCTGTCGGCCAACCCCCTGTTCAAAGTGCCGGTCCGCGAGGAAGGCGGTCTGGGCATCACCACCTTGTTCCAGTCGGAATTCGCGGTGGTCATGGACCACCGACTCTTCACCATCTTCCCCTACCTCAGCGGCAGCCGGCCCGGCCATGTCATCGTGCCGGCCCCACGGGACACATGGCCAGCGGATTGGCTGAAGCTCCGCATCACCGGCGCCAACGGCGATGTCATCCATTGCCGCAAGACCGTCTCCAATGAGGGCGAAGGGGAATTCGTGATCGAACGGATCGATCGCTGGGGCTGGTGAGCGGCAAGCCGTCATACCAGCGGCACCTGAAGGCGCCGTTGGCATGACCCTCTCAATCAGCGCTACCGCGTTGATCTGACGGGTTTCACGGTTGGAAAATGATGGAAGTGATCATTTTCCAACCGTATCACAACCGGTCCCGCCTTTCTTCAACCCACTCCCCACGCACCCCCGTCCACCGGTCCCGCCAGCGATATCGGGGACGGTAGAAGCCGGCGATCAGACGGCCCCCGCGTCCGCCGTCACCCCCAGCCGCTTGGCGATGCCCGCGCCATAGGCGGGGTCCGCCGCGAAGAAGTGCGCCAACTGCCGCCGCTGGATGAAGTCCGG
>JAEYPE010000120.1 GCA_023411035.1 Pseudomonadota bacterium
GCGCCTGCGGCGCAGGGCTTGACGGCAAGCCGTGCCGCGCGACCCTTTCTTCGTCCCGAAAGCGGGCTGATCTTGCCCTCAGCTCGCAGGGATTATCGGTGGCGAACCTCCATCACGGATCTCACGCGGGCACGGCCTTTGCCGGCGACGCTGTCTTGGGGCAGCGCGGCTGCCAGCGGCTGACGAACTCCTCATAGGCCTGCTGGGCCTGTTCGGCCATGGCGATCTCGTGATCGCGCAGGTCCTTGACGTTGTAGGCGTAGGCCACACCGCGACGGTTTCCTTTCGTCATCGGCGCTCCGGCCTGCAATTCCATGGCGCGGGTCTTGTGGGCGACCAGCGCCGGCCGCGCCCACTGGTAATCGACGTCCTTGGTCAGGAGGTGCCAGCACACAACCGCCAGTTTGCGGGCCACCGCCACGGCGGCCACCTGATGGCCACGGCGGGCGCGGACGCGCAGGAAGAACGCCCGCAGCGGTCCCGGCGCCTTGGCTGCCGCCCACGCCGCCTCGACCAGCAGGGCGCGGGCGTGGGACCGTCCCCGCTTGCTGATGCGACCGTATTGGGCGAGCCCAAGGCCAGACTGGTGGACCCGCGGATTCAGCCCGACGTAGCTCACCAGCTTCTGCGGGCTGTCGAAGCGATGGATATCACCGATCGCGGCAACCAGTCCGGCGGCGACGGTGAGGTTGACGCCGGAAATCGTCAGCAGGCGCCGGACCGCGGGATCGTCGCAGACCGCCTGGGCGATTTCCCGGTCGAGCCCCTGCAGATCCTCGCCCAACCGATCAAGTTCGCGCAGATGGCGCTCAATGGCTGCCAGCTCGTCCTCGGGAAGCGGCTGGCGTGCCAGCCAGGCCCGTCCCCGTCGGCCGAACAGGTCGGCGTGCGGGCACGGCGGAATCAGATGCGCGTGCAGGATCGCGTGGACCTCGTTCTTGATCCGGGTGCGGTGCCGGACCACTTGGTTGCGCCGCGTCACCAGCCGGCGCCGCCGCTCGGTTTCGGCGTCGGGCAACCAGACCTCGGGCAGGAAGTCAGCCGCCCGCAAGGAGGCCAGCACGCCGGCGTCGATCTTGTCGGTCTTGACGTGGGCGTGGGCGATCGCCTTGACCTCCAGCGGGTTGGCGATGAGCACGCGCGCCACGAAGGGCGAGAGGATGCGGACGACGGCCATGCTGTTGCCGGTCGCCTCGACGACGACCTCGTCCTCCTTGGTCAACAGGCGGCCGAAGCCTTCCAGGCCCGAGCGGGTCATATCGACCCGTCCGGCCGGCCGCAGCCGGCCTTCCTCCCAGAACACGACCTCGGCAAAGGTGCGGTGGATGTCCATTCCAACGATGCGTCGCATGACGGCTCTCCCTCATGAACGGCGGGAGCGGCGGGCAACACGACAACTACGGATCCGCGCTCGCAGCGCAACCGGGTGGGTCGCAGGGGCGGCCAGCTACCAACGCGAGCTCGCAGCTCATCGTATGGATCGGCCTGCCCACCTTACGCGCTCCCGATGCCCCTCGTCCCGGATGGTCGCACCATACATCAGGACCGGGGCGGCCCCAATCGGACGAGGGCGGCATCGGCGATCATCATACCGGTTACCAACGCCATCGAGGCCTTGAACTCGAAACTGCGCCGGGCGGTGCGGGCCAGGGGGCATTTCCCCAATGACGAGGCCGCCCGGAAGCTCCTGTTTCTCGTCTTGAACCGCGCCGGGAAAGACTGGAAGATGCCGCCGCGGGAATGGACGGCCGCCAAGGCCCAGATGGCCGTCATCTTCGGCGAGCGGTTCGCAAAGGCGATGACCGCCTGAAACTGAAATCCGCCCCGCCGAGCACGAAATTCCGGATACTCCCGACGGGACCTCTGCCTACGCCAGCAATTCCATCCGTGCAACACGCTGCCGCATGTTCGGCTTGGCACGCCCGAACTATGGCCGCGTCACGTGAGAAGACCGGAAACACGGGCTCATGCCGCCCCCGCTCGCCTCGATGCGCCACGCTGCCGTCCGCGTCATCTGATCAAGGGTGGGGCTGGGGCAAAATCCGACCCTTCTCTCCTTGATGCAGCACGCCCGCCGGAGTTGAAATGGCGCTGGTCACCCCGCCCCTCAACCCCGGCCTCGTTGTCCTGCCCGACCAGCACGCTGATCCAGCGCTGCGAGTATCCGGTCGTCTCCGCGACGAACTTCGCGGTCCGACCCGTGGTAAGCAATCAGATGATCTGAAGATGCGTCCGCTTAACCGGGTCTTGTTCAGCCCGATATCGCTCATACAACCCTTCGGCATCTGTGTGTGGACAAGATGAACTTTGCTCCCCATGTCGCTCAAACAGGCCACAAACCCGCCGCTTGGAAGCCTTCACCCGCCGTTGGTATCACACCGCCTTGCGGGCGATGCGCAGCGCCTCCTTCAGCACCTCCATGTCGCCGATGTGGTTCGCCAGCAGCAACACCAGCTTGGCATTGACCATGTTGCTCTGCTCGGCGTTCAGGTCCCGATGCGTGTCGATCAGCGCCTCGTAGAAGTCGTCCGGGTTCGCAAGCTGGTTCTCGGTCACGAGCGTGGCCATGAATGTGTCCTCCCCAATCGTCTCTTAATAGGCCGATCTTACAGGCCGACGGCGCGATTCAGCGCCCCGGCCAGCTTGTCGGCGTCGAAATTCCGCCAGCGCCCGGCCACATGCTGGTCGGGGCGGATCAGGTAGAGCGTGCCCGGCGTGGCGTCGTACCGCTCCTCGAAGCGGCCATTCACGTCCACCAGTTCGTTCGGCAGAGCCTCGCGGCGGCGGTTGGTGACGGCGTGCCACGCGAACGGCACCGGCCCCTTGGCCAGACCGTCCAGGCGCGCCGCCACCTCGGCCGGCACCGCGTCGCCCCCGGCATAGTAGAGAGCGACGAAGCCGCCGCCCAGCTTGTCCATCAGCCAGCCGGCCTGCCCCTGGGCCTCGACCGGAGCGTCCGTCGCCGGCGCGCCCGGCACCATATTGCCCGCGAACGGGTCGCCGTCCGGCGTGTTCAGCCGGCTGTCCACATAGGTCGTCGGCGTGGACAGGCGGCCCGAGTTCACCAGCGACCGCGCGAAGGGATGCTCACCCGCCAGATTCAGCACGGCGTCCCGGAAGGTCCGGCTGACCTCGCTCTTGGGCGTGATGAAGTCCGTGGACCGCGTCGAGTTCAGCAGGTTCTCCTTGGCCGCCGCGACGCGCTCGTCCGAGTACGTATCCAGCAGGCTGTCCGGCGCCACGCCGTCCATCACCAGCTTCAGCTTCCACACCAGATTGTCGGCGTCCGGCACGCCGGAATTGGCGCCCCGCGCGCCGAAGGGCGAAACCTGATGCGCGCTGTCGCCCGCGAAGAAGACCCGGCCCTTGCGGAAATTCTCCAGCCGCCGGCATTGGAAGGTGTAGACGGAGACCCACTCCAGATCGAACTCCGTGTCCTCGCCCAGCATCGCCTTCAGGCGGGGGATGACGCGCTCGGGCTTCTTCTCCTCCTCCGGATCGGCACCCCAGCCCAGTTGGAAGTCGATGCGCCAGACGTTGTCGGCCTGCATGTGCAGCAGGGTGGACTGCTTCTTGTGGAAGGGCGGATCGAACCAGAACCAGCGCTCCGCCGGGAAGTCCGCCTTCATCACCACGTCGGCGATCAGGAAGCGGTCCTGGAACACCTCGCCGACGAAATCCAGGTCCAGCATCTTGCGGATCGAGGACTTGGCGCCGTCGCAGGCGATCACCCAATCGGCCTCCAGAGCGTAGACGCCGTTCGGGGTCTCCACCTGCAGCACCACATGGTCGTCCTGCTGCTTGACCGACAGCACGCGCGACTTCCAGCGCAGATCGACCCGCTCCGTCTTCTTGGCGTCGGCGATCAGGTATTCTTCCAGATAATATTGCTGGAGGTTGATGAAGGCCGGGATCTTGTGGTCCGGCTCCGGCAGCAGGTCGAACTGGTAGACCTGCTTGTCGCCATGGAAGACCTTGCCGATCTTCCAGATCACGCCCTTGTCGATCATCCGCTGCGCGGAGCCCATCCGATCCCACACCTCCAGCGCCCGCTTGGCGTAGCAGACCGCGCGGCTGCCGATGCTGACCGTGTCGTCCTCGTCCAGCACGACCACCGGCACGCCTTTCTGGGCGAGGTCGATGGCGGCGGTCATGCCGACCGGCCCGGCCCCGACCACCACGACGGGATGGCGCTTGACGGTTCCGGTGCGCTGCTCCTCGGATGGCGTATAGGCGAATTTCGGGTAGCTGTAGGTCGAGTGCATGGTGCGTTTCCCCCAGTATTTCCTTATTTGTTTCTGATGATACAGTTTCAAATGATACTTTTCAAACGGAAAGACCCGCATCCAGCAGGGTCATTGCCCCCTCCCTCCCCGGTGGAACGGGAAAGGAGGAGGCACCGGGGACGTTATCCCTTCGGCCGCAGATCCCGCACGCGCTTCGCCTTGCCCTGCGAGCGCTCGATGGCGCCCGGATCGATCACCTCGACCGCCGTGGTGATGCCGATCAGCGACTTGATGCGGTGCTGCAAGTGCTTCGCATGCGCCTTGCGGTCCCCCCCGGCGTGGCTCGGCTCCGCCTCGACCCGAACCGCCAGATTGTCCATGTGCCCGTCGCGCGACACGATCAGTTCGTAATGGGGCGCGAACATCGGCTCCTTGCAGATCAGCTCCTCGATCTGTGTCGGGAAGACGTTCACGCCGCGGATGATGAGCATGTCGTCCGACCGCCCGGTGATCTTGTCGATGCGCCGCATGCTCCGCGATGTCGGCGGCAACAGCCGCGTCAGGTCGCGCGTGCGGTAGCGGATCATCGGCAGACCTTCCTTGGTCAGCGTCGTGAAGACCAGCTCGCCATACTCGCCGTCCGGCAGAACCTCGCCCGTCTCCGGGTTGATGATCTCCGGATAGAAATGGTCTTCCCAGATGACCGGGCCGTCCTTGGTCTCCACGCACTCGCTGGCGACACCCGGCCCCATGATCTCCGACAGGCCGTAGATGTCCACGGCGTCGATGCCGAACTTCCGCTCGATCTCCGCCCGCATGGCGTTGGTCCAGGGTTCGGCGCCGAAGATGCCGACACGCAAGGCGGTCTGCCACGTCTTCATGCCCTGGCGTTCCATCTCCTCCGCGATGTTCAGCATGTAGGAGGGGGTGACCATGATGATGTTGGGCTCGAAGTCGCGGATCAGCTGGACCTGCCGCTCCGTCTGGCCACCGCCCATGGGAATGACGGTGCAGCCCAGCCGCTCCGCCCCGTAATGGGCGCCGAGGCCGCCGGTGAACAGCCCATAGCCGTAGGACACATGCACCCGGTCGCCGCGCCGCCCGCCGGCCGCCCGGATCGAACGCGCCACCAGATCGGCCCAGTTGTTGATGTCGGCGTCGGTGTAGCCGACCACCGTCGGCTTGCCGGTCGTGCCGCTGGAGGCATGGAGGCGCACCAGCTCCGTCATCGGCACGGCGAACAGGCCGAACGGGTAGGTCTGGCGCAGATCCTCCTTCACCGTGAAGGGAAACAGCGACAGATCCTTCAGTTCCTTGAAGTCGCCTGGGGTGACGCCCTTCTTCTGGCACTTAGCCCGGAAATGCGCGACGTTGGCGTAGGTGTGCTGCAGCGACCATTTCAGCCGCGAGATCTGCATCGCGGTGATCTCGTCCCGGCTGGCCGTCTCGTAATGGTCGAGCTCGTGCTGCAGCGGTGTGTTCAGCATCAACATGGCGTTTCTCTCCCAAGGCTGCGTTCCGGGCCGGTTTTTGTTTTGTTGGCCCCGCAGATTGATATGGGTGTACGGTCAGTCGCGCTCCAGCATCAGCGCGATGCCCTGCCCCACCCCGATGCACATGGTACAGAGAGCGCGGCGCGCCTTGCGAGCCTCCAGTTCGAGCAGGGCCGTTCCGGCCAGCCGGGCGCCCGACGCCCCCAGCGGGTGGCCGAGCGCGATGGCCCCGCCGTTGGGGTTCACATGCTCCGCGTCGTCCGGCAGCCCGAGCATCCGCAGCACCGCCAGCGCCTGCGCCGCGAAGGCCTCGTTCAGCTCGATCACATCGACGTCGCCGATCGACAGGCCCAGCCGCTCCAGAAGCTTTCTCGTCGCTGGAGCCGGCCCGATGCCCATGACGCGCGGCGGCACGCCCGCCGTGGCAAGCCCCGTCACCCGCGCGCGCGGCATCAGCCCATAGCGGCGCACCGCCGCTTCCGACGCCACCAGCAGCGCCCCCGCCCCGTCATTGACGCCCGAGGCGTTGCCGGCGGTGACCGTGCCGCCTTCCTTCCTGAACGGCGTCCCCAGCTTCGCCAGAGCCTCCAGCGTCGTGTCGGGGCGCAGATGCTCGTCCCTCTCGATAACCTTCGGGTCGCCCTTCCTCTGCGGGATCGGCACCGGCACGATCTCCCGCGCGAATCGCCCGGCTTCCTGGGCCCGCGCCGCCCGTTGCTGGCTGCGCAGCGCGAAGGCGTCCTGATCCTGCCGGTTCACGCCGTAATCGGCAGCCACATTCTCCGCCGTCTCCGGCATCGAATCGATCCCATAGGCCGCCTTCATCTTCGGGTTCACGAAGCGCCAGCCGATGGTCGTGTCGAACATCTGCGCCTCGCGGGAAAAGGCGCTGTCGGCCTTGCCCATGACGAAGGGCGCGCGGGTCATGCTTTCCACCCCGCCCGCGATGATCAGGTTCGCCTCGCCGGCCTTGACGGCGCGCGCCGCCATGCCCAGCGCGTCCAGCCCCGACCCGCACAGCCGGTTCACGGTCGTCCCCGGCACCTCCACGGGAAGGCCCGCCAGCAGCGCGGCCATGCGCGCGACGTTGCGGTTGTCCTCGCCCGCCTGGTTGGCGCAGCCGAGGATCACGTCGTCCACGGCCGCCCAGTCCACGCCCGCGTTGCGCTCCATCAGCGCCCTGATCGGCACGGCGGCCAGATCGTCCGCCCGCACCGGCGCGAGCCCCCCGCCATAGCGCCCGAACGGCGTGCGAACCGCGTCGCAGAGGTAGGCTTCGGTCATCTCACTCCCCCGATCTTCTTTTTAGAGGCTCACAACCTCGCCCTGGATGCGCATGGACTGGCCGCGGAAAATGCCGATGACGGAGCCCTCCTGGTTGGTCACGGTCGTGTCGTAGACGCCGGCCCGGCCTCGCTTGTGCACCTCGCGGCATTCGGCCGTCAGCACGTCGCCCAGTTTCGCCGGGGCCGGGAACACGATGTTGCAGGCGGCGGCCACGGTGACCTCGTTGCCCGCGTTGCAGGCGTAGGCGAAGGCCGTGTCGGCCAGCGTGAAGGTCATGCCGCCGTGACAGATGTCGTGGCCGTTCACCATGTCCTTGCGCACGGTCATTGTCATGCGGGCATAGCCCGGCGCGATCTCCACCAGTTCGATTCCATGGGCGATGGCGCAATGGTCGCGCTCGTACATGCCCCGCCCGACCGCCTCGGCGATGGCCTGCGCCCCGTTCGTCTCAGTCATGAAAGAAGGTTCCTCCCCAAACTTTGCGGCGCAGCAGCGCCGAGGCGCGGTAGCGGTCCTCGCCATAGGTCCGAACGAGCGCGTCCAGCACGTCCACCACGAGGTCGAGCCCGATGGCCTCCGCCCAGGCCAGCGGCCCCAGCGGGTAATTCACGCCCTTGGTCATCGCGGTATCGACGTCGGCGGCGCTGGCGACCCCCTGGAGCACCGCGTCCGCCGCCTCGTTGGCCAGCATGGCGACGGTGCGCATGACCAGCAGGCCCGGCAGGTCGTCCAGGACGGACACGCGCTTGCCCAACGCCTGGAACAGCCCCGCCGCCTTCATGACGGACCCGCGCGCCGTGCCGTCCGACGCCGCGACGGCGATGCGGGAGGCCCCCGCATAGTCCCGCGCCAGATCGAACAGGATCACGTCCGCCCGCCCGGTGTCCGCCGCGTGTTGGGTGGCGCTGCGCCCGTCGGTCAGCGTCAGCGTGATCCCGTCCACCACCAGCCGTCCGATGCGATTGCGCCCGAAGGGGCGCGTCGCCCCCTGCCCCGCCCCCTGCCCCGCCCCCTGCTCCGGCAACTCCTCCACCGCGATGCCCGCCTCGCGGATCATCGCCACCAGCCCATGAGCCGGCCCGAGATGCCCTTCCACCGACACGACGGCCGGCCGGGGCGCGTCCGCCGCGTCCCGAGGCGACGCCTTCTCCGTGCCGGCGCCGTAATCGTAGAAGCCGCGCCCGGTCTTGCGCCCCAGCCGCCCGGCCTCGACCAACTCCTGCTGGATCAGCGAGGGCTGAAAGCGCGGATCGCCGAAATAGGCCGCGTGCACCGACCGCGTGACCGCGAAGTTCACATCATGGCCGATCAGGTCCATCAACTCGAACGGCCCCATGCGGAAGCCGCCGCATTCGCGCATCACGGCGTCGAGCGTCGCCGGGTCCCCCGCCTGCTCCTGCAAGGCCCGCAGGCCCTCGGCGTAGAAAGGCCGCGCCACCCGGTTGACGATGAAGCCCGGCGTGGAGCGCGCGTGCACCGGGCTTTTCCCCCAGGCCTTCGCCGTGGCGAACAGCGTCTCCGCCACCGCCCGGTCCGTCGCCAGCCCGCTGATGATCTCGACCAGAGCCATCAGCGGCGCGGGATTGAAGAAGTGCAGGCCCGCGAACCGCTCCGGCCGTTTCAGCGGCGCGGCAATCGCCGTCACCGGCAGGGACGAGGTGTTGGTGGCGAGGATCGCATCCTCCCCCACGATCCCTTCCAGGTCCCGGAACAGCCCGCGCTTGACCTCCAGTTCCTCGACGATGGCCTCGACGACAAGCGCCGCCGGAGCCAGCGCCGCCAGCCCGTCCACCGGCTCCAGCCGCCCGAGCAGGGCAACCCGGTCCTCCTCGCGCATCCTGTCCTTGGCGACCAGCTTGGCGAGCGCGTCGGCGATGCCGTCCACCGCCTTGGCCGCCGCCCCCTCCCGCGCGTCGAACAGCAGCACCGTATGCCCGGCGGTTGCCGCCACCTGCGCGATGCCGGCCCCCATGGCGCCGCAGCCGACCACGGCCACGGTCGCCCCTTTATCGAGTGCCTTGATGTGTGTTTGGGGCATCATTTGCCCTCGAATCGGGGCGCCCGTTTCTCCAGGAAGGCGGCGACGCCCTCGCGGTAATCGGCCGTGCGGCCGGCGGCGCGCTGAAGGTCGCGCTCCAGGTCCAGCTGCTCGTCCAACGTGTTGGTGGTGGAGGCGTAAATGGCCTTCTTGATGAGGGCCAAGCCCTTGGTCGGCTGGGTCGCAAGCTGCCGGGCCAGCGCCGTCGCGGCCGGCATCAGCTCCGCGTCATCGACCGCCTTGTAGATCATGCCGAGCCGCTCGGCCTCATCGGCCGTCACCTTCTCGCCCAGCATCGCCAGCGCCATTGCCCGCTGCGTGCCGACCAACCGGGGCAGGAACCACGTTCCGCCCGAATCGGGCACCAGCCCCAGCTTGCAGAAGGCCTGGATGAAGCTCGCCGACCGCCCCGCCAGCACGAGGTCGCAGGCGAAGGCGATGTTCGCCCCGGCCCCCGCCGCCACGCCGTTGACCGCCGCGATGACCGGCATCTCCAGCGCGCGCAGCGAGCGGACCAGCGGGTTGTAGTTCGTCTCGATGGATTGGCCGAGATCCGGCATCTCCTGCCCCGGCGCGACCGCCCGGTCGGACAGGTCCTGCCCCGCGCAGAAGCCGCGCCCCGCGCCGGTCAGCAGCAGGCAGCGCGCTGACCCGTCTGCCTTCACGCGGGACAGCGCGTCGCGCACCTCCGCGTGCATGGCGCTGGTGAAGCTGTTGAGCTTGTCCGGGCGGTTCAGCGTCAGCGTCGCCACGCCGTCCGCCACATCGAACAGGATGCTGGCGTAGCTCATCGGCGGACTCCCGCCGTGAAGAGGTGCGTTTCCATTCCCTAATCGTCCCTTCGTTGGGGCCGTTCTTGCCGTATCGATATGATACAGTTTGATGCGCGTTATGCGCTTTCATGTAATATGTCATCGGCGGCCCGCAGTGGGCAAGCGGGAAAAAGCTTTCCCTTCATTCACAGCCATCAGGGAATGGCGAAAGGGATACAGAACAGAACATATGCACCAAAATACGGTATCACTATTCAGGGGCCGTGGTGTATGGTCTGGCCATGGCGGCTGGCCGGACGACATCGCGCCCTTCGTACGCAGCCAGGACGGGTGCGCGCTGGCGTGGCTCAAAAGCCGGACGGCCTTCCCGAATGCACCGGCGGCCCAGCACAACGAAAACAACCAATACGAAGAAACCCGGAGGAGATGCCTGTCATGACCACCCCGCAGGAGCTGTTCGAGCGTCACCGCGCCACGCTGGATCAGGCCGTCGCCGCCTCGCGCCAGCGCGGCTACTGGTCGCCCTTCGCCGAGATGCCGAGCCCCCGCGCCTATGGCGAAACCGCCGCCGCGGACGGCGAGACCGCCTTCAAGGCCCGCCTGAACAAGCTGTTCCCGCTGGACCAGCCTGCCGGCGGCGGCTTCATCGGCGCCGAACGCTCGCCCTTCGGCTTCGACCTCGGCGTGACCTATCCGAAGCCCGACCTGGACGCCCTGCTCTCCGCCGCGAAGGCCGCCATGCCCGGCTGGCGCAAGACCGGTCCGGACGGCCGCGCCGGAGTCTGCGTGGAAATCCTGACGCGCCTGAACAGGCGCAGCTTCGAGATCGCCAACGCCGTCCAGCACACCACCGGCCAAGCCTTCATGATGGCCTTCCAGGCCGGCGGCCCGCACGCCCAGGACCGGGGCCTTGAGGCCGTCACCTACGGCTGGAAGGCGATGACCGATCAGGTCCCCTCCGCCCGCTGGGAAAAGCCGCAGGGCAAGAACCCGCCGCTGGTCATGGACAAGGTCTTCGAAGTGGTCCCGCGCGGGGTGGCCGTGATGATCGGCTGCGCCACCTTCCCGACCTGGAACGGCTATCCGGGGCTGTTCGCCAGCCTCGTCACCGGCAACGCCGTGATCGTGAAGCCGCACCCGGCGGCCATCCTGCCGCTTGCCATCACGGTGGAGGTCTGCCGCGAGGTCCTCAGCGAAGCCGGCCTCGACCCGAACCTCGTCACCCTCGCCGCCGACAGCGCCGAAGCGCCCATCGCCAAGGAACTCGCCACCCGGCCGGAGGTCGCGCTGATCGACTTCACCGGCTCCAGCGAGTTCGGCAACTGGCTGGAGCAGAACGCCCGCCAGGCCCAGGTCTTCACCGAGAAGGCCGGCGTCAACACGGTCGTCATCGACTCGACCGACGACCCGAAGGGCATGGCGCGCAACCTCGCCTTCTCGCTGTCGCTCTATTCCGGCCAGATGTGCACGACCCCGCAGGCGATCTTCGTGCCGAAGGACGGCATCCGGGCCGGCGGCGAACAGCTCTCCTTCGATCAGGTCGTCCAGGCCATCGCCGGCGCCACCGACAAGTTCCTGTCCGACTCTGAGCGCGCCGTCGAAGTGCTGGGCGCCATCCAGTCCGACGCCACCCTGAAACGCCTTCAGGATGCCCACGGCCTCGGCACCGTGGCCCTGGCCTCCCGCAAGGTCGATCACCCGAAGTTCGCCGACGCCCGCGTCCACACACCCGTCATCCTTGTCCTCGACGCCAAGGATGAAGAAAAGTACGGCCAGGAACTCTTCGGCCCCATCTCCATGATCGTGAAGGTGGACAGCACCCAAGATGCCCTGGCGCGCGCCACCGCCCTCGCCCGCAGCAAGGGCGCGCTGACCGCCGCGCTCTACAGCGCCGACCGGAACACCGTCGCCGAGGCCCAGGAGGCCTTCACCGAGGCGGGTGTCGCCCTGTCCGTCAACCTGACCGGCGGCGTGTTCGTCAACCAGTCGGCCGCCTTCAGCGACTTCCACGGCACCGGCGCCAACCCGGCCTGCAACGCCGCGCTCTGCGACCTCGCCTTCGTGGCGAGCCGGTTCCGCGTCGTCCAGACCCGCGTTCCGGTCGCGGCATGACGGGCCTGCGTCCGAAGGTCTACGCCATCGACGGCGTGGTGCCGGTGGTCCACCCGACCGCCTTCGTGCATCCCTCCGCCGTGCTGATCGGCGACGTGATCGTGGGGGCCGGCTGCTATGTCGGCCCCTGCGCATCCCTCCGCGGCGACTTCGGCCGCATCATATTGGAGGAAGGCAGCAACGTGCAGGACAACTGCACGCTCCACGCCTTCCCCGGCCATGACGCGGTGGTGGAGGTGGACGGGCACGTCGGCCACGGGGCGGTCCTGCACGGCTGCGTCGTGAAGCGCGGCGCGTTGGTCGGCATGAACGTGGTGGTCATGGACGGCGCGGTGATCGGCGAGCGGTCCATCGTCGCCGCCATGGCTTTCGTGAAGGCCGGTTTCGAGGTGCCCCCGCGCACGCTCGTCGCCGGCCTCCCCGCCAAGGTGATCCGCGGGCTGCGCGAGGACGAGATCGCCTGGAAGGCCGAAGGAACGGCCGAGTACCAGCGCCTGACCGCCCGCTCCCTCGCCACTATGGTCGCATGCGATCCCCTGACCGAGGAAGAACCCAACCGCCCGCGCATCGAGGGCGGGGACACTCAGCCGCTGTACAAGGTGAAGCCGTAGGCGAGCCGGTTCTTTTGCAGGGTGAACCGCGCCGGGTTTCCCGGAGGCCGGCGTGTTGCAGCGAGGCGACGAGTTCCGGAGATCGCCCGGCCCCACCGCCGATCAGGTGACGCGAATGGAGTTCGGGCGTCCGAAGTCGAGCATGCGGTTGAGCACGGCGGCATAGACGCCCACGCGGTCATAGGCACCGTCGCCGGTGAGCGCCGCCAGCGGGCCGGGGACCTGGTCGAGCAAGGGATCAATCTGGGCAGCGTCATGGATGGCGCGGTCAGTCAGCGTAGTGGCGACGATCCGGCCGCTCTGCGCATCCACGCCGACGTGCAGCTTCTTCCACGAACGCCGCTTCTGGGTTCCGTGCTTTTCGATCAGCCACTCGCCCGGTCCGCACAGCTTCAGCCCGGTGCTGTCCACCAGCAGGTGAATGGCCCCGCCGGTTGAGCGCGGCACTTGCGGCAGCGTCACCGTCCGGGCGCGCCGGGCGAGGGTCGAAGTGGTAGCTGCGCTGGTCCTGGCGGGCTCGGGCACCGGCAGGTCGAGGCCGAGCAGCTGCAGGACGGAGTCGATCAGCCCTTCGGTCTGGCGCAGCGCCAGCCGGAAGACGGCGCGCAGCATCAGCCCCGTCATGATCGCCAGGTCGGAGTAGCAGGGTTGCCCGCCCGGCGTGGCCCTCGGTGCCGCCTTCCAGTGTGCGATCGCATCCTCGGTGAACCACACGGTCAGGCTGCCGCGCTGACGAAGAACGGCGCCCCGACCTACCCCACCGAATCCATCCGTGCAACAACGCGCCATCGGCGCTCTATGTCCGCTCCATAATGGGAAAAAATCGAGCTAAGTACTGATAATTTTTTGAAGGAATCTCTGGAATGCGCAACAAAAGGAAGCAGCCATAATTTCTGATTCGCGGTTCTTTCATCATGTAGTCTTTACATTTCTGATAGGTTATCTGCAGGAATTTTGACCGTCTATTGCCAACTTGGTGCAACGCAACGCGCTTCGCGGTGTTTTTGCGCTAAGCAGGCTTTCCGAACTCCGCCCATTCGTGGGCGGAGTTCGGAAAGCCTGCTTAGGGAGCGGAGCGCTGCCACGCAGCAATAACCGGGCCTCGTCTGATCGCCCGGCACTTGGTTCAGGAGCGACACAGCATGCTCGACGACCCGAATCTCAAGGGTGCGGTCAAAAATCCGGCGCAGGATTCCGGCAGCAAAGGCGGGTACAACGAGCACGAACCGCCGGAAGCCCAATCGAGTGCCGGCGGAAAGCCTGGCTTCATCCGGCGTCATCCGCTGGCGATCCTTGCCGGGCTGGTGGTGGCGGCCCTGCTGGCGGTGGGCGGCTATTTCTACTGGCAAACCAACATCTACCCCTTCGAATCCACGGACGACGCCTTCGTCGCTTCGCGCCCGTTCCCGGTGGCCGCGAGGGTGGCCGGCTACGTGGTGGAGGTGGAGGTCGACGGCAACCAGCATGTGAACACGGGCGATCTGCTGTTCCGCATCGATGCGCGCGACTACCAGGCGGCGGTGGAACAGATGCAGGCGGAGATCAACTCCGCCACCTCGGCCATCGGCAGCTATGATGCGCAGATTGCCGCCCAGCGCGCCCAGATCGATCAGGCCAGGGCGGAAGTGGCGCAGGCCGAGGCCGCGGTCGGTTTCGCGAGGGAGAATGCGGAACGCTACGGCGACCTGGAGACCCGCGGCGTCGGAACGGTGCAGCAGGCACAGCAAGCGACCGCCACCCTGCGTGAGGAGCAGGCGAAGCTGAACAGTGCCAACGCCGCTGTGATTGCCGCCGAACGGCAGGTCGCGGCGCTGCAGGCCCAGCGGACCAGCGCGGTCGCCGATCTGGCGCGGGCGAAGGCGCAGATGGTCCAGGCCCAGTTGAACCTGTCCTACACCAATATCACCGCGGCGCAGCCGGGCTGGGTGGTGCAGCTCAGCGGCGCCGTCGGCGAATTTGCCCAGGCCGGCCAGAGCTTGGCGATGTTCGTGCCCGATGACATCTGGGTAACCGCGAATTTCAAGGAGACTGCGATTAGCGACCTACGGCCGGGCCAGCCGGTGGACATCCACATCGATGCCTACCCCAACCATAAGATCACCGGCCATGTCAATAGCGTGCAGCCCGGGTCCGGCACCGCATTCTCCCTGCTGCCGCCGCAGAACGCGACCGGCAACTACGTCAAGGTGGTCCAGCGGGTGCCGGTGAAGATCGTCGTCGACAAATGGCCGGAAGACATCACCATCGGCCCCGGCCTGTCGGTGGTTCCGACGGTGAGGGTGCGATGAGCGCGGCAACAGCGGACGCCGGCCCCGTAGGAGATGAGGGATTCGATCCGGCACGGAGCGCGGCGGGCGAGCGGAATCCATGGCTGATCGCCGTGGTGGTGTCCATCGCCACCTTCATGGAGGTGCTGGACAGCACCATCGCCAATGTGGCGTTGCGCTATATCGCCGGCTCGATGGGGACCAGCTACGACGATGCGTCCTGGGTGGTC
Source organism: Pseudomonadota bacterium (assembly GCA_023411035.1). Lineage (GTDB taxonomy): Bacteria > Pseudomonadota > Alphaproteobacteria > Azospirillales > Azospirillaceae > Azospirillum. Next base: position 15,038 of record JAEYPE010000120.1, read on the forward strand.
ACCTCCTATCTGGTGGCCAACGCCATCGTGCTGACGGTCAGCAGCTTCATCTCCAAACGCTATGGTCGCAAGCCCTTCTATCTGGTTTGCCTGGGAGTGTTCACCCTCAGCTCGATTGCCTGCGGCTTCGCGTGGGACATGGATTCGCTGCTGTTCTTCCGGGTGCTGCAGGGCTTCGCCGGTGGCGGCATGGTGCCGATCTCCCAATCGATCCTCGCCGACAGCTTTCCACCGTCCAAGCGCGGTCAAGCTTTTGCCATCTTCGGCATCGCGGTGGTCGTGGCACCGGTGGTGGGGCCGGTGGTGGGCGGCTGGCTGTCGGACAATCTGTCCTGGCACTGGTGTTTCCTGATCAACGGACCGGTCGGCGTCGTGGCCTTCATCCTGGTCGGCCTGCTGGTGCAGGAACCGCAGGCGGCCGTCGAGGAGCACGAAAGGCTGAAACGGCAGGGTGTGCGGATGGACGTCGTGGGCTTCCTTCTGGTGGCGACCTTTCTCGGTTCGCTGCAGGTGGTGCTGGCCCGTGGGCAAACCCTCAACTGGTTCGCCTCCGAGTTCATCGTGATCTTTACCGTGATATGCGTCGTCTCCTTCTTCCTGATGATCCCGTGGGAGATGACGCGGGAAAACCCGATTCTCGACTTGCGGATGGTCGTGACGCGGCAGTTCGGATCCTGTTTCGTGGTGATGCTGGCGATCGGCGCCATCCTGATCGCGACGACCCAGTTCCTGCCCGAACTGGTTCAGCAATTCTACGGCTACACCGCCTTGTTGGCCGGTCTGACCATGTCGCCGGGCGGTGTGGTGACCTTTGTGTCGATGCTGGTCGTCGGACGGCTGACCAACAGCGTCCAGCCGAAGTACCTGATCGCCGCCGGAGCCGCAATCGTGGCGTTCTCGATGTGGGATCTGACGCGGCTGAATCCGGATTCCACCTTCTGGTACTTCGCCTGGTCGCGCATCTATATCGGTATCGGCCTGCCGCTGATCTTCCTCCCGATCACCGCGGCGTCCTATTACGGCATCCCGCCAGACAAGACCGACCAGGCGTCCGCCCTGATCAACGTGGCGCGGAACATTGGCGGCTCGATCGGGGTGTCGATCTCGCAGAATGTTCTGGCTGTCCGCGAGCAGTTCCACCACAGCCGGCTGGTCGAAAACATCATCCCGTCCAATCCGGCCTATCAGGAGACGCTGGACATGATGAGCCGTTATTTTTCCGATGCCGGCGGCGGGGCGGTGGCCGCAAAGGAGCGGGCCATCGCCTTCATTGGAGAGCAGCTGCAGGCACAGGCGGGATACATGGCCTACATCGACGTGTTCTACGTGCTGATGCTGCTCTCCCTCGCGGCGATTCCACTGGCGCTGATTCTCCGGCGGGTGAACTGATACCGCCGCGGGCTCTGTTGCAAAATTGGCCGGCACACGGCGGAATGGCTGGACGTTGAAGGGAGTCAAACCGTGTCGAACTTCAAGGGTCGCCATTTCGAGGGCGAGATCGTGCTGTGGGCCGTGCGCTGGTACTGCTGGTACGGGATCAGCTACCGTGACCTCGAGCAGATGATGGCCGAGCGCGGCGTCAGGGTCGATCATTCAACGATCTACCGCTGGGTGCAGAAGTACGCGCCGGAGATCGAGAAGCGGGTTCGCTGGCAGTGGCGCTGCCCACGGTCAACCAGCTGGCGGGTCGACGAGACCTACGTGAAGGTCGGTGGCAAGTGGGCCTACCTGTACCGGGCCGTCGACAAGCATGGCAACACCATCGACTTCTACCTTTCGCCCACGCGGAATACCGCGGCCGCCAAGCGTTTCCTCGGCAAGGCGCTGAACGGCCTGAAGGATTGGGAGAAGCCGATGGTCATCAACACCGACAAGGCGCTCACCTATGGGCCAGCCCTAGCGGAGCTGAAGGCCGAGGGCACATGTCCCGAGGAGACGGAACATCGGCAGGTCAAGTACCTGAACAATGTCGTCGAGGCCGACCACGGCAAGTTGAAGCAGCTGATTCGGCCGGTGCGGGGCTTCAAGACCCTGAAGACGGCTTATGCGACGATCAAGGGGTTCGAGGTGATGCGGGCGCTCCGCAAAGGGCAGGCGGCCGCCTTCAACCTGACCCGCGACAGGCAGGGCGAGGCGCGCCTTGTCGAGCGCGCCTTCAACGTCGGCCCCTGCGTGCTCGTCGAAGCCGTTCAGCTCGTCAGCCAGCAGCTCGAACTCCAGGGCGCATAGCCTCCGACAATCATGCCGGTCGTCATCATCACGCGCCTACAGGAAGAGTTTGCAACAGAGCCGGCGGGCGCCCCGACCGCACGTCTTCCTCCAGACCGTCGAAACCGCGGGCCTTGAAACGCTTGAGCCAGTGGCGGACAGTCTCGCCGCACAGGTCCATGCGTTCCGAGATGGCCGGCGCCGTCAGGCCCTCGACCGAATGCAGGACGATCTGCGCCCGCCGGACGAGGCCGGCACCCAACGTGCGCGAGCGTGCCACCGTCCTCAACTTCTCCAGTTCCTCGTCGCTCAAGTCCTGCACGCGGATGGCCATGGTCCGGCTCCGGGTCGGTGGGTTTCTCTCACCAACCGCTCCGAAGCCCTGGAGTTCCAATCAACTTAGCGGATGCACCACTTAGGGTCTGCTGGTTTCGTTGTTCTTCTTCGCTTTCGCCTTCTTCGCCTGATCGTGATGCCACTTGATGGCGAAGAACATGCCCGTTCCTAGAACGATAATTTTGAACGGAAAGAAGACCAAAGGAAACCAATCATACATTCTGGATTTCTCCAAGCTTTGATGCTTTTTATCGTCAGGAGAACCTGATGGCGGTCAGATCGAGCGCGAGTCTTTTTCTGCGAGCGGGGCCAGGGTCATCTGGGTTGGCGTGGGAGTAGACCAAACCAGAGGGCTCGCAGTGGAGGCGCAACTTCAGGAAACCGCTGAACAGATGGCCGCCTTGGCCGCAGCGTGGGCAGCGGCCACGCAGGCCGGCCCTGAGAGGGAAGAGGCGGCCATTCCTGCTCGGATGACATCGCGTGTTCCTTTGGGAAGCAATGGCAAGCAATGCCTGCATGCAATGTGGGCATTGTATGCTCCGCTGAAGCCGACAATGTCAACTTGAATGCATCCAATGCGCCGTCGGAACTCATACAACCACTCTGGACATGGCAGGTGCCTAGGCCGGATCATTCATCAGTGTTTCGGAACGGCTGACTGAAGGCGTTTTGAAGGGTGGCGCCACTGGCGCAGCTTCGGCGCGCATATCGGCGTGAGGGCGGAGTCCGCTGGCGGCCGGCGGTGTCCACGCGGCAATCGCCTTGGGTGTCACCCACACCGCGAAATCACCCCAAGCGGCACAGCGCCGCGTCGTAGGCCGCCCAGTTCTCAACGCGGTAAAGGGCGCGCAGGAGCTTGTGACGGCGTGGCTCCTAGGCCTGGTACGGCATCGGCCGCTCGGCTTCAGTGGGGGCGTCTCCATACCTGCTCGCCCTTCCGCCCCCCAGCAGTACCGCCTTCCGCACCAACCTCATACGGCAGTACTATTCGCCGGACAGTGCCAGCGCTTCCTCCTGCATGGCATGCTCGACCGTCAGAACGGTGAGGGTCTTTGCCTCTCCCTGACGCGTGTACCATGTGATGGACTGTTTTTCGGCAACGCCGATGAGTGCCGCGCCGATCGGGGTCAGCACCGACACACGTCCGGCAGCAAGGTCGGCCTCCTGGGGATAGACCAGGGTGACGGTTCGCTCCTGTCCGGCCACCTCGTCCCGGAAGGTCACGCGCGCGTTCATCGTGACGATCGATGGAGCGATCTCGTCCGGGCCCACCACGACAGCGCGGTCCAGTTCCGTCGCAAGATAGTCGTAGACGTCGGGCAGCGTATCGGCGATGGCCTCCGCCAGGCCGGACAGCCGGTCATGATCGGTTTCGGTGAGGATGATGGGAGGGAAAACGCCTGCGGGACGCATTCTGGTATTCCTGTCGTTGCCGGTGAGCGCACGTCCCGGCGGCTCGGCACGCCCCCCCGGTGGGCGCCTCCTCGGCCGGCGGAAAATCGTACGCGGATGCCCGGTCACCACCTTCCGGCGGTCCGGGACGAATGTCGTGGATGTTGGGAGTGTTTATGGCCCCGGACGGTCCGGGAGCCTTGCGTCAGGCGACCAGATCCGGGGCGAGCAGGCCCGCGTGAACACGGCCGGCGCGCAGAAAATTACGGAAATGGCGGGAAGTCAAAGTCATGGTTTGCCTACCATGACGGGTTTCGCATGGGAATTCAAGACCGAGTCGATGCAAGCGGGCCGAGCCGCCGGTCCTCGACCCCACCCCAACCCGGGTGGCGCGGCACCTCCCGCACGGTATCCGCCGCTGGCGTATACTTTTTGTAGACGCCCTTGTCGGAAATTGGCGTTTGAGGTGAGTCGCCGCGCTGCCTAGCCTTCAATTCGTCCGCGACGCGACACGATCCCCCACACCCAATTCCGGACTTAAAACGATGAAGGAACAGCCGGTGGCAGGCACCGACTCTATTGTCGACCTCGTGATCCATGGTGGCGACATCGTCACCTCCACGGCGCGTTTCCAGGCCAGCATCGCCATCAGCGGCGGCAGGATCGCCGCCATCGGCGCGCCTGAAACGATGCCGCCCGCGGCCGAAACGCTGGATGCGACCGGACTCGCCATTCTGCCCGGGGGCATCGACGTCCATGTGCATTTCCGCGATCCGGGCTATACCCACAAGGAGGACTGGTCCAGCGGAACCATCGCCGCGGCGTTCGGCGGCGTGACGACCGTCTTCGACATGCCGAACACCATCCCGACCGTGGCGACGCCGGAGATCCTGGCCGCCAAGCACGCCATCGCCGCCGACAAGGCCTATGTGGACTTCGGCCTCTACGCGGTGCTGGGCGAGGAATCGCTCGACCATGTCGAAGGGCTGGTCGAGGGCGGGGTGATCGGATTCAAGCTCTACATGGGCAACACCTTCGGCCGCATCCCGTCGCCGGACACCGGCGCCATGCTGGAACTGTTCGAGCGCGTCGCGCCGACCGGCATGCGCGTCAGCCTCCATGCCGAAACCAACACCATCATGGAACGGCGGGAGAAGCGCCTGCGCGAGGCCGGGCGCAACGATCCGCTCGCCCATCTCGACTCCCGCCCGGCGGTGGTGGCGGTGGAGGCGGTGGAGCGCGCCGCGACCCTGGCCGAATGGACCGGCGCGCGCATCCACATCCTCCACATCTCCTCCAAGGAGGAACTCCGCCCGCTGGCCGAGGCGAAGGCCCGCGGGGTGGACATCACCGGGGAAACCGGGCCGCATTACCTGATGCTGAGCACCGAAGACTATGCGCGCTGCAAGGGTGTCATCCGCGTGAACCCGCCGGTGCGCGAGGCCGACTGTCACGAACCGCTGTGGAACGCGCTGAAGGACGGCACGATCGACATGATCGCCACCGACCATGCTCCCCACACGCCGGAGGAAAAGACGCGGTCGGTGATCTGGAACTGCGACTGCGGCTTCCCCGGCGTCGAGACGCAGATGCCGCTGATGCTGACCGCCGTGGCGGAAGGCCGGATGGACATCCACACCTATGTCCGCGCCAGTTCGGAGGCCCCGGCCAAGAGCTTCGGCCTCTACCCGCAGAAGGGCGCCATTCTGCCGGGCGCCGACGCCGACTTCGCCATCTTCGACCTGTCCGAGGAGTGGGTGATCGACGATTTCAATCTTCACTCCCTGTCGCGCATCTCTCCCTGGCATGGGCGCAAGGTGAAGGGAAAGCTCAAGCACACGCTGGTCCGCGGGGCCTTCGTGGTGCGCGACGGCTCCCTGGTCGAGACCATGAAGGGCCATGGCCGCTCGGTCCACACCATCCAGCGCATGCCGCCGGCCGAGCCGCGCAACACCGACAAGACCATCGCGGCGGTGACGGCCGTTCCGGCCTCCGCCGACATGCCCTGAAGGGGAAACCGGCCATGAGCGAACTTCTCGTCACCGCCGGCCCCTTCCGCTTCGAAGCGCGCTTCGAAACGGAAAAGGCGCCGAAAACGGTCGCCGCGCTTCGTGCGCGGCTTCCCTTCCGCAGCAGCGTCGTCCATGTCCGCTGGAGCGGCGAGGGCGTGTGGGTGCCTCTGGGCGACACCGACTTCGCCGTTCCCTTCGAGAACCACACCAGCCATCCGGCGCCGGGGCAGATCATCCTCTACCCCGGCGGCATCAGCGAGACGGAAATCCTGCTGGCCTATGGCGGTGTCAGCTTCTCCAGCAAGGTCGGCCAGCTCGCCGGAAACCATTTCATCACCCTGACGTCCGGCCTGGAGAACCTGCCGGAGCTGGGCCGGCTGGTCCTGTGGGAAGGCGCCAAGGAGTTCGAGATCGCCTTGGGCTGACCTGCGACGCCCTCTCCCCACGGAACGGGAGAGGGCGTCTGCGTTTTCAGGACGCGCCCTGCACTGCCCAGCGCGGAAGCAGGGCGTGGATGCCCTTGTGCCGGTTCACCAACTGCGTGACCCGCAGGTCGGCGGCGACGCTGCACAGGCGGTAGGCGTCTTCGGCGGACAGGCCGGTGCGGGCGGTGACCAGCGCGATCATGGCGCGGAGCGCCAGCCGGGCCGCCTCGTCCAGGTCGGGGTCGAAGCCCATCGTGATCACATGCTCAGCCGTTTCCGCCCACGGCCCGGCCAGTCCCGCCCCCTTCACCAATTCGATGCGCAGGCGCCCGGTCAGGCCGGTTTCGACGGCGGTCAGGCAGACCTCGCCATCGCCCTGGGCGGCATGACCGTCTCCCACCGACAGCAGCCCGCCCTTGGTCCAGACCGGCAGGTGCAGCACCGCGCCCGCCGTCAGTTCCTTGTTGTCGATGTTGCCGCCGAAGGCACCGGGAATGATCGAGGTCAGCCGCCCGGCGGCCGGCGGCGGAGCGGTTCCGATGACGCCGAAGAAGGGGCGGGCGGGGATCTCCAGCCCCCAGGGCATCCGCACCACGCCGCGCGCGTGGTCGATGGGCAGATGGACGCGCCCTCCTTCCGGCACCAGATCGGGCAGCGCCCCGGCACCGGGGCGGATCAGGTTGAAGCCCCAATCATCGAGCAGCGACACCTCCAGAATCTCGACCCGCAGGGCATCGCCCGGCTCCGCACCGCGCACCGCGATAGGCCCGGTCATGATGTGCGGCCCCGGCCCCGGCTCCACGGCATTAAGAACGCGGCGATGCTCCGGCCGGACGGTCATGCCATGCCCGTCCGGCGGCAGATCCTCCGGCCCGCCGCTGATGGTGTGGATCGTCACGACATCGCCGCTGGCGATCTCGGCGACCGGTGGCAGCGTTCCGTCGAAGAACCCCCAATGCACGCTTTCGGGAGTGGGGGCGAGGTCGAGCGGCATTGTATCGTCCTGATGAAGGAATTCGGAAAGCCGGTCAGCAGCAGGGGGCGGCGGTATAGTAATGCCGCATGGCGTCCTCCAGCGCCGGCAGCGCGGCCTGGAGCGCGGCGCTGCCGCCCATGCCGGCGCGCAGCCGCGCCAGCAATTCGCTCTGTACCGCCGCGTGGTCGATGGCGGTCAGCCGGCCGCGCTGCACGACGCTGCGTCCCGCGACCACCAGCTCGGCGATGTGGCCGGCACCGGCACGGGCGAACAGCAGGTCGCGCGGACAGAGGCCGTCGAGCAGCCGGTCGGAATCGAGCGCGCCGGCGTCAAGCAGAAGCAGGTCGGCCGGCTGGCCGGGGGCGATGATGCCGCCTTCCTCCCGCCCGGTGACCGCCGCCCGCCCGTTGACCAGCGCGATGCGCAGCATCTCCTCCTCGCTCACCGCGACGTCGAAGCCCCAGCCCCGGTGCAGCGCGTTGGCCAGCCGCATCTCGCCGAGCGCGTCGTCGTCCTCGTTGAAGGCAAGCCCGTCGAGGCCCAGCGCCACCCGGCAGCCGCGCGACACCATTTCCGCCAGCGGCGCGATGCCGGAGCGCAGGCCGAGATTGGACGCGGTGTTCACCGTCACGGTCACGCCGGTTTCGGCCAGGATGTCCATCTCCTCCGGCCGGATCCTGGTGCAGTGCGCCAGCGTGAGGCGCGGCGACAGCAGGCCGATCCGCTTCAGGTATGGGAACAGGCCGTCCGGGAACCGGCGATCCGCCCACTCGCGCTGGTAGCGCGTTTCCAGGCAATGCATGTGGATGCGCCGCCCGCTGCGGGCGGAGGCGTCGGCCACGGCCTGCAACAGCTCCGGGGAGCACCACTGCACGCCGGTCGGGCCGAACTGCACGTTCACCATCTCGCCCTCCGCCGCGGCGGCAACCTCCTCCACCAGCCGGATCTGGTCGGCGGGGGACAGCGGCGCTGCGGCGGTGCGGCGCGCGATTTCCCGCCGCGCGTCCTCCGGCAGCAGGGCCAGCAATTCCTCCGACGGGCCGTAGACCAGCGGGTTGCGGTCCTTCAGCGCCACCGCGAAGGCGATCCGCAGGCCGATGTCGCGGGCGGCGCGGGCCACCTCCGCCGCCTCCTCCGGCAGCGGCGACAGCCCCTGGGCGCGGGTGTAGTGGACCATCACGGCTCCGGCCCCGCCGAGCGCGCTGCGCCCCAGCGAGGCCGCGGCGGCCAGATAGGGATCGACCGCCGGCATCAGGGCCAGATAGTTGAGCCAGACCTCCAGCGGCTTGCCCGCCGCCCCGAAGGAGCTGGACCGGATCGGCCGCCCGTGGTCGTGGGCGTTGACCAGGGCGGGCAGGGCGAACAGCGGCTCCGCCGCCTCTTCCGCCCCGCCCGGCGCCCGATCCGCCCTGTCCAGCGCTGCGATCCGCCCGTCGCGCAGCGTCAGCCGCCCCGGCCCCCGCGTTGTGTAATCGGGACCGTCGAGCAGGGCGGCGCAGGCGATGGAACGGATCGTCATCGGGAACCTCATCCGGCGGTGGGAACTGCGCGCCGATCCTTCAGGGGCGGCAGGAAGGAGCGGTCGAAGACCTGGGCGGGCGCCGGGCTGCCGGGCAGCTTGTAGGCCTCGGTCATCGCCTGGATGGAGCGTGCCAGCCGGTCGTCGGACAGGTCGCCCAGCCCGATCTCGCGCGTTTCAGGGGTGATCATCATGGCGTCGAAGGCAAACTGCAAACGGCGCTGCTCGCTCTTGGCGTCGACCAGCGGCTCGACCTTGACCAGCGTCTTCACGGCGGCGGCCGGATCGGACATCACGTCCAGGACGGCGCGGTTGATGGCGCGCACCAGGCCTTTCACCGCCTCCGGCTTCTCGCGCGCCAGCGCCTGCGACACCATCACGCCGTTGGAGTAGAGGTCCAGCCCGTGGTCGGCGTAGCTGATCCAGCGGAAGCCGGTGTCGGGGTTCTGCCCCTGCTGGATCAGGTTGACGTAGCTGGTGACGTTGAAGACCAGCGAGGCGGCGACCTCGCCCCGGATCAGCATCTGTTCCTGCAGGTTGGGCTGCATGTTCAGCACCTCGACGCCGGACGGATCCAGGCCGTTGCGCTCCAACAGGGCGGGGAACAGGCGGGTGGCGGCGCTGCCGGCCGGCCCGCCGACCTTCTTGCCGACGAGATCCTTCAACCCGGTGATGCCGCTGTCCGCCTTGGTCAGCACCGCGAAGGGCGGCTTGTTGTAGATGTGGTAGACCATCACCGGCGCCTCGGCCGGCTTCTGCGCCGCCTGCTGGATGACGGCGTTGATGTCGCCGAACCCGGCATCGTAGGCGCCCGACATGATGCGGGTGACGGTGGCGGAGGAGCCCTCACCCTGGTCGATGGTGACGTCCAGGCCCTCCTCTCGGAAATACCCCTTCTCCTGGGCGACGAAGTACCAGGCGTGGATGCCCTGATACTTCCAGTCCAGCGTGAAGCGGATCGGCGTGCGGTCCTGGGCGGCGGCCGGGGTGAAGGGGGCGACGAGGGCGAGGCCGAGACCGGCCAGAAGGGCCGCCCGACGGGTGATGGTGAGCATGCCGATACTCCATGCCGATGAGTTGGACCGATGGGGGAGGGAAGGGCGGGGAACGGTCACCCCGCCGCGAACTCGGTCTTGCGGCTGGCCCAGCCGGTGACGCGGCGCTCGATCAGCGAGAAGACCACGTAGAGCGCGATGCCCAGACCGGCGAGGATGAACAGTCCGGCGAAGACCAGGGGGACGTTGAAGTTGGAGGAGGCGAGCAGCATCATGTTGCCGACGCCGCGGTTGGAGGCCACCGTTTCCGAGATCACCGTCCCGACGAAGGACAGGGTGACGGCCACCTTCAGCGACGCGAAGAAGTAAGGCATTGCACGCGGCAGGCCGACATTCAGCAGGATGTCGCGCTTCGACGCCTTCAGGGTGCGCAGCACGTCCTCAAGCTCCGGCTCGGTCGTGGCGAGGCCGGTCGCCATGTTCACCACCACCGGAAAGATCGAGATGACCATCGAGGTCAGCACCGCCGGCATCGTGCCGGATCCGAACCACAGGACGAAGATCGGCACCACCGCCACCTTGGGGATGGAGGAGAAGCCGACCAGCAGCGGGAAGGCGACGTTGTAGGCCAGGCGGGAGGAGCCGATCAGCAGCCCGATCACCACCCCGGTCCCGACGCCCAGCGCGAAGCCCACCAGCGTGGTGTAGAGCGTCTGCACCGCGTGCGGCATCAGGGCCGGCCAGCGGTCGATCAGCGTGACGATGATCTGGCTCGGCCGCGGCAGGATGATCTCGCGGATGCCGAAGACGAGGCAGGAGACCTCCCACAGGATGAAGACGCCGGCGATGAGGAAGACGGAGGCCAGCTTCTCACGGTTCACGGCGGTCATGGCTGTGCTCCCCCACCGCTCCGCGCGGCGACGATGAGCCCGCGCAGGGTGTGCGTCAGGGTGTTGAATTCCGGCTGGACCGTGGTTTCCAGCGTGCGCGGGCGCGGGAAGTCCACGCGCTCGTCGACCAGGATGCGGCCGGGACGCGCGCTCATCACCATGATGCGGTTGGCGAGGAAGGCGCTTTCGCGCAGGTCGTGGGTGACCAGCAGCACGGTCGGCCGGCGCTCCATCCACAGGGTCTGCAGGGTGGCCCACAGTTCCTCGCGCGTGAACTGGTCCAGCGCGCCGAAGGGCTCGTCGAGCAGCAGCAGGGTCGGATCGTGGATCAGGGCGCGGCACAGCGAGGCGCGCTGCTGCATTCCGCCGGACAGCTGCCAGGGGAACTTGTCCGCGAAGTCCAGCAGCCCGACCTTGGCGAGCAGGGCGTCGGCGCGGTCGCGGTACTCGCCCTTGCGCTTGTGCCGCCAGTCCTTGCGGAAGGGATGGGCGATCTTCAGCGGCAGCATCACGTTCTTGCGGATGCTGAGCCAGGGCAGCAGCGTCGGATTCTGGAAGGCCATGCCGATGCGCACGTCTTCCGCCCCGACCTCGCGCCGGGCGACGAAGACATGGCCGCTGGACGCCTTCAGCAGACCGGCCACCAGCTTGAGGATCGTGGATTTGCCGCAGCCGGAGGGACCGACCAGCGCGATGAAGTCGCCCACGTCGATGCGGAAGCTGCTTTCGGCGAGCGCCTGGGTCGCCGCCGCATCCCGCCCGTAGGAGACGGCGACGCGCTCGAACTCGATGATGGGCCATGCCGCGCCGGGGCGCTGGAGGCCGGCCGCCGTGGTCAGTTCGGCCGTTTCGGCCGGTATGGCGTTCTGCAGGAACATGGTCGGTCCTTCCGTCTTCTGGCCCGCCGGATTCTGATCCGCCGGGCGCGCGGTCACAGCGCCGCCCAGCCGCCGTCCACCGGCAGATCCACGCCGGTGATCTGGCGCGACACGTCGCTCGCCAGGAACAGGCAGGCGTTGGCCACGTCCTCGCCGGTGGAAACCCGGCGAAGGGCATAGTCTTCGGCGTGGCGCTCGACCGCCTGCTCCTCGCTGATGCCAAGGCGGCGGGCCATCTCGGGGACGACCTTGCCGCGGAAGCGCGGTCCTTCGACCATGCCGGGGGCGACGCAGTTGACGTTCACGTTGAAGGGGCCGGCCTCCAGCGCGAAGGATTTGGTGATGCCGCGCAAGCCCCATTTGGACGCCGAATAGGCCATCCGGCCCGCCCGCCCGCGCATCCCGAAGGTGCCGCCGACATTGACGATCTTGCCGTAGCGCTGGGCCGCGAAGGCCGGCATGACGGCGCGCATGGTGTTGAAGCAGCCGGTCATGTTGAGCCTGACGATCTCGTCGAACTCCGCCTGGCTGGTCTCCCATCCGGTCTTGCCGATGGGGCCGGAGCCGCCGGCGACGTTGACGAGCACGTCGATCCGGCCATAGGCGGCGAGCGCGCGCTCCGCCGCGCCCTGGCACTGTCCCTCGCTGGTGATATCGCAGGGGATGACGATGGCCTCCCCGCCGCCGGCGCGGACCCGGGCCGCGACCGGTTCGATCGCTGCGGTGTCGCGCCCGATCAGGGCCAGACGGCAGCCCTCGCCGGCGAAGGCCATCGTCACCGCCTCGCCCATGCCCTTGGCCGGGCCGGTGATGAGCACGACCCGCCCCTTCAGATCCAGATTCATCCTCTTAGCCCTTCATTCTTTCTGTGGAGGCGCGTCACTGGACGACGCGGCTGGGGCGGTCGGCGCGGGGCGGCAGATAGGCGGCGGTGAAAACGTCCGACGCCTTCGGCGTCCGCTCCAGCCCGTTCGCCTTGACCACGATGTCGATGGAGCGCTGGAACCGCTCCGGATCCACGTCGCCCAGTCCGATCCGCGCGATCTCCGGATGGTTCATTTCCTGCCGGATGGTGGCGACGGTGCGTTCGACCTCGACCTTCTCGTTCAGCAGGGGTTCGCGCTTCATCACCGCCTTGGTGGCCGTGGCCGGATCGGCGATCATGTCCTTGGTGGCGCGGTTGATGGCGCGCAGAAGGCCTTTCACCGCCTCGCCGTTGTTCTGTGCGAAGGCGCGCGAAACCACGATGGCGTTCGAATAGAGATCCATGCCGTAGTCGCCGTACTTGATGAACCGGAAGTCCTTTTCAGGATTCATGCCGGCCGCCTTGGCACCGAAGGTGATGGTATTGACATAGCCGAGTACGCCATCCACCTGTCCGCGCATCAGCATCTGCTCGCGCAGATTTGCCTGCATATTGGTCAGCGTGACCGTTTTGGCGTCGATTCCGGCCATGGTGGCGAAGGCGGGAAACAGCTTCAGGGCGCCGTCGTTGGCCGGGCTGCCGATGGTCTTGCCTTCGAGATCCTTCGGCGTGCGGATCGGCCCATCCGCCTTCACGGCGACGGTGAAGGGCGGTGTGTTGTACATCATGTAGACGGCGATCGGCGCCTCGTCCGGCGACTTGGCGGCGAGCGTGATGAGGGAGTTGATGTCGCCGAACCCGACGTCGTAGGAACCGGTCGCCACCTTGGTGATGGACGCACCGGACCCTTCGCCCTGGTCGATGGTGACCTTCAGCCCTTCTTCCTTGAAATAGCCGTTGTCCTCGGCCAGCAGGATCAGCGCCTGGGGCCCCTGGTACTTCCAGTTGAGGACCAGCTTGACGGGGGTCTCCGCCATCGCGGCGCCGGCGCCGCCAAGGGAGCCGCCGATCACGCCGAACAGAACGCCCGCCAAGGCCGCGGAGCAGGTGTGCAACAGCTTTCCCATGAGGCCGCCATCTCCCGTGAAGTGTGGCAGGAAGCCCCTGTGCCGGTTACGTCCGGCTTGGCGCATCCTGGGGACTGGGAAAGGCTATGCGTGCGCGAACATCACCTCAAACGCTGATTTTCTGCTAAGGTGATGCCGAAAAGTATACACCCGGAGAGTTGAGCGGCATGAGGCACCTGCGTATCTGGCGCTACGTGGACGAGGCGGCGCGGTTCGGTTCCCTGCGCAAGGCGGCGGAGCATCTGAACATCACCCCCTCCGCGCTGCAGCGGCGCATCCAGGATGTGGAGGAAGACCTGGGGGCGGAAATCTTCGAACGTTCGGCCCAGGGCATCCGCCTGACCGCGGCGGGCGAGAGCTTCATCCGCTGGGTGCGCGCCCAGGCCGCGGATTTGGAGCGCGTGCGGTCGCAGATCGAGGATCTGTCGGGATTGCGGCGCGGCCATGTGCGGATCGCCTGCAGCCAGGCGCTGGTCAGCTCCTTCCTCGCCGAGGAGATATCGGCCTTCCGCGAGCAGTTTCCGCTGGTCAGCTTCGAGATCCTGGTGGTTTCCCAGGGCACGGCGCTGAAGATGCTCGGCGATTTCGAGGCCGACATCGCCATCATCTTCAGCCCGCGCCGGACGGCGGAATTCCAGCCGCTGATGACGCTCGGCCAGCGGGTCGTCGCGATCATGGCCGCCGACCACCCGCTGGCGGGCCAGCCGAGCCTGCGTCTGCGCGATTGCTCCCCCTATCCCATCGCCTTGCCGGATGCCAGCTTCGGGACGCGCACAATCCTGGATGAGATGCTGGCGGTCAGTTCCACCAAGCTGTCGGTGGAGCTGGAATCCAATTCCTTCGAGATGCTGCGCAACCTCGCCCGTACCGGAAAGGTCATAACCTTCCAGATCGAGATCGGAGCCCCCTCTCCGGCCCTTGAACCGGGGCTGACGGTGATTCCGTTGAGCGACATCGATCTGGCCCACGGCCCGCTGGTGCTGGGGCAGCAGAAGGGGCGCACCCTGCCGGTCGCCTCCGCCAAATTCGCCGAGCAGATCTCCCGCCGTCTCGATGAAATGCGCCGGACGCCGCAGCCGGCCTGACGCGCTCCTGCCGGATGCGGGAAACCGCAGCGGATGGCGGCGCCAAAGGCGGTTCAAACGGCGGCTGCGCGGTTGTCTTCCGCTGGCGGCTCGGTCAATGTTCTCCTCCAAAACAACAATCCAGGAAATCCCGTCGATGCCGTCCCCCCTGCAATCGACCAGGTCCGTTGCGGTGCTTGGCTGCGGCCTGATCGGCGAGAGCTGGTCGGCCCTGTTCCTGGCCCATGGGCTGGACGTGGTGGCCTGGGATCCCGACGACGGCGTGCTGTCCGCCCTGCCGGAGCGCGTGGAGCCGCTGCTGGCGCAGTTGCGGGCGCTCGGCCCCGTGTCCGACCGGCCCGGCCGCCTGTCCGTCGCCCCCTCGGCCGCCGCCGCCGTCGGCAACGCCGGATGGATTCAGGAGAACGCGCCGGAGAAGACCGCCGTCAAGCACGCCCTCTATGCCGAGGTGGAGGCCGCGGCGCCGCCGGACGCGGTGATCGCCAGCAGCACATCCTCTCTGACCTGGACCGATCTGGCGGCAGGCGTGACGCGGCGCGACCGGTTCATCACCGCGCACCCCTTCAATCCGCCGCATCTGATGCCGCTGGTCGAACTGTTCGCCGCCGATGAGCGGACGCTGGGCCGCGCCGAGAGCTTCTACCGAAGGCTGGGGCGCGTGACGGTGGCGTTGAAGAAGGATGCGGTCGGCCATATCGCCAACCGCCTTGCCTCCGCCCTGTGGCGCGAGGCGGTGAACATCGTCGCGGAGGGCATCGCCGATGTCGGCGACGTCGATGCGGCGCTGGTCCACGGCCCCGGCCTGCGCTGGTCGGTGATCGGCGCCCATATGGCCTATCATCTGGGCGGCGGTCCCGGCGGCATCGCCCATTACCTCGACCATCTCGGGCCGAGCCAGGAGCGGCGCTGGGCGACGCTCGGCACCCCGGGTTTGACGCCGGAAGTCCGGCGTCTGCTGATCGACGGAATCGCACAGGAGGCCGCCGGGCGCTCCATCGCCACGCTGGAGGCCGAGCGCGACCGCGGGCTGATGCTGGCGCTGGCAGCCCGGCGGAAAGCAGAGGAGGGAGAAAACCCGTGACCGACGATACGAACGCCGCCATGACGGCGCCTCCCCAGGGGCCGCGCATCGCCCTGATCCATGCACTGGAGGAGTCGGTCGTTCCGGCGCGAACCGCCTTCCGGGCGCATTGGCCGGAGGCGCGGATCTTCGACCTTCTCGACACCTCGCTCGCCGTCGATCTGGCCGAGGCGGGCCGGCTCGACGAGGCGATGATGGGGCGTTTCCGCACGCTGGCCGATTATGCCGCCGACACGGCGGGAGCGGGCGGGCGGACGGCGGGCATCCTGTTCACCTGTTCCGCCTTCGCCCCGGCCATCGACGCGGTCAAACCGTATCTGCCGATCCCGGTGTTCCGCCCGAACGAGGCGGCATTCGAGGCGGCGATGGCGATGGGCAACCGGATCGGGATCGTCGTCAGCTTCGGCCCCTCCGCCGACTCGCTGCGCGCCGAGCTACTGGCGATGGCCGCCGCCGCCGGCCGCCGGATCGAGGCCGTGGTCGCCGTCGCCGACGGAGCGCTGGCCGCGCTCAAGAGCGGCGACGGTGACGGTCACGACGACCGCGTGGTCCAGGCCGCGGGGCGGTTGCGGGACTGCGACGTCGTCGTTCTCGGCCAATTCTCGATGGCGCGGGCGCTGGCGAGGGTGCAGCCGCTGTTGACCGTCCCGGTGCTCACCACGCCCGGAGCGGCTGTGGAGGCGCTGCGCCGGCTGACCGGGCCGGCATCGTAATGCGTCTCCAGGTCTGGCGGCGGCCGGCGCAGGAAAACCATGCCGGGTCGGATGCGGTGGGTCAGCCCCGGCATGCTGGAACGAATGCCGGCGGTCAGTCCGCCGTGATCTTGCCCCGGTTCGGTGGACACCACAGCTAAGCTCCGGGTGGAGCGGGAAGGTGTCCGATGACGCAGACGAGGCGATGCTTCACGGACGAGTTCAAGCGTGAGGCCGTTGGCCTGTTGGAAGCGAGCGGCCGGCCACTGGAGCATGTGGCGCGGGAGTTGGGCCTCCAGGCCTCGGTGCTGCGGAACTGGCG
>JAEYPE010000207.1 GCA_023411035.1 Pseudomonadota bacterium
ACCACCTCGATGCGGCTGTTCTCCTCGTCCATCACGACCTTGGCGACCTCAGCCGGGGCCAGGGCGTTGACGATGAAGGTCGCCGGTTCCTGGTTCCACTGGATGATGTCGATCTTCTCGCCCTGCAGCTCGCCGACGACCGCCTGGACACGGCTGCCGCGCATGCCGACGCAGGCGCCGACCGGGTCGATGGAGCTGTCGTTGCTGATCACGGCGATCTTGGCGCGCGAACCCGGGTCGCGGGCGACGGCCTTGATCTCGATGATGCCGTCGTAGATCTCCGGCACTTCCTGGGCGAACAGCTTCGCCATGAACATCGGATGGGTGCGCGACAGGAAGATCTGCGGGCCGCGCGCTTCCTCGCGCACGTCGTAGATGTAGGCGCGCACGCGGTCGCCGTTCTTGAAATGCTCGCGCGGCAGCAGTTCGTCGCGGCGCAGGATCGCCTCGGCGCGGCCCAGATCGACGGTGACGTTGCCGTATTCGACGCGCTTGACCAGACCGTTGACGATCTCGCCGGTGCGGTCCTTGTACTCGTTGAATTGGCGCTTGCGCTCCGCGTCGCGGACCTTCTGGACGATGACCTGCTTGGCCGTCTGGGCGGCGATGCGGCCGAAGTCGATGGGCGGCAGCGGATCGACCAGGAAGTCGCCGACCTTGGCGCCGGGCTTGCGGCGCTGGGCGTAGGCGAGGGTGACCTGGGTCGCCTCGTTCTCCACCGTCTCGACCACTTCCAGGTGGCGGGTCAGGTGGATGTCGCCCGTCTTACGGTCGATGCGGGCGCGGATGTCGTGCTCGTGGCCGTACTTGGAGCGTCCGGCCTTCTGAATCGCCTGCTCCATCGCCTCCAGGACTTCGTCCCGGTCGATGTTCTTTTCGCGGGCGACCGCGTCAGCGACTTGCAGCAGTTCCATCCGTCACACTTCCTGGACTGGCGTTTGTTCTTGGGTGATGCCCAGCCGGAACCGTCAACCCTGGCCCTGGCTGGCGCGGATCAGTTCATCCGTCAAGACCAGCTTGGCGCGCAGGATGTTGTCGAACTCCAGACGGGCTGCTCCCTGTTCCGTTTCGATGCTGACCAGGCCGTCCTCGACGCCCTTCAGCATGCCCTTGAAGCGCTTGCGGCCATCGACGGCGAGCCGGGTTTCCAGCTTGGCCTCGAATCCGGCGAAACGCTCGAAATCCTTCAGACGGGTCAGAGGCCGGTCGATGCCGGGCGAACTGACCTCCAGCGTGTAGGCGCTCTTGATCGGATCTTCAACGTCGAGCACCGCGGAGATCGCGCGGCTGATGTCGGCGCAGTCTTCGACCGTCATGGGCGCGCCGTCGGCGCGTTCCGCCATGACCTGCAGAACCATGCGCTGCCCACCGGTCAACTGCACACGCACGAGTTCGTAGCCCATGGCCTCGACCGACGGCGTGATGATCTGCTCGATACGACCGGTTGCTTCCATTCCACCTGACCCGCCCCCGCGGTCTCCCCTGGCACAGCGCCCTGGGACCAACACGGGGCTTCCATACGCTGATAAAAAAATAAGTGGGCCAAGGCCCACCCGCAAAGCGTCCCGCCGGCCCGGTTTCCCGAGCCGCCGATCCGTATGGGTTCATGCGGTGAATATAGACATTCCAGAGGAAGCCGCAAGCGCTTTTCCGCGTGGTCCTATGCCCACTGCAAGTTCCCATGGCCGCGGGCCTCGCGCTAAGCCCGCAGTTTGCGGATGAATCGCATGAAAACCGGCTTGCGCCCGGCCTCGATTGCCTTTTCCTCATAGCGGGTGGGCGGCCAGTCCGCCGTGCGGTGGCGCCAGTCGGATGGGCCGCGGGCGGTCCATTCGAAGTCCGGGTGCCGCACCGTGTGTTCCAGCATCCAGCGCACCAACCCCATGTCGTCGCTGGCCAGACGCAATTCCGCCCCGTCCTTCAGCACGCGCGCGAGGCGCGGCAGATTGTCCGGACCGATGAAGCGGCGTTCCCAATGGCGCTTCTTCGGCCAGGGATCGGCGAACAGCACGAAGGCGCGCCCGATGGAGGCGTCCGGCAGGGCGTCGAGCAGCGGGCGGGCGTCGTCCGGCAGGACGCGGACATTGTCCTGGACGCCCTCGTCGTCCACCAGCTTCAGCAGGCCGGCCACGCCGTTGATGAAGGGTTCCGCCCCGATCACGCCGACGTCGCGGTTGTTCGCCGCCTGCCACGCCATGTGGTGGCCGCTGCCGAAGCCGACCTCCAGCCAGATGTCGCGCATGGGGTTGGGGAACAGGGCGTGCGGGTCGATCCGGTCGCCCGGCTGCGGCGCCGGGATTTCCAGCGACGGCAACAGGCCGTCGAGCAACTCGGTCTTGCGCTTGCGGAGCGGGCGCCCCTTGCGCCGCCCGTAGAGCCGCTTGGACGGGTCCAGGAAGGAGTCGGTCATCGTGAAAGCAAGGTCCCAAAACGAATGCAGGGGCCGCGCGGCCCCTGCATCCCGGACGAACGGGTCCGGTTTTAGAAGAAGGCGGCGCGCAGGTCGTTGACGAGATCGGTCTTCTCCCAGGAGAAGCCGCCGTCGGCCTCCGCCTCGCGGCCGAAATGGCCGTAGGCGGCGGTGCGCGCGTAGATCGGCTTGTTCAGGCCGAG
>JAEYPE010000057.1 GCA_023411035.1 Pseudomonadota bacterium
GAGCCAGCGCAATGGCTTCGTCGAGCGTCAGTGCGCCGCGCAGATGGTCGCGCAGTTCCGGCACACCCAGAGCCTTCATCGCCGGAAGGTCGGGATCGAGGGCGAGCGCGTCCAACCGCCGCACCTCCTCCAGCGCCCCCTGCCCCATCATCACGCGGAAGCGGCGGTCGCAATTGGCGTACAGCGCGTCCCGCGGCGGGTCGAGCACCAGCACGGAGAAGGCCAGCCCCACCGGCGCGCCCTCTGCGCTCTGGGTCTGCCAGTGGGACAGCGGATGGCCGGTGGCCTCCAGCACCTCCCAGGCGCGGGTCAGGCGGGTGGTGTCGCCGGGGTTCAGCTTTGCCGAGGCCGGGTCGCGGCTGACCAGTTCCTCGCGGAAGGCCACGCCGCCAAGCTCCCGCAGGCGCTCGTGGGCCGCCCGGCGCACCTCGTCCGGAACGGCGGGAACGGCGCTCAGCCCTTCCATCAGCGTGCGGAGATAGAGGCCGGTGCCGCCGACCACGATGGGCAGGCGCCCCTGCGCGTGGGCCTCGGCGATCTCGGCCAGCGCCATGTCGCGCCAGCGCGCCGCCGACCCGCGCTCCGCTGCCGGCAGCACGCCGTAGAGCCGGTGCGGCACGCGCGCCAGATCCTCAGCCCCCGGACGGGCGGTCAGCACGTCCAGTTCGGCATAGAGCTGCATGCTGTCGGCGTTGATGACCGTGCCGTTCAGCGCCTCCGCAATGTCGAGCGCCATGCCCGACTTGCCCGATGCCGTCGGACCGCCGATCACCACCACATGCCGGTGCTGCACATCCCGGTTCTGCGGGCTGTTCTGAGACATCGCGCCTTGCCTGACGTTCCTCCGGCTACAGCGTATGGCAGGGGAAGGCTCGGCTTGGCAAGCCGCGCGGAGCCGGTGGAGCGTCAGCGAACCGTGATCGCCCCGGTCATGCCGAAGCTGCTGTGGAGCGGTTCGTGGCAAGCCAACTCATATGTGCCGGCCTGGACGGGCACGAACTCCACCACGTCGGTCTGCCCGGCGGGGATCTCCAGATTCACCAGGGCCGGCGTTTCGACCGGCCCCTGCGGGGTCGTGACCCGCCGCACCGCGATGGCCTTGAAGAATCCCTCCGACGTGAAGGTGTGCGCGACGTTCCCGCGATTCTCCAACGTCAGGCGGTATGGCGTACCGCGTTCGAAGGTCAGACGGTTGGGCTGGAATTCGAATTCGCTCAGTTGCACCGTCACGGGACGGGCCTGAGTCCAATCCACCGCCGCGACGCGGGGTGCCACGTCGCCGACATAGCCGGGCGGCGGGCGCTGCGCCAGATCGGTCCCGGTGCCGCAACCGGCCAGAATCAGAGCGGTCGCCAGAGCCGAGGGGATGAGAAGGGTGGAGCGCCGCTTTGTCATGGAGAATCCCTCCCGCGATTTGACCCGAAACGCGGCGGCAAGCGAATGGGTCCCCGGCACGGATTGTCTACAACGGTTGGCGGAGTGCCCCGGCTGTGGTACGGAGCGCGCGCGCCCTCCCCCAAGGCATTTCCAGGATCGCCCGCCATGAGCGCTGTCGTTACGCTGATCGCCGCCGCCTCCGCCGTTCTCGACGAGCAGGCCGTGCAGGCCGCCCGCGCGTCCCTGACCGCGCTGGGCGCCGATACCGGCAAGCCGGACTGGCTGGCGCCGGACCGCGCCTGCGACATCGTCGCGGAGGGGCTGGTGCCCGAACAGGCGGAAGCCGCCGTGCGCCGCGCGCTGGCGGGTCTTGCGCCGGACGGGCTCGCCGTGGACGTCATCGCGCAGAAGCCGGGCAACCGGAAGAAGCGCCTTCTGGTCGCCGACATGGAATCGACCATCATCGAGCAGGAGATGCTGGACGAGCTGGGCGACTATGTGGGGCTGAAGGACCACATCGCCGCGATCACCGCCCGCGCCATGAACGGCGAGATCGACTTCAAAGGCGCGGTGCGCGAGCGGGTCGCCCTGCTGAAGGGCCTGAATGAGAGCGTCATCGACGAGGTGTGGCAGCGCGCCACCCTGATGCCGGGAGCCGGGACCCTGGTGTCCACCATGCGCGCCAACGGGGCCACCTGCGTCCTCGTCTCCGGCGGATTCCGCTGCTTCACGGAGCGGGTGCGGAGCTGGGTCGGCTTCGACGACGACCGCGGCAACGTGCTGGAGGTGGTGGACGGCATCATGACCGGCGCGGTGGTGGAACCGATCCTGGACAAGGACAGCAAGCTGGAAGCCCTGCTCGCCTATGCCGGGGAACGCCACGTCCCGACCGCCGAGACCATGGCAGTTGGCGACGGCGCCAACGACCTGCCGATGCTGCTGTCCGCCGGGCTGGGCGTGGCCTTCCACGCCAAGCCGACCGTGGCCGCCCAGGCCCGCGCCCGCGTGGACCATGGCGACCTGACCGCCCTGCTGTTCGCCCAGGGCTACCGGATCGGGGAGTTCGTGAAGGGCTGACGGTTCCTTCCGACACCGCCGCTTCACAAAGAAAAACGGCACCGGCGGTTTCCCGCCGGTGCCGTTTCCGTTTGGGCGCTGACCCGCTCAGCCCTGGCTGAGCGGGATGGCGACGAAGCGCAGGTCGCCGTGACGGTCCACCAGCAGCAGGATGGACTTCTTGCCCTGCTCCTTGGCCTTCTGGATCTTGGTCGCCACGTCTTCCGGCTTGCGGACTTCCTCCTGGCCGACCTCGATGATCACGTCGCCGGCGCGGATGCCCTTTTCCGACGCGGTGGAGTTGCCCGCCACCTCGGTCACCACCACGCCCTTCAGCTCGGGCTTGATCTCGAACTGCTGGCGCAGTTCCGGCGTGATGTTGGTCAGCTTCAGGCCGAGCGTCTCGGTCGGCTTCTGGGCCGGGGATTGCTGGGGCTGGCGGCGCTGCTCCTCCGGGTTGGCGGCGAGAAGGCCCGATTCCTCGGCGGCCTCAAGCTCTCCCACCTTCACCTGAAGCTGCTGGGACTTGCCCTTGCGCCACACATCGACCGGGACGGCCTTGTCGATCGGCGTTTCGGCGACGACGCGCGGCAGGCGGCGCATCTCGTTGATTTCCTTGCCGTCGAACTTCGTCACCACGTCGCCCGCCTGGATGCCGGCCTTGGCCGCCGGGCCGTTCGGAGTGACGGAGGCGACGAGCGCGCCCTTGTGGCCCTGAAGGCCCAGGCTCTCGGCGATTTCCGGGGTCACGCCCTGGATGCGCACGCCCAGCCAGCCGCGGCGGGTCTTGCCGTACTCGCGGAGTTGCGCCACCACCTGCTTGGCGAGGTTGGACGGAATGGCGAAGCCGATGCCGACCGAGCCGCCCGACGGCGAGAAGATGGCGGTGTTGATGCCGATGACCTCGCCGTTCAGGTTGAACATCGGGCCGCCGGAGTTGCCGCGGTTGATCGAGGCGTCGGTCTGAAGGAAATCGTCGTAGGGGCCGGCGTTGATGTCGCGCTGGCGGGCCGAGATGATGCCGGCGGTGACCGAGCCGCCCAGGCCGAACGGGTTGCCGATGGCCAGCACCCAGTCGCCCACGCGCATCGCGTCCGAATCGCCGAAGGGAACGGCGACCAGCGGGTGGTTCGTGTTGATCTTCAGCAGCGCCACATCGGTTTTCGGGTCCTTGCCGATCAGCTCCGCCTTGATGTTGGTGTCGTCCTGAAGGATGACGGTGATCTCGTCGGCGTCCTGGATGACGTGGTTGTTGGTGACCACGTAGCCGTTCTTGGCGTCGATGATGAAGCCCGAGCCGAGCGAGGTGGACTTGCGCGGCTGCTGCGGCTGGTCCTGCTGCTGGCGGTCGAAGAAGTCGCGGAAGAACTCCTCGAAGGGCGAGCCCGGCGGGAACTGCGGCAGTTCGGGGCGGGAGCCCTGCTGGCGCTGCGGCACCGCCTGGCTGGTGGAGATGTTGACCACGGCGGGCAGCAGCTTTTCCGACAGGTCGGCGAAGCTGGTCGGCGCCGGGCGCGACTGGGCCATGGCGGGGGTGCCGACGGCGGCGGACAGCCCCAGCAGGAGAGCGGCGATCAGCGGCACGACGCGCAACCGGCGGCCCGATCGGCGGCCCGACTCGGCGCGGTGGATGGGGTGGTTCGG
Source organism: Pseudomonadota bacterium (assembly GCA_023411035.1). Classification (GTDB taxonomy): domain Bacteria; phylum Pseudomonadota; class Alphaproteobacteria; order Azospirillales; family Azospirillaceae; genus Azospirillum. Next base: position 4,078 of record JAEYPE010000057.1, read on the forward strand.
GTTCAACTCAGCTCTCCCTGCCGGACATCCGGCACCTTCTTGTTCCAATCGGCCATCTGTTGCACTCGGCCCGCTGTTTCCATCGACTCGCGTTCCGAAGGGGCGCTTCACCGATCCGTTTGCCGGATGTAAGCCGCGCGCGGCGCCGCTTCAAGCGAGCGCGCACGGGTCCTATCCGCAACGGAGGACGCGCGAGTATAGGGAACCGAGTATGGCCGGAAAATGGCGGCGCGGTCCAGCGACGCGCGCGGGGCCGGGCATCACGTCCCGCGCAAAAGCCAGACGAATCCGACCCCGGCCATCGCCGCCACCAGCCCGGCGGCGCGCAGCCGGCCTTCCGGCATGGTCAGCGCTTCGACGATCAGCCGCCGCATCGCGGACGGGAACAGCGCGTACAGCACGCCCTCGATCACCAGGACCAGGGCCGGCGCGGTGAGGAAATCCGTCATCGGTCGGGCAGCGCTTCGGAAGGAAGACAAAATTCGGGCGGGGGAACGGAGCCCCACACCCCGCCCCTTCCCCGTGGTGCGGGGAAGGGGACGCGAGCGAGAGGTTCTACTGCTGCTGGGCGGTCGCCGGGGCCGGAGCCCGCTGCGGCGCCGGAGCGTTGCCCGTGGCCGGCGCCGGCTGGCCGTTGCCGCCGCCCGTGATGTCGCCGAAGTAGCGGAAGAACTCGCCGGACGGGGACAGCACCATCGTGGTGTCGTCCTTGTTCAGCGACTTCCGGTAGGCTTCCAGCGTCCGGTAGAAGCTGTAGAACTCCGGGTCCTGCGAGGTCGCCTCGGCGATCAGCTTCAGCGCCTGGTTGTCGCCTTCACCGCGCAGGATCTGCGAATCGCGCTGCGCTTCGGCCAGAAGGACGGTGCGCTCGCGGTCCGCGCGGGCGCGGATCTGCTGCGACTGCTCCTGGCCCTGGGCGCGGGCCTCGGCGGCTTCGCGCTCACGCTCCGACCGCATGCGGGCGAAGATCGACTGGCTCGTCTCCTCCGGCAGGTCGGCGCGGCGGATGCGGACATCGACGATCTCGATGCCGAAGCGCTTGGCTTCGTCGTTCACCTGACTGCGGATGTCGTTCATCACGCGCGGACGCTCGTCCGACAGGATGGCGAGCAGGGTTTCGCTGCCGAGAACGCGGCGCAGCGCCGAGTTCACGATGGAATTCATGCGCGTCTCGGCCACCGCCTCGTTGCCGGCGGTCTGGTAGAAGCGCAGCGGGTCCAGGATGCGGTAGCGCGCGAAGGCGTCCACGTCCAGGCGCTTCTGGTCGGCCAGGATGACCTGCTCCACCGGCGGATCGAGGTCGAGCACGCGGCGGTCGAGAAGACGGACCTCCTGGATGAAGGGGATCTTGGCCTGCAGACCCGGCTCCTGGATCACCCGGCGCGGTTCGCCGAACTGCAGGATCAGCGCCTGCTGCGCCTCGTTGACGGTGAACAGGGACGACGAGGCGA
>JAEYPE010000059.1 GCA_023411035.1 Pseudomonadota bacterium
GTCCAGCACCTGGCGGGAGGCGTCGCCGGTGGCTGCCGCCGCCTGGGTCACGCCGCCGATGGTGCCGGTGACCTCCTGCGTGCCGCGGGCGGCTTCCTGGACGTTCCGGCTGATCTCGCGCGTCGCGGCACCCTGCTCATCCATGGCGGACGCGATGGAGGTGGAGATGTCGTTGATTCGCGCGATGGTTCCGGAGATCGAGCGGATGGCCAGGACCGCTTCCTGAGTCGCTCCCTGAACCGCGCCAATTTGCGCGTTGATCTCTTCGGTCGCCTTGGCGGTCTGGTTGGCGAGGCTCTTCACCTCCGACGCCACCACCGCGAAGCCCTTGCCGGCCTCGCCCGCACGGGCGGCCTCGATGGTCGCGTTGAGCGCCAGAAGGTTGGTCTGGCTGGCGATGTCGTTGATGAGATCGACCACGCGCCCGATGCTCTGCACGGCTTCCGCCAGCCCGCCGATCTGCCCGTTGGCGCGCTCGGCCAGTTCCATCGCCTCGCGGGCGATGGTGGTGGATTCGGCGATCTGGCGGGTGATCTCCTCGATGGAGCTGGTCAGTTCCTCCGACGCGGCGGCGACCGTCTCCACATTGGCCGAGGTCTGCCCGGTCGCGGCGGCGACGCTGGTGGCGAGGCGGTTGGTCTCCTCCGCCGTGGCCGACATGCTGCGGGCGCTTTCCTCCATCGCGGTGGATTCCGCCACGAAGCGGCTGACCACGCTGCCCACGGCCCCTTCGAAGTTGTTGGCGATCTCCTCCAGGGAGCGCTTGCGCTCCTCCTCGGCGTGGCGCGCGGCCTCGACCTGTTCGGCCTCCAGCCGGCGCTTGGCGGCGGCGTTCTCGCGGAAGACCTCCACCGTGCGGGCCATGGCGGTGATCTCGTCGCGGCCGCCGGAGGGAACCGTCACGTTCAGGTCGCCGGCGGCGATCCGCTCCATCCCCGCCTGGAGGGCGAGCAGGCGGCGCACCACCATCCGGCGCACGAAGACCAGGACGACCAGCGCCGACAGCAGCAGGCTGACCGCACCGACCCCGATCTGAAGGACCCTGCCGTTGGACAGGGCCGTTTCGCTGTCGCCGGCGGCGGTGGCGATGGCGTCCTCCTGCGTGTGCACGAGGTTCCTCACCGTCATGGACAGCGTTTCGGACAGGGTGAGGTTGGCCGTCAGCAGATCCCGCTGCGCTTGCAGCACCTCCATCTCGGCCAGGCGGGTGGGGATCAGCCCCTCCGGCTCGACCGAGAGCGTTTCGATCGCTTTCAGCGGCTCCGCCATCGCCTCGCGCGACGCCTCGGGCAGGCTTGCGATGTTGGCGGCCATGGTGGCCACGAGGATGCGCACCTGCGCTTCGATGATCGCAAGCCGGTTCTCGTCGGTGCTGGCGGCCGCTTCGGTCAGGAGGGAGCGGACGGTGCCGGCGCTGTCGTCGATGGCGCGGACGATGGTCAGCCGCGCTTCGGTTTGAAAGTAGTCTTCGATGGCCTTCAGCCGCTCCTCCACGGGACGGGCGTCGTCCCGGAAGGCGGCGCGCTGCAGGTCCACTTCGCTGCTGTGGATCGACTTCCAGGGCGCCACCAGCGTGGAGAGGCGCCGCGCGGCGGCGGTCGTTTTCTCCAGCAGCTCGGCGCGGCGGTCGCTCAGCGCGATCCGCTGGTCCGCGGCCTGATCGAGCCGCGCGACGTTGGCGAGCAGGGCCTGGGCGGCCTCGCTGGCGGCGGCGGTCTCGGACCCGGCACCGGAGTTGGCGCTCAGCCGCTCCAGTTCGGCCAGATCGCGCAGTTGGCTTTCGAAATCGTGCCGCTCCATGGCGATGCGCGCCGCCAGATCCGCCTTCTCCTCCTTGCTGGTGACGGAGCGGAAGGCGGGGGCCAGCGCGTCGATGCGGCCCGCGTGCTGGGCCGCCCGCAGGGCGCCGACCGCGGACGGCACGGCTTCCATGGTGATGGTGTTCAGCGTCCGGCCGAAGCCGGCGTAACCGGTCAGCGCCACCCCCACGGCGGCCAGGGTGCAGCACATCACGGCGCCGACGCCGGTGAACAGGCGGCCCTGAACGCCACCCATCCGGCTCGGGCGGGCCGGCTCCCTCTGGGAAAATCCTATCGGTCTGGACATCTCATCCCTTCCCCAACGGCTGTCTTGCTTCTGTTTGGCTCCGCCGCGCGCCGTCCGCGGCGGGCCTTATCCTCATCCTCTCTTCCCGTCAGCCGGGCCGGGCCGCGGTGCACGCAGGATTGCGTTGCTGGTGGTCCCATCAGCGCCTGATCGGTTGGTGCGGCGGAGGGAGAAGGAGGGGGCGTGTGTGACGAAGAGCGCTCCTTGGAAGGAGGCGATGAAGCGCATGTGTTCGACCGCCTCGGCGATCGTGTGGCTACCGGATCGCGAACTGTATTAATATATCAGATGTCGAGGCAAGCACAATAGGATGGAGCGCCTATGGGGCCGCCGGGTAGGGCTCACGCCGCCGGCGTGAGCCTCCCGATCAATGATGGCTCATTGATATGACCGTATTGTCAGTGGCCCGTGCGGCGGCTCGGGCGGCGGTAGATGAACCAGTAGACGGCGCCGACCAGAACCGCCCCGCCGAACCAGTTGCCCAGCGTCACGGCGGCGAGATTCAGCAGGAACCGCCCCACCGGAATGGCCGGCGCGGCGCGGCCCAGATCGGCCCAGAAGGAGGCGGGGGCGCCCCATTCGATCAGCAGGCCCAGCGGCACGAAGTACATGTTGGCGACGCAGTGCTCGAAGCCCGCGGCGACGAAGGCGCTGACCGGAAAGACGATGGCCAGGATCTTGTCGGTCACGCTGCGTGCGCCGAGCGCGAGCCACACCGCCAGACAGACCAGCACGTTGCACAGGATGCCCAGGAAGAAGGCTTGCGTCGCCGGAAGCCCCGTCTTGGCTGCGGCGAAATTGAGCGCGGTGGCGCCCACCGCCCCATGGCCGAATCCGTATTGCCCGGACAGGAAGACCAGCAGCGCCGTGCCGGCGGCGCCGACGAAGTTGCCGATCCACACCATCGTCCAGACCTGGAGCATCCGTCCGGTCTTCACCCGCCCGCTGGCCCAGGCCATGACCATCAGCGCGTCGCCGGTGAAGAGTTGCGCGCCGCCGACGATGACCAGGATCAGCCCCAGCGCGAAGACCAGACCGCCGACCAGCCGCGTCAGCCCGTAGGGCAGCATGCCCTCCGCCCCCGACATGGCGACGGTGGCGAACAGCCCGCCCATCGCGATGAAGGCGCCGGCCAGAACGGCCAGGGCGAACAGGGTCGCGGCGTCGTAGTTGGCCTTCTTGACGCCCAGATTCTCCGCCGCCAGCGCGATGGCGTCGGGCATCAGCGCGTCCAGCGACGCGGCGGGCGGAGGGGCGGGGGAGGCGTTCCGGGTGGCCTCCGGAAGGGAATGCGTGTCCATGGATCGGGTCCTAGTCTTGCATGGCGTCTTACACGGCCTTCAGGCCATGCGCCCGGAAGATGCCGCGCACCCGCTCGGTCAGCTCCGGCGGGGGTGGTTCGGTGCCGGCCAGCGTGTAGGGCAGGCCAAGCTGGCGCCATTTGAATTCGCCCATCTTGTGGAAGGGCAGAACGTCCACCCGCTCCACCACCTCCAGACCGGCGGCGAAGTCCGCCAGCCCTTCGATCTCGTCCAGATGGTCGGTCAGGCCGGGGACCAGCACGTAGCGCAGCCAGATCGGCTTGCGCATCAGCGACAGCCGCTCCGCGAACTCCAGCGTCGGGCGCAGCGGGACGCCGGTCACCGCGCGGTGGGTGGATTCCTTGAACGCCTTGATGTCCAGCAGCACCAGATCGACGTCGGCCAGCAGATGGTCGTCGGCGTGGCTGCCGAGAAAGCCGGAGGTGTCGAGCGCGGTGTGAAGGCCCAGTGCCTTGGCGCCGCGGTAGACGGCCGCGCAGAATTCCGGCTGGACCAGCGGTTCGCCGCCGCTGATGGTCAGACCGCCATGGGCGCGGTGCAGGAAATCGGCGTAGGTGGCGATGTCGGCGAGCACGTCGGTGGATTGCGCCGGCGTGCCGTCGTGCATGTGGCGCGTGTCGGGGTTGTGGCAGTACTGGCAGCGCAGCGGGCATCCGGCCAGGAACAGGACGTAGCGCAAACCCGGCCCATCGACCGTGCCGCCCGTCTCCACCGAATGGACCCAGCCGCGGACCGATGCGCCCGTCCCGGCGGAATGCGCGGGGTGAGGGGTGATCGGGCTAAGCATGAGGCACCTCGTGAATGGGCGCCGGTGCGCGCTTCATTGCGGCACCGGCGCGTGTGACATCCTACGTCAGGCCCCGGCGTCGGCCATGACCGGGGTCAATAGATTCGAACGGCCTTCCTGCTCGCCGCGCGTGTGGCCTGCCGCCGGCAGGACCGGGCGTTCCACCCAGGCGATGCGCAGGATGTCGGTCGAACCCGGCATGCCGAAGGGCACGCCCGCGGTGATGGCGTCCGCCGCCGTTTTTTGCGGGTCGGCGTGCTGGGCGTCCATCATGATGCGGTAGAGTTCGTCATCCCCCACCCGGCGGGCGATGCGGTCCATCATCGACACCGCCTCGATGGGGTAGGCGCCCGACGCCTCCGAATCTTTGTCTGCCGGAAGCGGCGGATCGGGGCGGTGGAGATGGTCATCTCGAAGCAGGCTCCGCAAGAGGAGGGCGGGGGACCTGTCCTCCGCAAAATAAAATACTAATATATCAAAATGGAAGGCAAGTCTCCTGAGCGAGGGGGACGGTGCCAAGGAAGGTCCGCATCGCCCGGCCAAGGGAAGGATCAAGCATCGGGCCGTCTCGCGGACCTCGGTGCGCCATCCCCCCTCCGTATGTTTCTTTAGGGCTGAGGCACGTACACAGGACGTGCAGGTATCCGAAATATCACGGGCCGTACGCCTCGAACTGTCACATGCTCCGCGTACCGTACGCCTGCCGGTGAGGGCCGGCGTTTTCCTCCCACAGCAACGAGAACAGCAATGAACGGACTGCCCAAGCAGACGTGGCGCTGCCGCGTTGCCGAAATGCTGAACGATCCCGTGGTCCAGGCCGTGCTGCGCCGGGACCGTCTGACCCACGAGCAGGTTCTGGCACATCTCACCCCCATTGCCGAGCACCTGCGCCGCAACACTCCCCCCGACCGATCCGCAAGGCGATTTTAACGTGAAGCCGTCTGAGCCCAGAACAGAAAGAAGGCCGCCCCTTGGAACGGGCGGCCTTCTTCCTGTCAGCCGGTTGAGGATCGGCCGGTTGAGGTTCAGCCGGCGATCTCGAACTTGATCCCCTGGGCCAGCGGCAGGGCGCGGGAGTAGTTCACCGTGGCCGTCTGACGGCGCATGTAGGCCTTCCAGGCGTCGGAACCGGATTCACGTCCGCCGCCCGTCTCCTTCTCGCCGCCGAAGGCGCCGCCGATTTCCGCACCGGACGGGCCGATGTTGACGTTGGCGATGCCGCAGTCGCTGCCCGCCGCCGACAGGAAGCTCTCCGCCTCGCGGATGTCGGTGGTGAAGATGCAGGAGGACAGGCCCTGCGGCACCGCGTTCTGAAGCGCGATGGCCTCCTCCAGCGTCTCGTAGGTCAGGACGTAGAGGATCGGGGCGAAGGTTTCGTGTTTCACGATGTCGGTCTGGCCCGGCATCTCCACGATGGCCGGCTGCACGTACCAGGCGTCGGGGTACCGGTCGGCCAGCGCGCGGGCGCCGCCGGTCACGATGCCGCCGTCGGCCTTGGCCTGCTCCAGCGCGCGCTGCATGCCGTCGAAGGCGCCCTTGTCGTTCAGCGGGCCGACCAGAACGCCGGATTCCAGAGGGTTGCCGATGGGAACCGAGGCGTAGGCCGCCTTGAGGCGCGGCAGCAGCGTGTCGCGCACGTCCTTGTGGACGATCAGGCGGCGCAGCGTGGTGCAGCGCTGGCCGCAGGTGCCCACCGCGGCGAAGACGATGGCGCGCACCGCCATGTCGAGGTCGGCGGAGGGCGCCACGATCATCGCGTTGTTGCCGCCCAGCTCCAGGATCGGACGGGCGAAGCGCTCCGCCACCTTCACGGCGACCTCGCGGCCCATGCGGGTGGAGCCGGTGGCCGAGACGATGGGAACCAGCGGGCTGGCGACCAGCGCCTCGCCGACGTCGCGACCGCCGTTGACGATCTGGAGCAGGTCCGCCGGGGCGTCGCCGAAGCGGGCCACCGCGCGCTCGAAGATGCGCTGGCAGGCCAGCGCGGTCAGCGGGGTCTTCTCCGACGGCTTCCAGATCACCGGGTCGCCGCAGACCAGCGCCAGGGCGGCGTTCCACGACCAGACCGCGACCGGGAAGTTGAAGGCGGAAATCACCGCGCAGGGCCCCATCGGGTGCCAGGTTTCGCGCATCGCGTGGCCCGGACGCTCCGACGCGATGGTCAGGCCGTAGAGCTGGCGGGACAGGCCGACCGCGAAGTCGCAGATGTCGATCATCTCCTGCACTTCGCCCAGACCCTCCTGATGGATCTTGCCCATCTCCAGCGTGACGAGACGGCCCAGATCCTCCTTGGCGGCGCGCAGCTCCTCGCCCAGCAGGCGGATCAGCTCGCCGCGGCGCGGGGCCGGGACGGAGCGCCACGCCTCGAAGGCGCGCTGGGCGCGGGCGGCCACCTCCGGGATGTCCGACGCCGGGGTGACCGGCGCCGTGCCCAGGAAGGCCCCGTCGATGGGCGAGCGGACGGACAGGCCGGATCCGTCGGCGGGAAGCTCGAGGCCGAGGCGGGAAAGAAGGTCGCGGTGCTGCATGGAGAATGTCCTCGGTGTGGATCAGCGCGGGCGCCCGGCGGCGCGGATTTCGGAGAGGCTGCGGTTCGGCGTCAGGGCCTCGGGGTCGAGCTTGACGTGCAGGATGGCGGGCAGGCCGGAGGCGCGGGCGCGCTCGAAGGCCGGGGCGAAGTCCTCCGTCCGCTCCACCGTCTCGCCATGGCCGCCATAGGCGCGGGCCAGCGCGGCGAAGTCCGGATTCCTCAGGGCGGTGGCGGAGACGCGGCCCGGATATTCCCGCTCCTGGTGCATGCGGATGGTGCCGTACATGCCGTTGTCCACCACCAGCACGATGACGTTGGCCCCCTCCTGCACGGCGGTGCCGAACTCCAGCCCGGTCATCTGGAAGCAGCCGTCCCCGGCGAAGCAGACCACCTCGCGTTCCGGGTGCAGCAGCTTGGCGGCGACCGCGGCGGGCAGGCCGTAGCCCATGGAACCGCTGACCGGCGCCGCCTGTGTGCCGTAGCGGCGGAAGCGCCAGAAGCGGTGAATCCAGGTGGCGTAGTTGCCCGCCCCGTTGGTCAGGATGGCGTCGTCGGGCAGGGCGCCGCGCAGCCAGGACATGACGGCGCCCATCTGGACGGCGCCGGGGATGGCGGCCGGCGGCTCGCTCCAGGCGAGGTAGGCGGCGTGCGCGGCCTCCGCCCGTCCGGCCCAGGCGGGGGATGCCGGTGGCTCCAGCCCGGCCACGGCGTCGAGGAAGCCGCCCGGCGTGGCGTTGATGGCGAGATCGGGGTGATAGACGCGGCCCAGCTCCTCCGGTCCCGGATGGACGTGGAGCAGCGTCTTGCCGGTTTCCGGAATGCCGAGAAGCTCATAGCTCTGCGACGGCACCTCGGAGAAGCGCCCGCCGAGCAGCAGGATCAGGTCGGCGTCCTTCACCAGGGCCGTCAGCTTCGGGTTGATGCCCAGCCCGATGTCGCCCGCGTAGTTCGGGTGCGCGTGGTCGAACAGCATTTGACGGCGGAAGGTGACGGCCACCGGAAGCGCGAAGGTTTCGGCGAAGCCGCGCAGGGTGGCCACCGCCTCCTCCGACCAGCGGGAACCGCCGGCGATCACCAGCGGGCGCTGCGCCGCGGCGAGCAGCCGCCCGAACTCCGCCACCTGGGCGGGGGTGGGGGCGCTGTCCGCCGGCTGGGCGGGGCGGGCGGCGGCGACGTCCGCCGTTTCGACCAGCATATCCTCCGGCAGCGCCAGCACGACCGGGCCGGGGCGTCCGGCCATGGCGGTGTGGAAGGCGCGGCTGACCATCTCCGGCACGCGGTCGGCGCTGTCGATCTCCGCCACCCACTTGGCCATGCCGCCGAACATGAGCGTGTAGTCCACCTCCTGGAAGGCGTCGCGCCCGCGCATGCCGCGCTCGATCTGGCCGATGAACAGCACCATCGGCGTCGAGTCCTGCTGCGCCACATGCACCCCGGCCGAGGCGTTGGTGGCGCCCGGCCCGCGCGTGACGAAGCAGATGCCGGGGCGCCCCGTCAGCCGGCCGTGGCAGTCGGCCATCATCGCGGCGCCGCCCTCCTGCCGGCACACGATGGTGCGGATCGGCGAATCGTGCAGCGCGTCGAGCACGGCGAGGTAGCTCT
>JAEYPE010000076.1 GCA_023411035.1 Pseudomonadota bacterium
CAACGAAAAAGGCCGCGCCCCAACCGGGACGCGGCCTTTCTCTTACCCTTGCGGGGGATCGCGAGCCCCCTCTCCGACGGTGGCGCCGGAGAGGATGGCGTCAGGCGATCACTCGTCGTTCTGCTGCTTACGCTTCAGAGCGGCGCCCAGGATGTCGCCCAGCGAGGCACCCGAGTCGGACGAACCGAACTCGGCCATCGCCTGCTTTTCTTCCTCCAACTCGCGGGCCTTGATGGACAACGAGATGCGGCGGGAAGCGCGGTCGATCTGGGTGACCTTGGCGTCGACCTTCTCGCCGACGGCGAAACGGTCCGGGCGCTGTTCGGAACGCTCGCGGGACAGGTCCGACTTGCGGATGAAGCCGGTGTAGCCCTCGCCGACGGCCACTTCGATGCCGCCGTCCGTCACCTGCGTCACGGTGCAGGTCACGACCTCGTTCTTCTTCAGACCGGCGGTGGCAGCCTCGAACGGGTCGTTCGCCAGCTGCTTGATGCCCAGGCTGATGCGCTCCTTCTCGACGTCGACGTCGAGAACCTTGACCTTGACGCGGTCGCCCTTCTTGTACTCGGCGATCGCCTCTTCACCCGACTTGTTCCAGTCGAGATCGGACATGTGGACCATGCCGTCGATGTCGCCCGGCAGGCCGACGAACAGACCGAACTCGGTGATGTTCTTGACTTCGCCTTCCAGCTCGGTGCCCGGACCGAACTTGTCGGTGAAGGTCTCCCACGGGTTGTCCAGGCACTGCTTCAGGCCGAGGCTGATGCGGCGCTTCTGCGGATCGACGTCCAGGACCATGACCTCGACTTCCTGCGAAGTCGACACGATCTTGCCCGGATGGACGTTCTTCTTGGTCCAGGACATTTCCGAAACGTGGACCAGGCCCTCGATCCCCGGCTCCAGCTCCACGAAGGCGCCGTAGTCGGTGATGTTGGTGACGCGGCCCTTGAACTTCGCGCCGACCGGATACTTCGCCTCGACGCCTTCCCACGGGTCGGCCTCGAGCTGCTTCATGCCCAGGCTGATGCGCTGGGTTTCCGGGTTGAAGCGGATGACCTGGACCGTGACGGTCTGGCCGATCTGCAGGGCTTCCGACGGATGGTTGATGCGGCGCCACGCGATGTCGGTGACGTGCAGCAGGCCGTCCACGCCGCCCAGGTCGACGAACGCACCGTAGTCGGTGATGTTCTTGACGACGCCCTGGAGGATCTGGCCTTCCTTGAGGTTGGCCACCAGTTCCGAACGGGCCTCGGCGCGGCTCTCTTCGAGCACGGCGCGGCGGGACACGACGATGTTGCCGCGCGAGCGGTCCATCTTCAGGATCTGGAACGGCTGCGGGGTGCCCAGCAGCGGGGAGATGTCGCGGACCGGACGGATGTCCACCTGCGAACCCGGCAGGAACGCCACGGCGCCCGACAGGTCGACGGTGAAGCCGCCCTTGACGCGGCCGAAGATGACGCCGGTGACGCGGGTCTGGTCCTGGAAGGACTTCTCCAGCAGCGCCCAGGCCTCTTCGCGCTTGGCCTTCTCACGCGACAGAACGGCTTCGCCGTTCTTGTCTTCCATGCGCTCCAGATACACCTCGACGGTGTCGCCCGCCTTCAGCTCGGGCGGCTGGCCGGCAACGGCGAATTCCTTCAGCGCGACGCGGCCTTCCGACTTCAGGCCGACGTCGATGGTGACCATGTCGTTCTCGACGGAGACGACGCGGCCCTTGACGACCGAGCCTTCGAGGGACTCGGCCGTGCCGAGCGACTCCTCAAGCAGAGCCGCAAAGCTTTCCTTCTCGCCGGTCCGGGCCATAGCTTGTGCCATTGAAACTCCTAAGGTTGGCCGAAAGCGATCCCGCCCTGGTCCGGCCCGCGGCAAAACGGGTCGGCCCCCGATGGGACCACCGCGCCGGGCACCACGCCCGGCGACTTGGTTGACATGCGTTCCATGGAGGACGAAGCGCCCGGACCCTGATGCTCAGACCTTGGGGCCGAAACCGGTTTTCGTTCCGATAAAGGCGGTCGCCGCTGCGAACGCCTGGTCGGCGTCGAGGGCGGAGGTATCAAGCACAAATGCGTCGGCAGCCGGCCGGAGCGGTGCTACGGTCCTCTGGCTGTCGCGCGCGTCACGGGCCTTCATGTCCTCCAGGACATCGGACGGTATAGCCGGAATCCCGCGCTCCCGCAACTCCTTGAGTCGCCGCTCGGCCCGCACCTCCACCGAAGCGGTAACGAACAGCTTGGCATCGGCGTTCGGGCATACGACCGTGCCGACGTCCCGCCCGTCCAGCACCGCCCCTGGCGCGCCGCCGGGCGGGGTGGCGGCGAAGCGCCGCTGGAAGTCGAGCAGGGCGGACCGCACCTCCGGCACCACCGCGACCTTGGAGGCCGCCTGTGCCGCCTCGTCGCTGCGCAGGGCCGGGTCGTTCAGGATGCCGTCCTCCGGCTGCAATGCGCGGGCGGCTCGTGCCGCGGCCTCCGCGTCCGCCGGGTCGCCGCCCGCGCGCAGGACGCTGACGCCCACGGCGCGGTAGAGCGCCCCGGTGTCGAGATGCGCGAAGCCGTAAGCCTGCGCGACCCGCTTGGACAGCGTGCCCTTGCCCGCCGCCGCCGGGCCGTCGATGGCGACCACCAGACCCATCGCCGTCACACCCCTTCGATCTTCGCGCCGAGGCCGTTCATCAGATCGACGAAGCCGGGGAAGCTCGTTTCAATGAAGGCGCCGTCGTCCACCCGGACCGGCTCGGCGGTAGCCATACCCAGCACCAGGAAGCTCATGGCGATGCGGTGGTCCATGGCGGTGGCGACGGTGGCGCCGCCCTGCGGCGGCTTGCCGGTGCCGTAGACGGTCAGGCTGTCGTCGGCCCCGACCTCCACCTTCACGCCGCACTTGGTCAGCCCGTCGGCGACCATGGCGAGGCGGTCGCTCTCCTTCACGCGCAGCTCCTTCAGGCCGAGCATGACGGTGGTGCCCTCGGCGCAGGCGGCGGCGGCGGCGAGGATCGGGTATTCGTCGATCATGCTGGGCGCGCGGTCCGCCGGGACGACGATGCCCTTCAGCGGCCCGTGCTTCACCCGCAGGTCGGCCACCGGCTCGCCCGCCTCGTCGCGGCGGTTCTCGAAGGCGATGTTCGCGCCCATCTCCACCAGCGTGGTGTACAGGCCGGTGCGGTGCGGGTTCATGCCGACGCCGGGAAGCAGCACCTCCGAACCGGGGCGCAGCAGCGCCGCCACCGCCGGGAAGGCGGCGGAGCTGGGGTCGCCCGGCACGACGATCTCGCGCCCCGTCAGTTCCGGCTGGCCGACGACAGAGACGGCGAGCGCGCCGTCCTCCAGCCGCTCGGTCGTCACGGTGGCGCCGAAATGGCGCAGCATCAGCTCGGTATGGTCGCGGGTCGGCTCCGCCTCGATCACGGTGGTGGTGCCGGCGGTGTTCAGGCCGCAGAGGATGATCGCCGACTTCACCTGGGCGGAGGCCACCGGCAGGCGGTAGGTGATCGGAACGGTTCGGTCGCTGCCCACCACGGTCAGCGGCAGCCGCCCGCCGGACCGCCCGACGAAGCGCGCGCCCATCTGCTCCAGCGGGCCGGTCACGCGGGCCATCGGGCGCTTGTTCAGCGAGGCGTCGCCGGTGAAGACGCAGGTGATCGGGTGCGACGCGACGAGGCCCATCAGCAGACGCGCCGCCGTGCCGCTGTTGCCCATGTCGAGCACCTGCGCCGGCTCGCCCAGCCCGCCCAGCCCGACGCCGCGCACGCGCCACACGCCGTCGCCGCCGCGCTCCGCCTGGGCGCCCAGCAGGCGCATGGCGGCGGCGGTGTGCAGCACGTCCTCCCCTTCCAGCAGGCCGTGGATGACGGTTTCGCCCACCGCCACGGCGCCCAGCATCAGCGACCGGTGCGAAATCGACTTGTCGCCCGGCACGCGGATGGTGCCGGCCAGCGCGCCGGTGACGGATGAGCGAAGCGGCTTCGCCTGAAGCATGGGAGAACTCCCCAGACAAGAGGACGGAACGGAATGGATCAAGGGGGGAGTACCTAGCACAGCGGAAACGGTGAAGCGAGACATGCGCAGTCCTCGCGGTCAGTCGCCGACCGCCACACCCTCACGCCGGGTGTCCGCCCCGCCGGACAGGCCCTGGCCGGTCACGGTGATAGCCTGGGTGCCGGAGGTCAGCTCCATCGCCTTGACCGTGTGCCCCCGCGCCTCCAGCGCCGCCTTCCAGCCTTCCGCCTCGGTGCCCTGCTCCAGTTCGGTCGGGCCGTTGCGGCTGCCGAAGTTGGGTGCGTCCACCGCCGCCTGCGGGTCCAGGCCCCAATCGAGCAGCGCGATCAGCGTCTTGCCCACATAGTTGATGATGTTGCTGCCGCCCGGCGATCCCACCGACGCCACCAGGGCGCCGTCGCGGAAGACCAGCGTCGGCGCCATGGAACTGCGCGGGCGCTTGCCCGGCTCCACGCGGTTGGCGACGGGCTTGCCGTCCTCCGTGGGGGTGAAGGCGAAGTCGGTCAGCTCGTTGTTCAGCAGGAAGCCCCGCACCATCAGGCGTGAGCCGAAGCCGTCCTCGATGGTCGTGGTCATGGCGACCGCGTTGCCCGCCCCGTCCACGACGGAGATATGGCTGGTCCCATGCTCCGCCGCCTCCGCATGGCCCCAGGCGCGGCCCTCCCTGAAGGGCGGCTCGCCCGGCTGGGCCTTGCCCATGGAGCGGTCGCCGATCAGGGCGGCGCGGCCCGCCAGATAGCCGCGGTCGAGCAGGCCGCGCACCGGCACCGGCACGAAATCCGGATCGGCCAGATAGAGCCCGCGGTCGGCGAAGGCGAGCCGCCCGGCCTCGGAAAGCCAGTGCGCCGCCAGCGCCGGGTCGTCGCGGGTGGCGGCCATGTCGCGGCCTTCCAGAAAGGCCAGCATCTGCAACACCGCGATCCCGCCGGAGCTGGGCGGCCCCATGCCGCACAGAATGTAGGCGCGGTAGGGACCGCAGACCGGCTCCCGCTCCTTCACGCGGTAGGCTTTCAGGTCGGCCTCGGTCATGTCGCCGGGGTTGGTGGGGTGGCCGGTCACCGCCTTCACGATGTCGGCGGCGACAGGACCCTCGTAGAAGGCGGCGGAGCCTTTCTCCGCGATGGCGCGCAGGGTCGCCGCGAAGTCCGGATTCCTCAGCGCATGGCCGACCGGCCAGGGCGCGCCGTCCGGCTGGTAGAAATAGGCGCGCGCCGCGGGATTGGCCGGCAGGTGTTTCTCCATCGCCAGTTGGCCGTTCAGCCGCGGGCTGACCGTGAAGCCGTTCTCGGCCAGCGCGATGGCGCGCTCGAACAGGCGCGGCCAGGGCAGCGTGCCGTGTTTCCGGTGGACGTGCTCCAGCAGCTTCACCGTGCCCGGCACGCCGACCGACCGGCCGCCGACCACCGCGTCGTAGAAGGGCATCGGCTTGCCGTCCGCTCCCAGGAAACGGTCGGGCTTCGCCGCGGCGGGCGCCGTTTCACGCCCGTCGATGGAGGTCACCGTCCTGGTCGCGGCGTCGTAATGCAGCAGGAAGGCGCCGCCCCCGATGCCGGAGCTTTGCGGCTCCACCAGATTGAGGACGAGCTGCACGGCGACGGCGGCGTCCACGGCGCTGCCGCCCGCCCGCAGGACCTCCCGCCCGGCCTCCGCCGCCAGCGGATTCGCGGCGGCGACCATGTGGCGCGCCGCCAGATCGACCTTGCGGCTGCCGCGCCCGGTCGCGCGCTCCGGCGCCACGTCTCCCGCGGCGGACGGCGCCGTCTGGGCCACGGCTTCCAGCGGCATCGCCGCCAGCAACACGGCGCAAAGCACCGCCCGCCAGCGGCGGGACAACATCGTCGGCATCCGGCTCCTCCCCCCTTATCGTTGTATCTCATTGCATCCGGATTCGCGGCCCGGCGGACAGCAGTATGGTGAAGTTTGGGGTCGATCACCGGCCATGCCACGCCGCCGGCGGCGTTCGGCGAACTTTTTTTTGACAAGTGCCCGCAGGCATGGCAAAGGGCGCGGCTTGTAATTCCCGAATTGGGCATCCCCTAGGAACGTGACGGAGGACGAGGCGTGGCCAAACCCGAATGGGGCGTCAAGCGCATCTGCCCGAGCTGTGGCGCGCGCTATTACGATCTGCGCAAGGACCCGCCGGTGTGCCCGAACTGCGGATCGCAGTTCGATCCCGAGGCGTTGCTGAAATCCCGCAAGGCGCGCCCGGCGCCGGTTGACGACGTGAAGAAGGCCCCGGTGGTCTCGGAAGACGAGGACATCGAGACCGAGAGCGAGGACGAAGAGGCCGCCGAACTCGACGAGGTCGAGGACGACGTCTCCGTCGAGGACATCGAGGAAGCCGACGAGACGCCGGAGGACGATGTCCTGATCGAGGACACCTCGGAGCTGGGCGAGGACGACATGGACGAGGTCGTCGACGTCGAAGGCGAGGACGAGGAGGAGCGCTGACCGGCGCCCTTGCGGAGGGCGGGAAAAAAGGTGGACGGGGCCGAATTTTTCTCTTGCATCGGACCCCTGTCCTGACCAATATCCCGCTCCACCGAGGCAGGCCGCACGGCCAGCCACCCAGAGTTTCGGGGCCATAGCTCAGCTGGGAGAGCGCTACAATGGCATTGTAGAGGTCAGGAGTTCGATCCTCCTTGGCTCCACCAAACGCCCGAAGGGCCTGCGCAGAGATGCGCGGGCCCTTCGGCGTTTCGGGGTGTTTCCCGGGACGTTGTTCCCCTCTTCCACCACCGTCTTGACAGGCGTCAAGGAACGCTCTTTGGTCGGGCGGCAGCGTCGGCTGCGCCGATTCCCTTTCCTCCCTGCTCAGGATACGCCATGCCCGCCACGATGGTGACCGCCACGATGGACGCCGACACCCTGTCCGCCGAAACCACCCTGGGGGCGCTGAACGCGCTCGACCCGCAGGCCATGGGCCGGCTGGCGCAGATCCATCCCGTCTTCAACCCCGGCGTCGGCGTGCCGGACAGCGCCAGCCTGGGCGATCTCGCCAAGGCCACCGGCATTCCGCTGGACGTCCTGCTGGCCGCCGCGCGCGGCGCCATCCACGTCACGGCCCCGGAGGGCGGTTGCGGCTGCGGCGGCGGGGGTTGCGGCACCACCCGGCACTGAGCGCTTTTCCCCTCCCATTCCCGGCGCCCGCCCCCACCTGTTGGTGGCACCGATCATCAGAAACGGGAGGACGATCATGACGACGGCCCCAACATCGACCGAATCGCCGGACGGCTGGCTGGAAACGGTGGTCGTTCCGCGCACGAGCGACATCGGCGGTTTCGAGGTGCGGCGCGCCCTGCCCTCCGTCCGCAAGCGGATGGTCGGGCCGTTCGTCTTCCTGGACCAGATGGGGCCGGCCATCCTGAAGGCCGGGTCGGGCATCGACGTACGCCCCCACCCGCACATCGGGCTGGCCACCGTCACCTATCTGTTCGACGGCGAGATCCTGCATCGGGACAGCCTGGGCACCGTCCTGCCGATTCGTCCGGGCGCCGTCAACTGGATGACCGCCGGGCGCGGCATCGTCCATTCCGAACGCTCCGCCGCCGACGAGCGCGGGCACGACCGGCTGCTGTCGGGCATGCAGTCCTGGGTCGCCCTGCCCAAGACGCATGAGGAGACCGACCCCGCCTTCGTCCATCTTGGCGCCGACGAGTTGCCGGTGGTCGACGGCGAAGGCAAGCGGCTGCGCGTGGTGGCGGGCGCGGCCTACGGCGTGCGTTCCCCCATGGCCACGCTGTGGGACACGCTGTACGTCGATGCGGCGTTGGATGCCGGCGCGCGTCTGCCCATCGACCGGGAGACGGAGGAGCGGGCGCTCTACATCGCGGACGGCACCATCACCATCCACGGCGACCGCTTCGAGGCCGGGCGGCTTCTGGTGCTGCGCCCCGGCGAGGCGGTGACGGTGGAGGCGGAAACGCCCGCGCGCCTGATCCTGCTGGGCGGGGCCGTGATGGATGGCCCCCGCCACATCTGGTGGAACTTCGTGTCGAGCAGCCAGGACCGCATCGAACAGGCCAAGGCCGAGTGGAAGGACGGCCGGTTCGACGCCGTTCCCGGCGAGACGGAGTTCATTCCGCTTCCGGAACGGTGAAGCCCAGCGCCGTCAGCCTCTCCCGCACCGCCGGATCGGCCAGCGCGGCCAGGAAGCGCCGGACCGCGGGCCGCTCCCGGCGGTCGTTGGGAATCACGAAGTCGTAATGCTCCGCCTGCAAGGGCAGGAAACCCAGCCCGTAGAGGGTGGCGACGCTTTCGATGGCGACGCCCCAGTCGGCGCGGCCCTGGGCCACCGCCACGGCCACCGCGTTGTGGGACTTGGCCTGCGACCAGTAGCCGGTGGGTCGCGCGGCCCCCAGCAGCCGGTCGGTCAGGATGCGCGTGCCGCTGCCGGCGTTGCGGTTGACCAGGATGCAATCGGGCTCCTGCGCCGCCGCCAGCCCCGCGTCTTCCGCCGTTCTGCCTTCGAAACGGGCGTCGCCCTTGCGGAAGACGATGCCCTGAAGCCGGCGGTAGCCGGTCACGAGGCCCAGCGCCGGGGTCAGGAAGGGGCGGTTGTACTCCCCGCTTTTGGGGTCCATCAGATGGATGGCGGCGACGTCGCATTCGCCGCGCCGGGCGGCGGCGAGGCCGCCCATGGAGCCGACGTTCAACGCCTTGACCGTCAGCCCCTCCCCGACCAGTTGCCCGGTGATGGCGTCCAGCCCGACGCAATGGCTGCCGATCACGATCAGGTCGGCGGGGCGGGTGTCGCGCCCGATGCGCTGGACCGACACCGGGGTGCCGGCCTCCACCGCCTCCGCCTGCGGGTCGATGGCGATGAAGCCGTCCGCCGCGCTGAAGGCGGTCACCGCGCCGGAGCCCTTGGACAGCGGATAGGCGGCCAGCCCCTCCGCCCCGCGCACCAGCGAGACCATCACATATTCGGTCCGGCCCCGTTCCGATCCCAGCCGCATCGGCAGCGTTGCGTCCACGCTTTCCTTGGCCGCGGGGGGCAGGCCGGCGAGCGCCCGCAGCACCGGGGCGACGAATTCATGGAAGGTGAACATGGCGGAGGTTGGGAAGCCCGGCAGGATCACCACCGGCTTGCCCTTCGTTACGGCCAGGCAAAGAGGCTTGCCGGGCTTCAGCGCCACGCCGTGCGCAACGATGCCGGGGTCGGTCAGGCGGCTGACGATGCGGTAGGACAGGTCACCCGCCCCCTTGGAGGTGCCGCCCGACAGCAGCAGCGCGTCGCAGGCCAGCCCCTGTTCCACCAGCGGGGCCAGTTCCGCCTCGTCGTCGCGCGCGATGCCCAGCCGGACGGGTTCGCCGCCCAGTTCCTCCACCGCGGCGGCGAGGATGGCGGCGTTCGAGTCATAGACGGCGCCGGGCCGGATCGGCTCGCCGGGGGCGACGATCTCGTCGCCGGTCGAGAGAATCGCCACCCGCGGGCGGCGCACCACCGACACCTCCGCCCGCCCGGTGGCGGCCAGCACCCCGATCTCGCGGGAGGTCAGAACCTGCCCACGGCGCATCACCGTCTCGCCGCGCCCGATGTCCGAGCCGGCGGCGGCGACGAAGGCGCCGGGCACCACCGGCTTGCGGATCTCCACCAGAAGGGCGCCGCCCTCCTCCTGCGACTCAGGCCGCGACTCGGTGTGCTCCACCATCACCACGGCGTCGGCGCCGCGCGGCAGCATGCCGCCCGTGGCAAGCACGGTGGCCGTACCGGGGGCGACGGTGAGGGCGGGGACGCGCCCGGCGGACAGAACCTCCTCGTTCAGGCGCAGCACGACCGGCGTGTCCTCGCCCGCCTCCTGGGTGTCGGCGGCGCGCACCGCGAAGCCGTCCACCGAGGAGCGGTCGAATCCGGGAACGTCCACCTCCGCCACCACGTCGGCGGCCAGCACCCGGCCCAGCGCCGCACCCAGCGGCACCGTCTCCGCCCCCTTGGGCGTCAGGTCGAGATGGCGGCGGAAGCGCGCCTCGGCCTCGTCGCGGCCCACCACCTCCAGAAACTGCTCCTGCCGGGCCGCCCGGGCCACGAAACGCCGGATGTCCTGGTTGGACACGCCCATCCCCCCTCGCTTGATGCCGTTCAGAGACTTGTACCGTCAAAACAGCGCAGGGTCACGGTCGCCCCCGCCGGAACGCCCTCGCTTTCCGCCGGGATCACGACGAAGCCATCCGCCCGCACCGCACCGGCCAGACCGGGCCTGTGTGGGGAGGCCACCGGCTCCACCATGCCGTCCACCGTCCGGCGCACGCGGTACAGCTCCGTGCAGCCGATTTCCGAGACCATCTTGCGCGCCGCCACGGCCTCCACCGCCGGGTGGGGCAGCGCGGGGTTCCGCCCGGCCAGACGGCGCACGGCCCGCCCGGCCAGCAGTTCATAGGCCGTCAGACAGGCCATCGGCTCGCCGGGCAGCAGCAAGGCAGGAACCCCGCCGGCCCGCCCCAGCGCCGCCGAATCGCCGGGCCGCAGAGCCACGCCGTGCAGGGCAAGCTCCCCCGCGTCGGCCAGCGCCAGGGGGGCCACGTCGTCTTCCCCCACCCCGGTGCGCCCGGCGGAGATCAGCAGGTCGGCGCCGGGAGCCGCATAGGCGGCGGCCAGCGCGGCGCGGTCCGCGGGCAGCGGCCCCACCAGTTCCACCGCGCCACCGTCGCGCGCCACCAGCGCGGACAGCATCGCGCCCAGCGTTTCGGGTCCGGAACGAGGCCCGCCGGCCAGCACGATCCGCACCCGCGGGCGGGGGCCGATGAGCAAGGTCGCGATCTCCAGCGCCGCGAGCAGCCCGATATCCTGCGGGCGCAGCCGGTGCCCGGCCTCCAGCATCACGGTTCCGGCGCTCACGCCCTCGCCCCGCCGCTCCACCCCTTCGCCGGGGGCGGCGCTGCCCAGCGCCTCGACGAAACCGCCGTCGTTCTGAATCGCTTCCACCGGCAGAACCGCGTCGGTTCCCGGCGGCATCGGCTCGCCAGCCGCGACCGTCACGGCGCCCGGCAGCGGAACCGGGTTGTAGGAGCCGGCGCCCAGCGTGTCGCTGGAAGCCACGGCCACCCCGTCGCGGGCGGCGCGGTCGGCGGGCGGCCAGTCGCCCGGCGCGGTCACCGGCCCGGCGAGAACCGCGCCTTCCGCCAGGACGGGCGCGATGTCCGCCAGCGCGACGGCGCGCGGCGGCAGAGGAGCGGCGGCGGCGTCGATCCAGCCTTCCATGGCGGACAGGGCGGCGCGGCTGGGAAAGCCGCGCCCGCGGACATCCGGTGGCGTCGGTGAAGGCGCAGACCGCCCCCCGTTTCCGCTGTCGTGTCCGGCTCTGGCCGCGGTCATGGCTGCACCCGTGATGCCTCAGGTCAGCCCCTTATACCGCAACCTCGACACCGCCGCTGCACGCACGGTCGCGGCCCGCGCGCTTTGCCTCGTAGAGCAGGCCGTCGGCAAGCTGGGTCAGCCGGTCCGGCGTGTCCTCCATCGTCGGACGGGCCGTGGCGACGCCCAGGCTGATGGTGACGTGGCCGGCGACGGGGGACACCGCATGGGGCAGGCCCCGTTCGGCCACCGCTTCGCGCAGGCGTTCGGCCACCAGGACCGCTCCGTCCTCGTCGGTTTCGGGCAGCAGGCAGACGAACTCCTCGCCGCCGTAGCGGGCGACCAGATCGCCCGGCCTCATCACCTGTTCGGCCAGGAGCTGCGCCACCGCGCGCAGGCATTCGTCGCCCGCCTGATGGCCGTAATGGTCGTTGTAGGGCTTGAACTGGTCCACATCGAGCATGATCAGCGACAGCGGAAGCTGCGCCCGCGCGCAGCGCCGCCATTCGCGCAGCAGCACCTCGTCGAAGCGGCGGCGGTTGGCGATGCCGGTGAGACCGTCGATGAAGGACAGGGTGCGCAGCAGGTCGGTCTGCCGCTTCAGCAGCAGATGGTTGCGCACGCGGGCCTTCACGATGGGCGGGCTGATCGGCTTGGAGATGAAGTCGATGGCGCCGACCTCCAACCCATAGGTCTCGTCCTCCACCTCGCTCTTGGCCGAGATGAAGATGACCGGGATGTCGCGGGTGATCGGATCGGCCTTGATGCGGGAGCAGACCTCGTAACCGTCCATGCCCGGCATCATGATGTCCAGCAGGACGAGATCGGGCAGGCGCGCCTGCACCAGCTCCAGAGCCTTCGCCCCATCGGTCGCGAAATAGATGTCGTGCTCGTCCTTCAGGATGCGGCTCAG
The DNA here is from genome assembly GCA_023411035.1 of Pseudomonadota bacterium. Lineage (GTDB taxonomy): Bacteria > Pseudomonadota > Alphaproteobacteria > Azospirillales > Azospirillaceae > Azospirillum. The sequence goes on from JAEYPE010000076.1 coordinate 12,203, forward strand.
CACATGCACGTTGGACGGGATGTCGTCAACCACCAGGATTTTGGAGCGTGTGTCGGTCATCATCTGTTCCTGGGGCGAGCGGGTCAGTCGGCCGAAAGGGACAAGCCGAGATCCTGCGAGATCCTCCGCAGTATCCCCTGGGCCTTGATGAAGTCGAGACCGTCGACGGCGGACGAAAGCGCCTTCATGGCCGCCGGATCGATCCAGTCGGCCAGTTGCGGCGCCAGGACGGCGAATTCCTCCGCCGCGGCGAAATTGCTGTCGCGCAGCAGCCGGGCGAAGCGTTCCAGCATGGGTTCCAGCGTCCGGATGTCCGCCGCCGGTCCGCTGCGGCCGGGGGCCTGCCCCGGCGCCACGGCCAGCCGGGCGGCGGAGTCCAGCACCGCCTCCAGCTCGGCGCGGAGAACCGGCAACTGCGCCGCCGCCGCCGCCCCATCCCCGTGCAAGGCGGCGATCTGCACGGCGTCCGCCGCGGCGGACAGCGTGCGCGCGCCGATGTTGCCCGCCAGGCTTTTCAGCTCATGCCCCAGCGCCTTGGCCTGCGGCAGATCCCCGGCGGCCAGGGCGGCGGCGATGCCGTCCGCCACGCCGTCGTAGGTCCGGGCGAAGTCGGTGACGAACTTGCGGAACAGCCCCACGTCGCCGTCCAGCCGGTTCAGCGCGTCCTTCACGTCGATGCCCGGCAGGTCGGCGGGAAGGGCCGCGCGGGCCGCGGACTGCACGGCCATGGGCAGAACCGGCACGATGGCCGGCAGGGCGCCGCCCGTCGCCGGCTGCCCGAGCCAGCGGGACACCACGGAGAAAAGCTGCTCCACGTCGATGGGCTTGGCGATGTGGTCGTCCATGCCGCCGTCCAGGCAGCGCTGGCGGTCGGACGGCAGGGCGCTGGCGGTCATGGCGATGATCGGCAGCCCCTGCCCGGCGGGGCGGGCACGGAGCTGGCGCGTCGCCTCGAACCCGTCCATCTCCGGCATCTGCACGTCCATCAGGACCAGATCGAAGGGCGGGTCAGCCTCCTCCACGCGGGCGATGGCCTCCCGCCCGTTGCCGGCCAGCGTCACGCGGGCGCCGGCGCGCTCCAGGATCTCGCGGGCCACCTCCTGGCTGATGCCGTTGTCCTCCACCAGCAGCAGGCGGTGCCCGAACAGGGGGCGCAGGTGCGGCGGGCGGAGAAGGCCGGCGGGGACCGGTGCGCAGGGGTGCGGCCGGAAGGTCCCCGGCGCGTCGCCCTCCGCCTTGCGCCCGTAGGCGTCGATCACCGCGTCCAGCAGGGAGGAGGCGGTCACCGGCTTCACCAGCGCGCCGCTCAGCCCCACATCGTCCGGCCTCATGCCTTCCGACGCGGCGCTCATCCGCTCACGCCCGAAGGCGGAAACCACGATGATGACCGGCGCCTTCACCAGCCCGTCGTCGCGGATGCGGCGGGAAGTCTCCAGCCCGTCCATGCCCGGCATCTTCCAATCCATCAGCACGATGTCGTAGGGCTGCCCGGCGGCGGTCGCGCGCTCCAGTTCCGCGATCGCCTTGGCGCCGGAGGCGCACAGCGAGGTCCGCCAGCCGAAGGAGGTGACCAGTTCGCCCAGCACCTCGCGCGCGGTGACGTTGTCGTCCACCACCAGGACGGAGAGGCCGCGCGGCACGGCGCGGGACCGCGGCGGACGCTCCCCCGCCTGCCCGGCCTGACCGAAGGCGGCGTTCCCGAAGGCGGCGGTGAAGTGGAACTCGCTGCCCTGGCCCGGCTCGCTCGACACGTCCATGACGCCGCCCATCAGGGTGACCAGCCGCGTGCAGATGGCCAGCCCCAGCCCGGTGCCGCCATAGCGCCGGGTGGTGGAGCTGTCGGCCTGGCTGAAGGCCTGGAACAGCCTTTCCTTCTGCTCGGCGTCGATGCCGATGCCGGTGTCGCGGATGGAGAAGGTCAGGACCGCCCGCTCCTCCGTCACCTCCTCGGCGCGGACGGACACCACAACCTCGCCCGCCTCGGTGAACTTGATGGCGTTGCCGGCCAGATTGATGAGCACCTGCTGAAGGCGCAGGGGGTCGCCGACGAGGTCGAGCGGAACCTCCGGCCCGACTGAGAAGAGAACCTCGATGTCCTTGTCCTGCGCCGCCGCGCCGACGATCACCGCAAGGTTCTGAAGCAGGTCGTCCAGGCGGAACTCCACCCGCTCCAGCTCCAGCTTCCCGGCCTCCACCTTGGAGAAGTCCAGGATGTCGTTCAGGATGCCCAGCAGCGACTGCGCCGACACGCGGATCTTCTGGGCGTAGTCGCGCTGGCGCGACGACAGGTCGGTCTGCTGGATCAGATGGACCAGCCCCAGGATGGCGTTCATGGGGGTGCGGATTTCGTGGCTCATGTTGGCCAGGAATTCGCTCTTGGCGCGGCTGGCCGCCTCGGCCACGGATTTGGCCTGGCGCAACGCCTCCTCGGCCCGCTTGCGCTCGGCGATCTCGTGGAAGACGACCACCGCGCCCTCCACCCGCCCGTCCTCCAGCATGGGGGAGGCCGCGAATTCCACGGGGAAGCTGGTGCCGTCCTTGCGCCAGTAGATGTCCTCCGATCCGCCCCGCGCCTCGCCCGTGCGCAGCACCTCGAAGACCGGGCAGTCGATGGTCGGCGACGGCGTGCCGTCGGCGCGGGTGTGATGCAGCAGCACATGCAGGCTGCGGCCCAGCATCTCCTCCCTGGTGTAGCCGGTCAGCGCGCAGGCGGCGGGGTTGGCGAAGGTGATCCGCTCGTCCCGGTCCACGCCGCAGATGCCTTCCGAGGCGGATTGCAGGATCAGGTTCAGCCGCCGGTTGGCCCCGGCGAAGGCGCGGTTGGCCTGTTCCAGGCTGCGGGCGGTGGCGTCCAGATCGGCGTTGGTCTCGGCCAGCCGGCGGCGCCCCACCTCCTCCCGCGACAGGCTGCGCGCCGCCGCCATGGCCAGCGCGGCACAGGCGGCGATCGCCAGCAGGACCAGCAGGCCGCTGTGGATGGTGCGCTCGCGCCAGGGCGTCAGAGCCTCGTCCCGGGAAATGCCGACCTGAACGATCAGCGGCAGGTCCTGCACCCGCAGGTTGGCGACGATCCGTTCCGACCCGTCCACCGGGGACCGGCTGAAGATCGTGCCGCCGGTGGTCCGCGGCATCTCGTCCATCGGACGGTCGGTGGCGGCCGTGTTGGACGGTGCGCCGGACAGGGACATGCCGGTGTCCTGGCCGGACAGGCTGAAGAGCAGGGTCCCGTCCTCGCGGTACAGGGCGACGGCGCCCCCCTGGCCGATGTTCAGCCCTTCGAAGAAGGAGCGGAAATAGTCCAGATCCAGGGCGATGTGGGCGACGCCCTGGAAATTCTCCACCGTGCCGATCCGGCGGCTGATGGTGAAGGTCGGCTTGCCGGACAGCCGGCCCCGGATCATCCCGCCGATGTGGAACGCCTCGCCGTTCCGGTGGGCCTGGAAATAGGGGCGGTCCGAACTGTTTCCGGGCGGCGCCGGGAACTGGCGCGTGGTCAGCAGCCCGTTTCCGGCGGCGTCGTGAATCCAGATGGCGCTGACCTCCGGCATGGCGTCGGACATGGCGCGCAGTTCCTGCCACAGCGGCAGATCGCGCCCGATCGCCTCCACCTCCCGCGGGCGCAGGCGGTCGTCCACCCGCTGAAGCACGAGATCGCTGGTGGCGACGGTTCGGCGCACATGCTCGTGCAGCAGGCGGGCGGCGCTCAGCGTCCGGTCGCGGACGCGGCTCACCGCCTCGTCGCGGTCGGCCCAGGTGGCGGCCCCCCACAGGCCGACGCCGAACAGGGTGATCACCCCGACGATGGTCGTCAGCAGGGTCCACAGCCGCGTGCGGGTGGCTGCGGCGGGCACCTCCGCCGTCAGGAAAGCATCGTCCATCACCGGTGTCCGCCAAGTCCGGCGCACGCCGGAGGAGAGAATGTTGCCGTGCATGGGGATTATGGCGTTCAGACGACGCGATCCGCAAGAGACTTGAGACGGGGCGGCCCACCCTCCTTCACGGCGCCCTGGCACGGCGCCCTGGCACGGCGCCCTGGCGGCATCTTCGCGTTTCGACGCTCACCGGTGGATACCGCGCCGGCGCGGCCCGTGCTGCCTCCATTGAAGCAAGCGCCATGCCGTACCGGAGGTGGTCGCCCGCCGGGGGCAACCCGATGGAGGCAATCCGTCCGGCATCCCCGACCGGGGTGCCGGGGCGGTGGCTCCTCGCGGACGGGAAGGCCACGCATCCCGCGCCGCACCACGCCGCATGGGGCACCCCGTCCGCACCCACAATCGTCACAAATGCCACAGGCCCGCGGCGGTCCGGACATTCCGCCCGGCTGAACCGGCGCGGCGGGAGCATGACCGGGTTAGTACGGAATTCCGGCGGGGCAAAAGGGCCTGCGATCCCGTTGCGGAAACGGGATGCCGGCGGTACCGCGCCGGTGTCGCCCGAAGAATGCGTCCTCGCCCGAAGGGGTTCGTCCTATGGAAATCAGGGAGACGGGGGCGCGACCGGAGACGGTGACGGGAGAAGGTTCATGCAGCATGCCGCTGCCGGGACCCCGCGGTTGTCCGTGGTGGTTCCCTGCTACAACGAGGCCGAGGGGATCGGCGAATTGCACCGCCGGGTGTCCGCGGCCTGCCGCGCCGAGGTCGGGGAGGGCTATGAGCTGATCCTGGTGGACGACGGGTCGCGGGACGGCACCTGGGGCCGCATCGCCGAACTGGTGCGCGGCGATCCGGCGGTGACGGGGGTGCGGCTGTCGCGCAACCACGGGCACCAGTTGGCGTTGACCGCCGGCCTGCATGTCTGCCGGGGGGAGCGCATCCTGATCATCGACGCCGACCTCCAGGACCCGCCGGAGCTTCTGGGCACCATGATGGCCCGCATGGACGCCGGGGCCGACGTGGTCTACGGCACCCGCCAGGCCCGCGACGGCGAGACCTGGTTCAAGAAGGGCACCGCGGCCTTGTTCTACCGGCTGCTCGACCGGCTGGTGGACATCGAGATCCCCAAGGACACCGGCGATTTCCGCCTGATGAGCCGCCGCGCGCTGGAGGTGCTGAACGCCATGCCGGAGCAGCACCGCTTCATCCGCGGCATGGTGAGCTGGATCGGGCTGAAGCAGGAACCGCTGCCCTACGACCGGCAGGCCCGCGCCGTCGGCACGACGAAGTACCCGCTGGGCAAGATGGTCCGCTTCGCGGTGGACGCCATCACCAGCTTTTCCATCAAGCCGCTGCGCGCCGCCTCCTACATCGGCTTCTTCTTCGCGGTGTGCGCGGTGGTGGCGCTGGGTTACGCGCTGGTGAGCTGGGCGCAGCACGCGACGGTTCCCGGCTGGACCAGCGTGATGGTCGTCTCGCTGGTGCTGGGCAGCACGCAGCTTCTGATCCTGGGCGTGCTGGGCGAGTATCTCGGGCGCCTCTACATGGAGACCAAGCACCGGCCCCTGTTCGTGGTGGACCGCATCGCCCGCCATCCGGACGCCGCCGCCGCCGTTGAAGCCGGGAGCGGCGGGCAAACCGCGCCGGCCCCCGCCGAGGCCCATCCGGGAACCGGCATCGCCGCGGCGGCGGGCGCCTTCTCGCGCATCGAGGCCAACGGTTGAGGAGCGCGGAAGGCCGGAGGAGAGCCGTTCCCTGGACGGCCATCCGCTTCGCGGCGGTCGGGCTGCTGAACACCGGGGTGGATTTCGCCCTGTTCCTGGCACTGGTGTCGCTGGCCGGGGCACCCGTGCTTGGCGCCAACGCCGCGGGGTACGGCGCCGGGGTGCTGTGCAGCTTCCTGCTGAACCGGAGCTGGACCTTCCGCCTGCGCCGGGAGGCGGCACCCATGGCCCGCCGCCTGCCCCTGTTCCTGGCCTTCAACCTCGTCGGGCTGGGACTGTCAACGCTGGTGGTCGGGTTGCTGGTTCCCGCCCTGCCGCCCCTGGCCGCCAAGATCGCGGCGACCGCCGTCACCTTCGCCTGGAACTACTGGTCCAGCCGGCGCTTCGTCTTCGCTTCCCCCGCCCCGAATCCCGCCCCGAATCACACGGTTTGAGCCGACCGGCCGAAGGGTGACGGCGCTTTGCCGCAACGGCGAACCTTGACCGCCGGGTGGCCTACCCCAATCTATGACGGAGCGGCGCCGATCCTCCCCTTTCGGGCCGCCAGCCAGCCGGGCGCCGGAAACGGGCCCAATGTGCAACTCGCTCGCGTCTCGAGGAGGATGCGCCGTGACGACACGTCTTTCGCTTTTCAACAGTCCGCTGCTCCTTGGATTCGACCAGTTCGAGCGCACGCTGGACCGCATCGCCAAGAATTCCGCGGAAGGCTATCCGCCTTACAACATCGAACAGATCGGGGACGAGGGCCTGCGCATCACGCTGGCCGTGGCCGGTTTCACCTCCGAAGACCTGTCGGTGCAGATCGAGGACAACCAGCTCGTCATCCGGGGCCGCCAGACCGACGACCGCTCGCGCATCTACCTGCACCGCGGCATCGCCGCCCGCCAGTTCCAGCGCAGCTTCGTGCTGGCGGAGGGGATCGAGGTGGTCGGCGCCTCGCTCGACAACGGCCTGCTCAACATCGACCTGAAGCGGCCCCTGCCGGAACCGAAGGTCCGCACCATCAAGATCGAGCAGCCCGCCCAGGCCGCCTGCGGCACCGCCGGACCGCAGACCATCGACGTCGCGCCGGATCGGGCCGGACCGGAATGAAGCCGGATCGGAATGAAGCAGGATCGGAATGAAGACCGGCCGCTCCACACCTCCCCGACCGATTCGTCCAAAGGACAACAGCATGAACAGCTTCGACATCGACAAGGCCGCGGCCTACCTGCGCCAACTGTCGCCCCAGGACTTCGCCGCCTTCGGTGTGGACCATGTGGCCTATGTGCGGCCCGTGACGGTTGACGGCGCCCCGGCCTTCTCCGTCCACGCCGCCGACGGCACACCGCTGACCGTCCTGCCGGAACGGGAGGTGGCCTTCGCCACCGTCCGCCAGAACGACATGGAGCCGCTGAGCGTCCATTGACGCCACACCCGCCATGAAAATCCATCGGGGGTTGCGAAAGGGCCGGTCCAAGGCGGACCGGCCCTTTCCGTTCGCGGGCCGCCGGTGCTATGACATGGGTCCGGAACGCCCCCATCCACTCCTGCCCGCCCCCCTCGAGCCGCTATCCTTGCGGGGGAGACCGAAAGGAGGACGAGCGGGCGGACAGGCGCCTGCGTGCGGGGAGAAGGCTTTGAGCGACGGGTTTGAGACGAACGAGGCCGTGGCCGACAGGCCAGCCCGGCCACAGGGCGGAGGCCGGCGCAGACAGTGGGAGGACGAGGCCCGTGACGCGCTGCACATCATGCCGCTGTCGGCCATCCCGCTGGAGACGCCGGGCCTTCAGCACGCGCGGCTGATCAAGAACGTGCGCCTGCAAACGGTCGTGGAGATGTTCCACGACGTCCAGACCGGCAGCGGGCAGGTGTCGCCGCGCCATCTCACCTCCTATTTCGAATCCCACAAGGAGGAGGTGGAGCGCGATCTGGTGAAGATCGAGAAGATCGCCGCCGCCTCCAGCTTCGACGTCTACACCTCCCGCATCGAACTGCGCCGGCTGAACATCGATGTGAACAACATCGAGTCGCTGACCCTGTCCGACCGCAAGAAGGAAGAACTGACCAACTACATGCGCGTCTTCACGCGTCCGTTGGTCGAATATGTCTACGGGTCCGAGGACATGCAGGTCCAGGACGTGAAGGACATCATCGGCATGTTCTCCAACCCCAACCGGGAGGAGGCGCTGCGCAATCTGCGCATGATGGCCGACCGGCTGGACATCGAGCTGGGCGAAATCCCGCAGTTCCTGGAAGAATATGGCGACATCTTCCTGTCACTGGCCTATTTCAAGAAATGCCTGGACGACATCGTGCCGGAGATCCAGCGCTTCCTGTCCTGGATGGCCGAGATCCGCGGCTCCGCCGAGGTGAAGCGCGACTCCCGGCAGATGCGCATGCTGGACGAAATCAGCCGCGACCTGACCGACATCTCCACCTCCATCACCGGGCGCTTCGAGAGCTTCGACAACCGGTCCAAGGACTTCTGGCGGGACATCAACGCCGAGACGTTCCATTCCATCCGCGAGCTGATCGCATCCCACCACGTCACCATCGGAGGCGTGCTGTGCGGTCTGGCGGTGAAGATGGACCTGTGGAAGACCCGCTTCGCCCGCGGCGGCGGCGGCCCCAACCGGCGGCTGGAGTTCATCAAGTCCGAGATCCTGCCGGGCATGGCCCGCATCAAGAGCCTGGAACAGTCCGCGGCGCACCACGCGCAGCAATGATGCGGGCGGCGCCCCGAGGCTTCGAGAGCGCCCTCCCCACGACGCTCTCGCACAGGATCCGATTGCGCTGACGCTCCCGGCCATCCGGCCCGACAATCGCCCGCGCGGCGCCCCACGCCTTCAGCCGAACCGGGATTTCCAAAGTGAACTCGTCGAACGCCCTCGACGAGCCGTTCGCCACCTGCGCGAGGGCGGCCCCGGCATTGGGGTGCGCCCTTTCAGCGTGCAACAGCAAGGACGGCGGCCGCAAGCGGCAGCGGCGCCCTTGATGGGGCCCCGGGCATGGCGGCGGATGTTGTCCACGACGTGGGAAGGCACGCTGCCGCCAGACACGTCTTGCAGAACCCGCCGCACACCCTTAGAGTGAGAACGATTCTTATTCGCAGTTCTGTGAGTGATCCGCGCCGATGCCCGACCTGTTGGAAGGGGATCGTGCCGACCGCCGAAGCTGCGTTGCAAAAACCGCCGTTTGGCAGAGGAGCCGGCACATGAATCGAGTCCGCGGCAAGGCCGCGTTGGGCCAAACCGCTCACCACCGCAGCGACGCGTGCGTTGCGCCCGATGCCCCCAAGCCCGGCCTGCGCCCGGTCACAACGGCTGTCTATCTGGCCAGTGCCGTGCTGGCGTCCGGTCTTTCCTTCGCGCCGGCCGTCCATGCCCAACCGGCGGCTGCAGCCCCGGCGGCAACGCCCGATGCGACGACGTTGCCGGCCTTGGAAGTGAC
>JAEYPE010000174.1 GCA_023411035.1 Pseudomonadota bacterium
GCCCCCCCCCCCCCCCCCCCCCCCCCCCGGCGGGGGGTGGGGGGGGGGCGGTGGGGGGTGCGCCTTTGCCGGACGCCACGCCACGCGCATCCCCCTCACCCGGCCCTTCGGGCCACCCTCACCCCAGAGAGGGAAGGGGCTGCCCACCGGTCCGCCGCCACATCAGCCAGCTTGCGCGGTGATGCGCGTGGCAGATCGCCACGGCCAAGGCATCCGCGGCGTCCGGCGTGGTGATGGCGCAGCCGGGAAGCAGCAGGCGCACCATGGCCTGCACCTGCGTCTTGTCGGCCCGGCCCTGCCCCACCACGGCCTTCTTCACCATGTTGTTGGCATATTCGGCGACCGACAGCCCGGCCAGCGCCGGGACCAGCAGCGCCACCGCCCGCGCCTGCCCCAGCTTCAACGTGGAGACCGCGTTGCTGTTCACGAAGGTCTCCTCCACCGCCGCCTCGTCGGGGCGGTAGCGCTCCAGCACCTCCGACAGCGCGTCGTGGAGCTGGCACAGGCGCTCGGCCAGCGGACGGCCGTCGTCGGAATGGACGGCGCCGTCCGCGACGTGGGTCAGCCGATTGCCGGCCACGTCGATGATGCCCCAGCCGGTGTGCCGCAGGCCGGGGTCCAGCCCCAACAGGCGTACGGGCGGCTGTTGCGCCGCCCCGCTCCTTCCGGCCTGCCCAAGCACTCCGGTACCCTCCGCTCTGCGGCTGCGGCTTTGCGTCAGGCCGTCAGCTTCTGCATCAGCTCTTCGGAGATGTCGAAGTTGCCTTCGACGGTCTGAACGTCGTCGTTGTCCTCCAGAACGTCCAGCAGCTTCAGCAGGCTGGCGGCGGCGTCCTCGGACGGGGCGACGGTGTTCAGCGGCTTCCAGGTCAGGCGCGCGCTCTCCGCACCGCCGAACTTGGCTTCCAGCGCGTCGCGCACGATGGCGAAGTTCTCAACCGACGTGGTGACCTCGTGGCCGTTCTCGTCGGACGCGACATCCTCGGCGCCGGCCTCCAGCGCCACCTCGAACACGGCGTCCGCCGCCGCGGCGGAGGCCGGATAGTAGATCGCGCCGACGCGGCTGAACATGAAGCTGACCGAGTTCGTCTCGCCCAGCGAGCCGCCGTACTTGGTGAAGGCGGAGCGCACTTCCGACGCCGTGCGGTTGCGGTTGTCGGTCAGCGCGTCGACGATCAGCGCGACGCCGCCGGGACCGTAGCCCTCGTACCGCACCTCTTCGTAGTTCGCGTCGTCGCCGCCGCCCGGCGTGCCCTGCTTGATCGCGCGGTCGATGCGGTCGCGCGGCATGTTCTGCGTGCGGGCCGCGGTGATGGCGGCGCGCAGGCGCGGGTTGGCCGCCGGGTCCGGCAGGCCGCCCTTTGCCGCCACGGTGATCTCTCGGGCGAGCTTGTTGAAGATCTTCGACCGCTTGGCGTCCTGCGCGCCCTTGCGGTGCATGATGTTCTTGAATTGGCTATGACCGGCCATGCGTCGAACGAGCCCCAGATGGATTCAAAGATACAAGGTCTTGTGAAACAGCTTGGAAAGCGGTGGGACACATGTACCAGTTCTTGTGCGCCACCGCACGCTTTCGGCGCCGGAAACGACACCTACCCAATTAGAAAGTCAATATGGCAGCATTGGGGCGCCCCTTTGCGCCCGGCGGTCATCGGCCCGGCCGCTCCCGTCAGCCCCGCACCGGCATGGACTGGCTCAGCCGCCCGCCCAGCCGCACCGGCTGGATGCTGGTGGCCAGGCCGGTGCGGTCGTCCGTCTCCACATAACAGCCGCAGACGGTCGCCTCGCCCTCCGCCGGGCTCAGCCGCTCGGTGGGCAGCTTGCGGATCAGCTTGGCCATGGCGACCTCCTTCTTCATGCCGATGGCGCTGTCGTAGTCGCCGCACATGCCCGCGTCGGTCAGATAGGCGGTGCCGCCCTTCATCACCACATGGTCCGCCGTGGGAACATGGCTGTGCGTGCCGACCACCAGCGAGGCGCGGCCGTCGCAGAAATGGCCCATGATCATCTTCTCGCTGGTCGCCTCGCCATGGACGTCCACCAGGATGGCGTCGGCGCCGTTGGGACCCAGCCGGTGGGCGCGCAGCACCCGGTCGACCGCGGCGAAGGGATCGTCCAGCGGGTCCATGAACAGGCGCAGCATCACGTTCATGACCAGCACCTTGCGCCCGCCCCGCGCCTGGAGCAGCACATAACCGCGCCCCGGCGTGCCTTCCGGGTAGTTCAGCGGGCGGATGATGCGCGGCTGCTGGTCGATGGCCGCCACCAGTTCCTTCTGGTCCCAGGAATGGTTGCCCAGCGTCACCACGTCCACGCCGGCGGCGAAGAACTCCTCGGCGATCTTCACGGTGATGCCGAAGCCGCCGGCGGCATTCTCGCCGTTCACCACGGTCAGGTCGGGATCGAGCCTTTCGCGCAGGGCCGGCATATGCGCGATCACCGCGTCGCGTCCCGTCCGCCCCACCACGTCGCCCAAAAACAGAAGCCGCATCGTCCCCAACCTTCACTGCGAAAAGCGGAGCGTCTCGCGCTCCGTCAGAATCCAATCGAGCCGCTCGTCATGCACCCCGCAGGGCACCGCGTCCATCTCCTGGGCGGCGAAGGCCACCCCCACCGCCAGGACAGAACCATCGGCGCGCAGGGCGTCCAGCGTCCGGTCATAATAGCCCGCGCCATAGCCCAGCCGGTGCCCGTTCCGGTCGAAGGCCAGCATCGGCACCAGAAGCACCGCCGGCGCCACCTCCGGCCGGTCGGCGCCCGGTTCCTGAATGCCATAGCGGCCAGCGATCAGCGGCTGCATCGGGTCCCAGTCACGGAAGGTCAGCGCCTGCCCACGCGGTCCGGAAACCGGCAGCGCCACAGAGCGCCCGCCCGCCTTGAGCTCATCAGCCTTAAGATGGAGCAGCAGGGGCCGCACGTCGAGTTCCGAACCCAGCGGCCAATAGCCGGCGACGGGACCATCGGGAATCAGGCCCGGCAGAAGCAGTTCCTCCAGGAAACGGTCGCGCACCGCGTTCGCGGCAAAAGCGCGCATCCCATCGCCGGTGCGCCCATCGCCGGAGAGGGAGTCGCGCAGAGCCCGCGCCTTGGCTCGGGCGGCGTCCTTGGCCGCGCGCGGGTCGGTCATCGTCGCCTGGAACATCATGGGAAATTCAAGGAGAGGCGGAAGGTGCCGCCTTGGCCGTTGGCATATGCCTATCCTCCATGACCTGCAGAGCAGGTGGGCGCCGTGTACCCGGACCACGGTCCGGACAGGGACAGCTCCCGAGAGTCTAGATTATCGGCCCTGGGGATTATTGCGACCTGACGAACCAGGCAGCGACCTTCCGTGAACTAACTTAGGCGCGCTCGAGCCGCGCGGCAACCTCTTCGATGCGCATGGCAACATCGTCCACGGCGGCGGCCACGTCGGCCTCGCTGACCGTGGACAGCGGCGCTATGCCGCGGCCCGCCATGACGTCCTGCAACTCGTCCGCCAGGACGATGGCGGTCAGAACGAGCATCTGCGCCTCCGACCCGGACTTGCCGCCGCCGGTCACCTGTTTCAGCTTGGCGTCCACATAGGCGGCCAGTTCACGCAGGCGGGCCTCCTGCCCATCGGCACAGAAGACGCGGTAGGCGCGCCCGTTCACCTCGATATCCACCTGGGCCATGGCTTAATTCTCCAGCACCGCTTCGAGACGGCCGATCGCCGCCTCCAGACGCTTCGACACGGTTTCCGCGTTCTCCTGGGCGCGCGCCTGTTCGATGCGGGCCTCCCGCAGGGATTCGGTCAACTCCTGCTCGCGCTTGGTCACCCGCTCCTCGCGGGCGGAAGCGGCATGCTCCAGGCGGTCCACGGCCTTGGAGAGGCGGTCGAGCGCGGCTTTCAGGGAATCCATGGGCGGGGGAACCTTGATGGACGAATGGACGGCAGGCGGATAACGGCAAGCGGATCGGCAGTTCGCACATGTGTAAAATGCCGAACACTACAGTTGGGCGGACCACCCCGCGCCGTCAACCGGAAATACGCCGCAGAATTCGGCGGAAAGGTGCCCGCGAAATGCGCCGGAAGCCGAGCGGTCATCCCCATTCCCGTGTTGACCTGCGCACACGGGTTCTGCATGGTGCGCGCGTCTTGCGGGAAGCCCTGGTTTCCCGCCCGATCGGTGTTGCCCCAACCCCGCTCGGCCCGACCACAATCGACTGCGCACCCGCCCGCGGGAACATTCTTCAGGAACCCTGCCCGATGTCCGCTGCTTCCGCCGCCACCCCGCCCGCCCCCATCAACACCATGGCGAACGCCATCCGCGCGCTGTCCATGGACGCAGTGGAAGCCGCGAAGTCCGGCCACCCCGGCATGCCCATGGGCATGGCCGACGTCGCCACGGTGCTGTTCACCCGCTTCCTGAAGTTCAACCCGAAGCAGCCGACCTGGGCCGACCGCGACCGCTTCGTCCTGTCGGCGGGCCACGGCTCGATGCTGATCTACTCGCTGGGCTACCTGACCGGCTATGAGCGGATGACCATCGACGAGCTGAAGCGCTTCCGCCAGCTCGGCAGCCTGACGCCGGGCCACCCGGAGGTCGATCCGTCGCTGGGCATCGAGATGACCACCGGTCCGCTGGGCCAGGGCATCTCCACCGCGGTCGGCATGGCCCTGGCGGAGCGCATCACCAACGCCCGCTTCGGCGACGATCTGGTCAACCACTACACCTACGTCATCGCCTCGGACGGCGACCTGATGGAGGGCGTAAGCCACGAGGCCTGCTCGCTGGCCGGCCATCTCGGCCTGGGCCGCCTGATCGTGCTGTGGGACGACAACCACATCTCCATCGACGGCTCGACCGACCTCAGCTTCACCGACGACACGCCGGCCCGCTTCCGCTCCTACGGCTGGAACACGGCGACCGTCGACGGCCACGATCCGGAGGCCGTCGCCAAGGCCATCGAGGCCGCCCAGGGCTCCGACAAGCCGACGCTGATCGCCTGCCGCACCATCATCGGCAAGGGCGCTCCGAACAAGGCCAACACCCACGGCTGCCACGGTTCGCCGCTGGGCGCCGAAGAGGTGGCCGCCACCCGCGCGAACATCGGCTGGCCGCACGAGCCCTTCGTCGTCCCGCAGGACGTGCTGGACGCCTGGCGCGCCGCCGGCACCCGCGCCGACGCCGCCTATGCCGATTGGGCGCAGCGCGTCGCGGCGCTGGACGCCTCCGCCCGCAAAGCGTTCGAGGCGGCCATGGACCGCGGCGTCCCCGCCGGTCTGGACGAACTGATCGGCGCCTTCAAGAAGAAGGTGTCGGAGGAGAAGCCGAGCTGGGCGACCCGCGTCGCCTCCGGCAACGTGCTCGACATCCTGGTCCCGGCGGTGCCGGAGATGATCGGCGGCTCCGCCGACCTGACCCCGTCGAACAACACCAAGGCCAAGAACACCGCCGACGTGAAGGGCCGCGGCGAGTTCGCCGGGCGTTACGTCCGCTACGGCGTGCGCGAGCACGGCATGGCCACCGTCATGAACGGCATGGCGCTGCACGGCGGCGTCATCCCCTACGGCGGCACCTTCATGCAGTTCGCCGACTACTGCCGCCCGGCGATCCGTCTGGCCGCGCTGATGAAGCAGCGCTCCATCTTCGTGATGACCCACGACTCGATCGGCCTCGGCGAGGACGGCCCGACCCACCAGCCGGTGGAGCATCTGGCCGCGCTGCGCGCCATCCCGAACCTGCTGACCCTGCGCCCGGCGGACGCCGTCGAGACGGCGGAGTGCTGGCAGATCGCCCTGGAGCGGGTGAACGGCCCGTCCGTCCTGGCGCTGACCCGCCAGAACGTGCCGACCCTGCGCACCGAGCACACGGAGGAGAACCGCTCCGCCCGCGGCGCCTACGTGCTGCTGGAGGCCGAGGGTGAGCGCAAGGTCACCCTGCTCGCCACCGGCTCGGAGGTGTCGCTCGCCGTGGAGGCCCGCAAGGCGCTCCAGGCCGAGGGGATCGGCGCCGCCGTGGTGTCGGTGCCCAGCTTCGAGCTGTTCGAGGCGCAGGACGACGCCTACAAGGCGTCCGTGCTGGGCAGCGGCGTCCGCGTCGCGGTCGAGGCGGCGATCCGGCTGGGCTGGGACCGCTGGCTGGGCGACAAGGGGGCTTTCGTCGGCATGACCGGCTTCGGCGAGTCGGCTCCCTATCAGGAACTCTACAAGCACTTCGGCATCACCGCCGAGGCTGTGGTCGCCGCGGCGAAGGCGCGCCTGTAAAAGGCGTCCGTTTGCGGGATCGGGCTCCGGGCCGCCGGCCCGGGGCTGGGAATTACCGCCCCAAGCCGGACGGTTCGGGGTCGGGGGAATGCCAGACTGGAGGAAAACAATGGCTGTTCGGGTAGCGATCAACGGTTTTGGCCGTATCGGCCGTCTGGTTCTGCGGGCCATTTACGAGAGCGGCCGCAAGGACGTCGAGGTCGTGGCGATCAACGATCTGGCCGACCTCAAGGCCAACGCCCACCTGCTGAAGTACGACAGCGTCCATGGCCGCTTCCCCGGCACGATCGAGACCCGCGACGGCGAGCTGATCGTCAACGGGCACTCGATCAAGGTCGTGCAGGAGCGTGACCCGGCCAAGCTGCCGTGGAAGGATCTGGGCGTCCAGATCGCCATGGAATGCTCTGGCATCTTCACCAAGCGCGCCGACGCCGCCAAGCACCTGGAAGCCGGCGCCGAGAAGGTGCTGATCTCCGCCCCGGCCACCGATGAGGACATCACGGTCGTCTACGGCGTGAACTCGGACCAGCTCAAGGCCGAACACCGCATCGTGTCGAACGCCTCGTGCACGACCAACTGCCTGGCCCCGGTCGCCTTCGTGCTGAACAACCTGATCGGCATCGATCACGGCTTCATGACGACGATCCACTCCTACACCGGCGACCAGCGCGTCGTGGACACCATGCACAAGGACCTGCACCGCGCCCGCGCGGCGGCCCTGAACATGATCCCGCCCTCGACCGGCGCCGCCAAGGCCGTCGGCAAGGTGCTGCCGGAGCTGAAGGGCAAGCTGGACGGCACCGCCATCCGCGTGCCGACGCCGAACGTCTCGGTCGTCGACTTCAAGTTCGGCGCCAAGCGCGCCACCACGGTGGAAGAGATCCAGAAGGCCATCAAGGATGCCGTCGCCGGCCCGCTGAAGGGCATCCTGGGCGCCTACGACGAGCCGCTGGTCTCGACCGACTTCAACCACGACCCGCACAGCTCGATCTTCGCGCTGAACGAGACCAAGGTCATCGACGGCACCTTCGTGCGCATCATGACCTGGTACGACAACGAGTGGGGCTTCTCCAACCGCATGAGCGACACCGCCGTCGCCATGGCGAACGCGAAGTAAGCCGCCATCGGCCCAGGCCCGAACGAAAAGGGCGCCCCCGCAACGGGGCGCCCTTTTTTTCGTGGCCGGAGACGGCGGCCAGAAAGGCCGTAGCCGGGCCGCGATCACCCCACCTTGACGGCGTTGATGCCCGTGGCCTCGGCCAACTGATCGGCGACCCAGGCGGCGACGCTCTTGCCTTCACGCTCGGCGCAGGTGGCGATGGCGCGATGGAGCATCGGGTTGACGCGGATGGCGAGCTTGCCCGAATAGGGCTGCTCGGTGTTGCCCGCCATGTCACAGGCCATCGCCAGATAATCGTCCACGGCCTCGCGGAAGGCACTGCGCAACTCGTCGACCGAGCGCCCCGTGAAGGTGATGCCGTCGCGCGTGTTGATGACCGCGCCGACGAAGATGCCGGCGTCGTTGTCGAAATCGATCTGGGCCTTATAGCCCTTATAGTCCATCATCGGCGGCGACCCCAGGGGATGCGTAGGGTGAAAGGATAGCCTTGCCTCCGTCCCCGCGGTTTGACCTGCCTCAATTCCCGGAGTCGGGATGGGGAAATGCCCTCCCTGATTTTCCCGTCATGACCGACCTGCCCGCGAAAGCCCGCCCCATCCGCATCCACAGCCTGGCCGAAGCCCGCGCCGCCTGCGCCGCGGCGGCGGAGTTGGGCGTCCCCCTGCTGCTGGTCAGCGCGCCCGGTGCGGCGGCCTATGCCGGGGCCGGCTGGTTCCGCGCGGTCATCGCCCGCGCCGCCGCCCTTCATCCGTCGGTGGAAATGGCCGCGGTGCTCGACTGCGCCGACCGGCCCGGCGACGCGCTGGGTGCGTTGTCCGCCGGAATCGCCGCGCTGCTGTTCACCGGACGGGCGGATGTCGCGGCGCGTCTGGCCGACATCGCCGCGCGGAGCGGCACCCGCCTGTTGACGAACCTGCCAGAGCCGCTCGACCTGCGCGGCGTCCGCGATCCACAGCGCGCCTGCCGGGAGTGGCTTGGCGGGCAAGGCGATGGCCGTGTCACGGAGTAGTTCCAAGGCGATACTGCTTTTTCCCCAAATCACTACGATCAGAAGTGGTGTATGGTGGTCCCGACATCACGATGCGGTACCACTCCGATGAACACGACGACGCCTTTGCGGCCCCAAACGGACGCCACACCGCCGGAGGGTCACGGTTTCGCCCCTCATCCGGAGAGGCCGGACGGGCTTCCCCGCGGCAACCGCTTCCCCGCCCCCCATGTGGAGAAGATCCGTGGTTTCCGGCTGATCGCCCTCTGGGCCGGTCTGGCCGCCGGGGCTTGGGTCGTGGCGGCGGGGGCCGGCTACGGCCTTTACGTCATCGTCCAATCCGTCCTGTGATGAGAAGCAATCGCCCCGCGGCCGTCGCATAGCCCACCGGCGACACCCGAATCCGACCTTGCGGATAAGCCCTTTTGCCGCCGTGGAACGCCGCGTAACACCCCTGCCGGCGTTGCAAAGAGGTCCGCGCTGGGCTATGAGGGCCGCATTTCCGACATAAACCCCAAGGGGAAGAGCCTCATGAAGCTCACACGTCGCGTTAAGGAAATTCTTGCGAACTACGAAAGCGACACCCCCGGCGTCAAGGCCAACCTTGCCCGCATTCTCATGGAAGGCAAGCTGGGCGGAACCGGCAAGCTGGTGATTCTCCCGGTCGATCAGGGTTTCGAGCACGGCCCGGCGCGCAGCTTTGCGCCGAACGAGCCGGGCTACGACCCGCATTACCATTACCAGCTCGCCATCGACGCGGGCTGCAACGCCTACGCCGCTCCCCTGGGTTCGCTGGAAGCCGGCGCGTCGACCTTCGCCGGCTCGATCCCGCTGATCCTCAAGATGAACAGCGCCAACAGCCTGTCCCGCCAGAAGGAGGACGCTGATCAGGCGGTGACCGCCTCGGTGCAGGACGCGCTGCGCCTGGGCTGCTCGGCCATCGGCTTCACGATCTACCCCGGCTCGGACGCCATGTACGACCAGTACGAGGAGATCCGCGAGCTGTCGAAGGAGGCCAAGTCGGTCGGCCTGCCCACCGTGCTGTGGTCCTATCCGCGCGGCGGCAACGTCTCCAAGGACGGTGAACTGGCCATCGACGTGATCGGCTACGCCGCCCACATGGCCGCCCTGCTCGGCGCCCACATCATCAAGGTGAAGCTGCCGTCTGCCCATCTGGAGCAGGCGGAGGCCAAGAAGGTCTACGAGTCCAAGGGCATTCCGATCGCCACCCAGGCCGACCGCGTGCGCCACATCATGCAGTGCGCCTTCAACGGCCGCCGCATCGTGGTCTTCTCGGGCGGCGCGACCAAGGGCGAGGATGCGGTGTTCGAGGACGCCCGCGCCATCCGCGACGGTGGCGGCAACGGTTCCATCATCGGCCGCAACGCCTTCCAGCGTCCGCGCGACGAAGCCCTGAAGCTGCTCGACCGGATCATGAAGATCTACCAGGGCAAAGAGTAAGGATCGCCTCGGGTGAACGACCCAGCCTGCCGGCTCTACCTCGTGACGCCGCCGGTTCTTGAGCCGGCGGCGTTCGCGCCGAAACTGACCGAAGCGCTGGATGCGGGCGATGTCGCCTGCGTGCAGCTGCGCCTGAAGGACTGCTCCGACGACGCCGTGCGCCGGGCCTGCGATACGCTGCGCCCGATCGCGCAGGACCGTGGAGTCGCCTTCATCCTGAACGACCATCCCGCGCTGGCGCGCGAGACCGGCTGCGACGGCGTGCATGTGGGGCAGAAGGACACCCCCTACGCCCAGGCGCGGCGGATCGTCGGCAACGACGCCATCGTCGGGGTGACCTGCCATGACAGCCGCCATCTCGCCATGGAAGCTGGCGAGGCCGGGGCGGATTACGTCGCCTTCGGCGCCTTCTTCCCGACCACGACCAAGGACGCCGAATACAAGGCGGAGCCGGAGCTGCTCCAGTGGTGGTCGGAGCTGATGGAAGTGCCCTGCGTCGCCATCGGCGGAATCACACAGGAGAATTGCGGGCCGCTGGTGCGGGCCGGGGCCGATTTCCTGGCCGTGGTCGGCGCCGTGTGGAACCACCCGGAAGGGCCGGGCGCCGCCGTGAGAGCCTTCAACGCCGCCATCGCCGCCGCGGCTGGAGAGTGACGAAGGCCCCCGCCGTAACATGGACCTCCTTTCCATCGAAACGCTGGCCGCCCTGTTCGCGGTCGGACTGCTGGCGGGCTTCGTCGACGCCATCGCCGGGGGCGGCGGGCTGCTGACCCTGCCCGCCCTTCTCTGGGCCGGGCTGTCGCCCGCCGAGTCGCTGGCGACGAACAAGCTGCAATCCAGCTTCGGCTCCTTCTCCGCCGCGCTGAAGTTCACCCGCGGCGGCGAGGTGAAGCCGCGCGACATGGCGGCGATGATCGCCTGCACCTTCGCCGGCTCCGCCGCGGGCGCGATTTTCGTGCAGATGATCGACCCCGGATTCCTGCGCAACGTCATCCCGGTCCTGCTGATCGGCATCGCCGTCTGGCTGCTCGTCTCGCCGAAGGCGGGGGACATCGACGCGCAGCAGCGCATCGGGGAGCGCAGCTTCGCCCTGCTCGCCGGGACGGGAATCGGCTTTTACGACGGCTTCCTGGGGCCGGGCACGGGCACTTTCTTCGCCATCGCCTTCGTCTCGCTGCTGGGTTTCAACCTGCGCAAGGCGACCGCCCACACCAAGGTCCTGAATTTCACCAGCAACATCGCCGCCCTGCTGTTCTTCCTGGTGGGCGGGCACATCGTCTGGCTGGCCGGCCTGCTGATGGGGCTGGGCCAGATGATCGGCGCGCAGGCCGGCGCGCATATGGTCATCCGCAACGGGGCCGCCATCGTCCGCCCCATGCTGGTCATCGCGTCCCTCGCCATCACCGCGAAGCTGATCTGGACCGATGCCCAGGGCGTGATCGGCGCCGGCATGGCGACGATCGCCGGCTGGCTGGGCTGAGCGCCCTCTGAATCCCCCTTTCCCGCCCCGCGACGAATCGACCGGGGCGGGCAGTCCTCTCCCCCAGACCAACCTTCAGGCGCATACATTGTTCGCCACACATTTTTTCCGCCCAGCCACTTTACGTTAACGTCAATCTGTGTATCATTGCGTCAAATAACCAATTTGGGGAGAAGCGCATGTCCAAACGGTCTATGAAGGGAAATCTTTTGGCTGCCGCCGCGGCCATCGCCATCGCCGCGCCGTTGCCGGCCGGGGCCGCCGGCTACCTGCTGAAGGAGCAGAGCGCCTCGGGCCAGGGCACCTCTTTCGCGGGCGCCACCGCGAACGGCATGGGCGACGCCACCGGCCTCTTCTTCAACCCCGCCGCTCTCGGCGCCATCGAGGGGAACCAGGCGGTCGGCGTGCTGAGCGGGGTGTTCCCGAATTCAAAGACCAGCAACGCCCGCGGCACCCGCGCCGCGCGGCTCGGCGGCGGCCCGATCGTCGGCACCTCCTCCCCTGGCGATATCGGCATGGATGCCGTGCTCCCGTCGGGCTATGTGGCCTACACGGTGTCTCCGGACGTGAAGCTGGGCCTCGCCATCACCGCTCCCTGGGGCCTGTCCACCGACTATCCGGAAAGCTGGACGGGCCGTTATCACGGCATCCATTCCAGCCTGCTGACGGTCAACATCTCCCCGACCGTGTCCTATCGGCTGATGCCGGAACTGACCGTGGCCGGCGGCCTCCAGGTCCAGTACGCCAAGGCACGGCTGAGCCAAGCTGTGGACTTCGGCTCGATCCTGGCGGCCACCGGCGTTCCTGTCGCTCCCGGCTCGCGCGACGGCACGGGCGAGGTGAAGGGCGACGATTGGGGATTCGGCTTCACCGCCGGCATGCTGTACGAGCCGATGAAGGGCACCCGATTTGGCGTCTCCTACCGTTCGTCCGTCTTCCATGAACTGGACGGCGACGGAAAGTTCGAAGGCGTGCCCGCCGTTCCGGCACTACAGGCCAGTTTCGCCGGATCTCCGGCACGGGCGAAGGTCGCCACGCCGGACATCATCGCCTTCGGCGCCTATCACGAGTTGACCAATTCCTTCGCCGTCATGGCCGACGCGCAGTGGACCAACTGGTCGCGCTTCAAGGAACTGCGCATCCAGTACCGCAACCCGCTGCGCGCCGACACGGTAACGGAGGAGTATTGGGACGATTCCTGGTTCTTCGCGCTGGGCGCCGCCTACAAGGTGAACGAAAAGCTGACCCTGCGCGCGGGCGTCGCCTATGACCAGACCCCGGTGACCGACCAGCACCGCACGCCGCGCATCCCGGACGAAGACCGCTACTGGCTGTCGATCGGTGCCGGCTATCAGATCACCGACAACATCCGAACGGAGATCGGCTACACCCACATCTTCGCCAACAAGGCCAAGATCGATCTGCGCGACAACCTGACCGGCAGCGACGCCTTCCGCGGCAATCTGACCGCCGAGTACAAAGCGCATGTGGATATCATCGCGCTCCAGACCAAGATCACCTTCTAATCTTCACCGTCTTTGATCTGATCGCGGACGGCGCGGGCGGGTATTCCCGGCCCGCGCCGTCATCCCGGCGTCTTGTCCATCGCCGCGTCCGTGCTACGCTTCTCCCCGACGAATAACGCGATCCGGGAGAGGAACCGAGCATGGCCGAGACCTTCACCGCCTTCGTCATCGAAGACGCCGACGGCAAGCCCAAAGGGGGCTTCAAGCCGCTGAGCCTCGCCGACCTGCCGGACCATGACGTGCTGGTCGAGGTCGCCTACTCCACCCTGAACTACAAGGACGGCCTCGCCGTCTCCGGCAAGGGCCGGATCGCCCGCAAGCTGCCGATGGTCGCCGGCATCGACCTCGCCGGCACGGTCGTGGAATCGCGCTCCGCCGACTGGAAGGCCGGGGACAAGGTGATCGTCAACGGCTGGGGCCTGTCGGAAACCCAGTGGGGTGGCTACAGCCGGTTCCAGCGCGTGAAGCCGGAATGGCTGATCCGCCTGCCGGACGCCTTCTCGCCGGAGGAGGCGATGGGCATCGGCACCGCCGGCTACACCGCAGCCCTGTGCGTGGACGCGCTGGAGGACTGGGGCACGATCCGGCCCGGCGGCAAGGAGGTCCTCGTCACCGGCGCGGCGGGCGGCGTCGGCTCCGTCGCGGTGGCCCTGCTCGCCAAGGCCGGCTATCCGGTCACCGCCTCGACCGGGCGGCCCGAAACCCATGAGTATCTGTCCGGCCTGGGCGCCACCGGCTTCATCGACCGTGCCACCCTGCTGGAGAAAGGTCCGCCCCTTCAGAAGGAGCGCTGGGCGGGCGGCGTCGATTCGGTGGGCGGCATCACGCTGGTCAACGCCCTGTCGCAGACCGTCTGGGGCGGCGCCGTCGCCGCCTGCGGTCTGGCGGGCGGCGCCGACCTGCCGGGCACCGTGCTTCCGCACATCCTGCGCAGCGTCACGCTGATCGGCGTCGATTCGGTCGCCGCCCCCACCCCGCGGCGCGAGCGCGCCTGGGCGCGGCTGGCCCGCGATCTCGACAAGGAGCACCTGAAGGCGATGTACACGGTGGAGCCCATGTCGAAGCTGCCGGAACTCGCCGGCCGGATTCTCGCGGGCCAGGTGCGCGGGCGCGTGGTGATCGACGTCACCGCCTGAACGGGCGCGACGGTGGCGGGCGGGTTCAGGCCCCCGCCACCGGCAGCCACAACACCTCGTCGATGCTCTCCGCCCCGCTGCACAGCATGACCAGCCGGTCGAAGCCGAGCGCGATTCCGCTGCTTTCCGGCATGCCGTGCTCCAGCGCGGCGAGGAAGTCCTCGTCCACCGGGAAACGGTCACCGTACAGCCGCTCCTTCAACGCCATGTCGGCCTCGAAGCGGGCGCGCTGGGCGGCGGCGTCGGTCAGTTCACCGAAGGCGTTGGCGAGTTCCAGGCCGCAGGCGTACAGCTCGAACCGCTCGGCCAGCCGCGGGTCTTCCGGCTTGGGGCGCGACAGGGCGGCCATGCAGACGGGATAGTCGGTCAGCACGCAGGGCACGCCCTCGCCCAGATGCGGTTCGATCCGATCGAACATGATGCGGAAGACGATGTCCTCCCACCGGTCGCCGTCGTGCGGATGGATGCCGATGCCCCGCGCCGCGGCGGCCAGCGGGGCCGGGTCGGGGTCATGAGTGCCGTCGAAGGTTTCCAGCAGGTCGATCCCGGCATATTCCAGGAAGGCGTCCTGCACGGTCAGCACGCGCCAGTCCCTGAAGGGATCGCAGGCCATGCCCCGGAACTCGAATTGCGTCCGCCCGGCGGCGACGGCGGATTCGCGCAGCATCTCCTCGCAATCGCGGATCAGCGTCCGGTAGCCCTCCCCCGCCCGGTACCATTCGAGCATGGAGAATTCCGGCGAATGGGTGGCCGACCGCTCGCCGTTCCGGAAGACGTGGGCGATCTGATAGATGCGCGGCAGGCCCGCCACCAGCAGCTTCTTCATCGCGAATTCTGGGCTGGTGTGCAGGTGCAGCTGCAACCGGTCGTCGGGATGCGGCCCCACCAGTTCCGTCGCGAAGGCCTGGAGATGCGGCTCCATCCCCGGCGACACCTGGAGGGCCGGGGTGTCCACCTCGACGAAGGCGTTCTCTTCGAAGAAGCGGCGGACAGCGCCCAGCACGCGGCCGCGCACGGCCAGATGGGGACGGCGGCGGACGAAGACGTCCGGCGCCCAGGACGGAGACCGGGAAGGAGGAACGGGGGGCATGGCGGCCTGCGGATGCGGTGCGATGACGCTGCTTACCAGAGTCGCCCCGGCGGCGAAAACGGACAATGGATGGCCTCCGCGCATCCCTGCACCCTGTTTGGGAGTGGAAATGGCGCACAAAGAAGGCGCAGACGCCCGATTCCGCCCCGCCCGGCGTTGCCTCGGGGCCGGCAAGCTGCTAGGTTCCGCGCCGCCTGTCTCCTGGAAATCACGAGTACGTCATGAAGGTCAACGCCAACACGATGCGTCCCGGTCATGTGCTGGAGCACAACGGGAAGCTCTGGGTCATCACGAAGACCGCCATTGTCCAACCCGGCAAGGGTGGCGCCTTCATCCAGCTTGAAATGAAGGATGTGCGCACCGGCAACAAGTCGATCGAGCGCTTCCGCACCCAGGAGACGGTCGAGCGCGCCCGCCTGGACGAGCACGAGATGACCTTCCTGTTCGCCGAAGGCGACAGCTACACCTTTATGGACAAGGAAAGCTACGAGCAGACCGCCATCCCGGGCGAGATCATCGGCGACCAGAAGGTGTTCCTGCAGGACGGCATGGAAGTCACCGTGCAGTCCTTCGAAGGCGCGCCGCTCGGCGTCGAGATCCCCGGCAAGGTCACCCTGGCCATCACCGAGGCCGACCCGGTGGTGAAGGGCCAGACGGCCTCCTCCTCCTACAAGCCGGCGAAGCTGGAGAACGGCGTTTCGATCCTGGTGCCGCCGCACATCGAGTCGGGCACCCGCGTCGTCGTCGATACCCAGACCGGCGAGTATGTCGAGCGCGCCAAGGACTGACCGTCCTGACGTTTTTCTGCGCACCGGCTCTCGCTTAAAGCGGGGGCCGGTGTATTCTTTTTCCGGTTTCGCACGAGATAAAGCACGCCCATGGCCACCCGCTCCGCCCTTATCAACGTGATGGTCCGCGCCGCCGAAAAGGCGGCCCGCG
Source organism: Pseudomonadota bacterium (assembly GCA_023411035.1). Classification (GTDB taxonomy): domain Bacteria; phylum Pseudomonadota; class Alphaproteobacteria; order Azospirillales; family Azospirillaceae; genus Azospirillum. The sequence continues at coordinate 15,970 of JAEYPE010000174.1, forward strand.
GCCTTGTCCGCGACTTCGGCGAGGTCGAGCACCTCCAGGTGTCGCGCAAGGGCCCGGCGGACTTCGTGTCCGCCGCCGACATGAAGGCGGAAAAGCTGCTGCGCGAAGAGCTGCAGAAGGCCCGCCCGGACTTCGGCTTCCTCATGGAAGAGACGGGCGCCAGCAAGGGCAGCGACCCGAGCGCGCGCTGGATCGTCGATCCGCTGGACGGCACCACCAACTTCCTGCACGGCATCCCGCACTGGGCCATCTCCATCGCCGCGGAGAAGAACGGCGAGATCGTCGCCGGCGTGGTGTACGAGCCGGTGCACGACCAGATGTTCTGGGCGGAAAAGGGCCAGGGCGCCTTCCTGAACCACCAGCGCCTGCGCGTGTCGGAGCGCCGCAACCTCGCCGACGCGGTGGTCGCCACCGGCATCCCCTTCAAGGGCCGCGGCGACCACGCCGGCTTCCTGGTGGAGGCCGAGGCGATCATGAAGGAGGTCGCGGGCATCCGCCGCTTCGGCGCCGCCTCGCTCGACCTCGCCTACGTCGCGGCGGGCCGCTACGACGGTTACTGGGAGCGCGGGCTCGCCCCCTGGGACGTCGCGGCGGGCCAGCTTCTGGTGACGGAGGCCGGCGGCTTCGTCGGCGAGATCGGCGGCGGGCGCAACCCGGTGTCCGGCGGTACGATTCTGGCGGCCAACGCCCATTTCCATCTGCCGATCGCCAAGATCCTGCGCGGCGCGGCTGAGCGCAAGGTGCGCTCCGCCCCCACCGCAACGGCAGGCGCCGGAACGGCGGATGCCGGTCAGGGTTGACCTCTGGCCGGGCCATAAGCCGCCGGGCCATAAGCCGTTGTGACCTCTGAGGTATCGGGGCCGCGCTTTGGTGGGGAAACGCGCCGCGCGGCCCAAAGGCCGTTGTCGCTACGCCGATCGAAGGGCTATGGTATCAACGCTTTTCCGTGTAACTGGGAACAATGCGCTGGTCACCATGAGGATTGTCGGACGCATGAGCCGTTCTCCGAAAGCCCCTGACGGGCGGTCGGTATCCCTGCGCGTCCTGCCCGCCGCCGTGGCGGCGGTGCTGTCCCTGGCCGTGACCGCTTGCTCGACGCCCGGCGCCACGCCCCCCCAGGCCAGCGCCCCCGCACCAGCCCCCGCGGTCACTGCCGATGCGGGAAAGCTGACGCTGGAGAACGCTCGGCCGCTGCCCATTCCGCCCCGGCCCGACATCTTCCCGCCCCCGGCCCCGCCGGCCCCGCCCGTCTTCAAGGCCCCGACCGTGATGACGGCGCCGCCGCTGCCGGAACTCCAGGTCGGCGCCAGCCCGCCCCCGCCGGCCATGCCGGCGGG
>JAEYPE010000178.1 GCA_023411035.1 Pseudomonadota bacterium
GGTTCGAGGCGTATCTGGGGGCCGTCCGGAACTATTCGAAGAACCGCCACCGCCTGTCGGACGAGGGCCGGGAGCGGGTGGACCGCGAATGGGCGCCCTTCGTCGCGCGCTGGGGGGCCGGTGTGGCGTAGAGGCGGCTGTCCCCTCCCTCGCCGAAGGCGGGGGAGGGTTAGGGAGGGGGCAACCGCATTCTTCGTCGGTCTTTTCCTCACCCACCCCGCCCATCCCGCCTGCCGCACCGTCTCCGTCACCGCAAACGGCCTTCCCGTCACCGGCATCGAAGACATGGCCCTGGACGCCGCGCACGGTCAGGCGGTGCTCTCCGCCTATGACCGCCGGGCCGGAACGGCGGGCGGGCTCTATCTGCTGGACCTGAAGTCCCTCGACGCCCCAACGGCGACGGCCATTCCCCTCGTCACCGGCCTGCGTCCGGCGGGCATCGACCTGCGGGCGGAACCGGACGGCTCACACTCCCTGCTCGCCATCAGCCGCCATGGGGACGGATCGGCCACCGTCGAGCGCTATCGCCTGAACGGCACCGCTCTGAGCCACGAAAGCACCACCGCAGATCCCTTGTTCTGCCGGGCGAACGACGTGGCCTTTCTGGACGGGGACCGCTGCCTCTTCACCAGCAGTCATGGCGGCTGCGGCTGGGGAGCGGTGATCGAAGACAACATGCTTGGCGGACGGCATGGCTTCGTCGGTCTCGTGGAGAAGGGCAGCGCCCGTGTCCTGATCGGAGGGATCGGCTTCGCCAACGGCCTGCTGCCGGACCCGGCCCGCGACCGGCTGACCGTCGCCGCCACGCGGGAGGATGCGCTGCTGGTCTACCGGCTCTCCGACCCACGGGCACCGCCGCAGCGCATCCCCGTCCCCGGCGGCCCGGACAACCTGACGATGGCTCCGGACGGGCGCCTGCTGGTGGCGCTGCACCCCGCACCCCTCCAATTGGCGCTGCACCGTTACGGCTGGCCGGGCGGGGCGGCGGCACCCACCCGCGTCGCGGTGGCCGGACCCTCCGGCACGGAGATCCTGGTGGACGAGGACGGGCAGCGCTTCCCCGCCGCCACGGTCTCCCTGTCCTGGAATGGACGGCTGGTCATCGGGTCGGTGACCGCTCCCGGATTGCTGGTCTGCGGCGAAGCCGCAGCCGGTGCCACAGGATCATCAGAGCGGGCAGGACCACCAGCGACGAAATGACCGTGTAGGTGATGGAGATCGCCAGCAGTATGCCCATGCTGGACAGCCCGCGGTGGCTGGAAATCGCCAGCGTCGCGAAGGCGGTGCTGGTGGTCAGCGTGCTGACAAGAACGGCGCGCGGCGTGCTGGTCACCAGCAGCTCGATGCCGAAATCGCTTTCCGACGCCCCTTCCCGCACCAGATCCTGGCCGCGCGCGACCATGTGGATGCTGCTCGACACGCCCAGCGCGAACAGCAGCGGGATGACGATCACGTTGGCGAAATTGAAGGGGATGTCCAGCAGCCCGGCGGTCGCCATGGTCCACAGCGCGGCCAGGATCAGCGGCGCCAGGATCAGCACCATTCCCGTAACCGACCGCTGCACCGCGACCAGCAGAAGCACCATCAGCACCAGCGTCAGCGCCGTCGCCTCCAGGAAGGAGGAACCGACGACCCGCGCCGCCTCCGTCACGGTCACCGGGGCGCCGGTGGCGTTGGGGGCCACGGCCAGAACGGCGTCGGCGAAGTCGGCCATCTCGCGGCTGTCGGAAATGTCGTGGGTGGGCAGGACCTCGACGCGGGCGCGCCCGTCCTCGGCGATCCAGCGGGACTTCAGGCTGTCCGGCACGTCGGCGGCGGTGACCGGCTGCTCGACCGCCATGCCCTCGCGCAGCCGGTCGAGCAGCGGCGGCACGCCTCCGGTCAGCGCGCCGTCGAGCGTGGCGAGCTGCGACGGCTGGATGCGGGCCAATGCACCGGCAAAGCGCTGCACGGCGGCGCGGAGGTCGGGCGGGCCGTTCCCCTTTTCCGACAGATAGTCTCCCAGCACCCTCTTCAGCATGCCGAAGGCGTGCTCCAGCCCGTCCTGGTCCAGCGCCGCCGTCGTCGCGGGGGCGGTCAGGCTGGGGCCGAGCAACAACTCCATGTCCGCCAGGATCGGCAGCTTCGCCTCCTGGTCCTTGGGGATGAAGCTGGCGAAGGTGCGGACGCCGCCCGATTCCGGCAGGAGGCGCAGCCGGTCGGCCAGCGCCTGCGCCGCATCCAGGTTCGGTGTCAGGATGTTGATGGAATAGGGCGATGTGCGCGGGGTGGCGGCCAGATCGCGGTAGGTGGCGACGGCCTCCGTCCGTTCGTCCTGAAGGTTCAGCGGGTTCACGTCCAGCCGCACCAGGGGGAGCGCCGCGATGGACAGGACCGCGCTGGCCCCGGCCAGGACCAGGATGGCGCGGTGGCGGCGGGTGACCCAGCCGGCGAAACCCCTGTCCTGCCGCTCGGGCGGGGGAACGCCGGGGCCGGGGCGCATGAGAACGATCAGGGCGGGCAGAAGCGTCAGGCTGATGATCAACGCAACCGCCATGCCGAGCGCGGAGATGATGCCGAATTCCGCCAGCCCCAGATAGGGGGTCGGCACGAAGGACAGGAAGCCGATGATGGCGCAGACGGTGCTGAGCACCAGCGCCGGCCCCACCTCCTTCACCGCCTCGATGGCGGCGGCCAGCGGCGGCAGGCCGCGGCGAAGCTCCTCCTGATAGCGCAGGCCGAGATGGCCGCCGTAATCGTCGCCCAACCCGAAGAACATCACCGCGCAGGTGATGGAGATCAGGTTCAGCCGCCCCACCGTCAGCGCCGCCGCACCGGCGTTCAGCGTCAGGCCCAGCAGCAGCAGCACCATGATGCACACGATCAGCCGCCACGACCGCATCCCGACGATCAGCACCGCCGACACCAGGATGAAGGACAGGATGGTGGCGAGGCCGGCGCTGTTGGCAACCGTGTCCAACTCCGTCTGGCGCAGGGGGACGGCTCCGGTGACGCGCATCTCCACCGCCTGCCCGACCGGTTCCGCCTTTACGGCGGCGACGGCCTCGCGCACCGCGTCCACCGCGGGCCGGCCGCGTCCGAAGGAGGTGTCGTCCAGAACGGGCCGGACCACGACGAAACGGCGGTTGGCGGCCCGGTCCTCCTCCTCCGCGGCCTGCACCAGCCCGGTCCAGGACAGCGGCACCGGATGCCCGTCCGCCACCGTCGCGGTGCTGACCGCCAGCCGGTCCAGCAACTCGGTGGGGGAGGCCGGAGCCCCCTCGTCCGTGTGGGTCAGGATCAGGTCCAGCAGATCGGCCAGCCCCTGAAGGTTCGGGGCGGCGTTCAGCGCGCCGAGCGCCGCCTGCGCGCCGGCCAGCCGGGTGGCGAGGTCCTGCAATTTTTCCGTGTCGAGAAACAGCAGGCCGTACCGGCGGAAGTACGGGTCGGCGGACGGCACCTCCACCGACGACAGCACGTCGGTGCGGGTGGACAAGCGTTCCGCCAGACGTACGGCGGCGGCGTCCGACTGGTCGGGAGAAGGGCTGTCCACCACCACGACGATCTGGTCGTCGGCGAAGGGAAAGGCCTGCCGGTATTCCTCCGTGTGTTGGCGGAAGGCGGCTTCCGGCGATATCATGTCCGACGTGCTGGTGCTTATGGTCAGGTTTTCGGCGGAATACCAGCCGGCCAGCACGGACAGCAGCACGCCGATGGCGAGCGTCACCACCGGCCACCGGCAGGACAGGGCACCCAGGCCCCCGATCATGGCGCGGCCGAAGTCCGCCATCCGGCTCAGGAAGCCTTGCCTTTCCGTCACGCTGTACGTCTCCCTTTGCAGCGTACGCAGTCTGCCAGGACAACCTGTGGCACCCAACGTACGCTACTGTATGTTACTTCCAACCAGTGGGCGAAGCGCGGCACCTCATTACCCTGATACCTCCATCCCGGAGGAAAGAGGGGCAAAGCGGGAGCGCCGATGCACGACCACGACGCAAGCGCAACCTTGCGGGTCCGGCAGGCCGGGCCATTGGCCAGGGGCGTGCGCGACGCCGTGGCCGACGCCACGGACGCCCTGATCCGCCGCCAGCAGGCCGACGGCCACTGGGTGTTCGAACTGGAGGCCGACGCCACCATCCCGTCCGAATATCTGCTGCTGCACCACATCCTCGACGAGATCGACCCGGAGCTGGAAGCCGGGCTGGCGGCCTTCATCCGCGGGCGGCAGGGCAGGGACGGCGGCTGGCCGCTGTTCCACGGCGGCGCCATGGACATCAGTTGCAGCGTGAAGGCCTACTTCGCGCTGAAGGCCGCCGGCGACAGCCCGGACGCGCCGCACATGCGGCGTGCCCGCGCCGCGATCCTGGCGCGCGGCGGGGCGGCCCGCTGCAACGTCTTCACCCGCATCCTGCTGGCGCAGTTCGGGCAGGTGCCCTGGCGGGCTGTGCCGGCCATGCCGGTGGAGATCATGAATCTGCCGCCCTGGTCACCCTTCCACATCTCCCGCATTTCCTATTGGTCGCGGACGGTGGTGGTGCCGCTTCTGGTCGTCATGGCGCACCGGCTGCGTGCCCGCAACCCGCGCGGCATCGACATCGCGGAGCTGTTCACCGAACCGCCGGAGCGGGTGCGCAACTGGCACAGCAACAACAGCCGCGGCGGCTGGGCCACCCTGTTCCGGGCGCTGGACGCGGCCCTGCACGCGGTGGAGCCGCGCCTGCCCGCCAACGGGCGGCAATCGGCCATCGACCGCGCCGTGCGCTTCGTGACCGAGCGTCTGAACGGGGAGGACGGGCTGGGCGCCATCTTCCCGGCGATGGTCAACGCGGTGCTGATGTTCCACTGCCTGGGCTATCCGCCCGACCATCCCGACGCCGCCATGGCGCGGCGGGCGCTGCGCGGGCTGATGGTGCGGCAGCCGGGGCGGGTCTATTGCCAGCCCTGCCTGTCGCCGGTCTGGGACACGTCGATCATCTGCAACGCCCTGCTGGAGACCGGAAGCCCGCTGGCCCGCGCCGCCGCCCGGCGCGGCGCGGACTGGCTGGTCGGGCGCCAGATTCTGGATGTCGAAGGCGACTGGGCATGGCAGCGTCCGGGGCTGGCCTCCGGCGGCTGGGCCTTCCAGTACAACAACGCCCATTATCCGGACACCGACGACACCGCCATGGTGGTGATGGCCCTGCAACGGCTGGACGCCGACCGTTACGGGGAGCCGATCCGGCGCGCCCGCGACTGGATCGTCGGGATGCAGAGCCGCAACGGCGGCTGGGGCGCCTTCGACGCGGAGAACCAGCACGATTTCCTGAACCACATCCCCTTCGCCGACCATGGCGCCCTGCTCGATCCGCCCACGTCCGACGTGACGGCGCGCTGCGTCATGATGCTGGCCCGGCTGGGGGAGGGGCGCGACACCGTGCCGACCCGCCGCGGCCTGACCTTTCTGGAGCGGGAGCAGGAGAGCGACGGTTCCTGGTTCGGGCGCTGGGGCACCAACCATGTCTATGGCACGTGGTCGGCGCTGGAGGCCCTGAATGCCGCCGGAGTGCCCCACGCCGCGCCGGACGTCCAGCGCGCCGCGCAGTGGCTTCTGGCGCACCAGCGCGCGGACGGCGGCTGGGGCGAGGACGGCGCCACCTATTGGGAAGGCCACCCGAAGGGGGAGGGGCCGGTCTCCACCGCCTCGCAGACCGCCTGGGCGCTGCTGGGGCTGATGGCGGCGGGCAAGGGCGATCACCCGGCGGTGGCCCGTGGCGCCGAATACCTGCTGGCCGCCCGCGACGCCGAGGGGCTGTGGAGCGAGGAGTCCTTCACCGCCGTGGGCTTCCCGCGCGTCTTCTACCTGAAGTACCACGGCTATGCGGCGAGCTTCCCGCTGTGGGCATTGGCCCGCTACCGGGCCTTGCGGGCGTGAGCAGGGGGGCTGTGGAAACGGTGGTTCTCGCCGCCACGCTGGCGGTGACCGTCCAGGGCGTGCGCAGCGGCGAGGGGCGGATCGTCCTCGCCGTCTGCGAGGAGCCGGCCTATCCGGCGGGGCATTGCGCCTTCCGCGTCACCGCCCCGGCGGCGGAGGGATCGGTCCGCATCACCGTGCCGGATGTGCCGCCGGGCACCTACGCGCTGCGCGCCTACCACGACGAGAACGGCAACGGGCAGTTGGACCGCAGCCTGCTGGGCGTTCCGTGGGAGGGCTTCGGCTTCGGCAACGACGCGCCGGTGCGTCTGGCGCCGCCCAGCTTCCGCGAGGCGGCCGTGACGGTGGGGGAGGATGGCTTGGAAACCGCACTGACGCTGCTCTACTGGATTTCACCGTAGGGGAGACGCGATGGCCGCGGCGATCCTCACCGGCATGGCTCTGGAAGCGCGTCTGGCCCGCCGCACCGGGCTTCCCGTCGCCTGCGCCGGCGGCGATGCGTCTGCCGCGGCGGCGGCGCAACGGCTGTTGGAGGGGGGAGCCGGCGGTATCGTCAGCTTCGGCGTCGCCGGGGGGCTGGCGCCCGGCCTGCGCCCCGGATCGCTGGTCGTGGCGACCGCCGTCGTCGATGAGGACGGAGCGGTCTACGAGGTCTGCCGCTTCTGGCACGACCGCCTGCGTCACGCTCTGCCGCAGGCCCTCCCCGCCGTGCTGGCCGGTGCCCTGACGCCCGCCGCGACCACCGAAGAGAAGGCGCGGCTGGGCGCGCGGACCGGCGCCGTGGCCGTCGATCTGGAAAGCCTCGCCGTGGCACGGGTCTGCCTTGCCTGGGGACGGCCCTTTGCGGTGCTGCGCGCGGTCGCCGATCCGGCCGGACGGGCGCTGCCCGCGGCGGCGCTGGCCGGGCTGGACGGGGAGGGGCGCATGGTCCCCGGTGCGGTGCTGGCGCAGCTTGCCGCCGATCCCCGCCAGATCGTGGCGCTGGGCCGGCTGGCCTGGGATCTCGGCTGCGCCCTGGCGGCGCTCCGCAAGGCGGCCCGCGCCTTTCCGGGGGAGCTACTCGGCGGCGGTCCGTTCGGCCTCGATCCGGCGCAGCGTGTCCGCGACGTGGCGTGAGAAGACCTCCTCCGCCGGGCGCTGCCGGTCCAGCGGGATGTCCGGCGCCATCGGCCCGTCCGTGCGCGGCCCGCGCAGGCTGACGGCCAGCGCCGACAGCGGGTGGCGGAGCGTGTCCTCCACCGCGGTCGGCTCATAGCCGCTGTGGACCATGCAATCGGCGCATTTCTCGTAGTTGCCGGTGCCGTAGGCGTCCCAGTCCGTTTCCTCCATCAGCGCCTTGAAGGTCGGGGCGTAGCCCTCCCCCAGCAGGTAGCAGGGGCGCTGCCAGCCGAAGACGTTGCGCGTCGGGTTGCCCCAGGGCGCGCAGCGGTAGCTGCGGTTGCCGGCCAGGAAATCCAGGAACAGGGACGACTGCGAGAAGCGCCATTTCCTGCCGCGCCTCCGTGCGAAGACATCGCGGAACAGGTCCTTCGTCTTGCGGCGGTTCAGGAAATGCTCCTGATCGGGCGCGCGTTCATAGGCGTAGCCGGGCGACACGGTGATGGCGTCGATGCCGGCGGCCATGGCCTCGTCGAAGAAGGCGGCGACCTTTTCCGGCTCCGCCCCGTCGAACAGGGTGCAATTGATGTTGACCCGGAATCCGCGAGCCTTGGCCGTCCGGATCGCGGCGACGGCGCGGTCGTAGACGCCCGGCTGGCAGACCGCCTTGTCATGCTCCTCCCGCCCGCCGTCCAGATGGACCGACCATGTGAAGAAGGGGCTGGGGGTGAAGCGGTCCAGCCGCTTTTCCAGCAGCAGGGCGTTGGTGCAGAGATAGACGAATTTCCGCCGCGCCACGATGCCGGCGGCGATCCTATGGATGTCCGGGTGCAGCAGCGGCTCCCCCCCGGCGATGGAAACCACCGGCGCGCCGCATTCGTCCACCGCGCCCAAGGCCTCCTCCACCGACAGGCGGCGGCGCAGGATGGGGTCGGGATAGTCGATCTTGCCGCAGCCGGCGCAGGCGAGATTGCAGCGGAACAACGGCTCCAGCATCAGCACCAGCGGGAAGCGCCGGTTGCCGGCGAGGCGCTGGCGCAGCACATAGGCGCCGACCAGCGCCGCCTGGATCGGGGGAACGGCCATGGCTACGCCTCTACCTCCCCATGGTGGATTGCCGTCATGCGCTTATCCCTGGAATTGCGTCACGCTCCAGTTTGGAGCGCCCGGAGACGCACGGCAGGTAGGTTACTGTATGATACTTTCCGGACTCTGGTGCGGACCGGCTCCGCCTTTCATCCTGCCAAAGCCGCAAAACCACAGCGCGCGGGACCGCTGCAACGGATGACGGCCCATAAGGGGGAGAGGCACCGGCCATGAAGAACAAAACCCCGACCAGCAAGACCCCTCTGCTCGACCGGGTGCGCACCCCCGTCGATCTGCGCCGGCTGAAGCCGGGCCAACTGCGCCAACTGGCCGACGAACTGCGGACGGAAACCATCGACGCCGTGTCGGTGACCGGCGGGCATCTGGGTGCCGGTCTGGGAGTGGTCGAGCTGACCGTGGCGCTGCATTACGTTTTCGACACGCCCACGGACCGGCTGATTTGGGACGTCGGGCACCAGTGCTATCCGCACAAGATCCTGACCGGGCGCCGCGACCGCATCCGCACGCTCCGTACCGGCGGGGGATTGAGCGGATTCACGAAACGTACGGAGAGCGCGTACGACCCCTTCGGCGCGGCGCACAGCTCCACCGCCATGTCGGCGGGGCTGGGCATGGCGGTGGCGCGCGACCGGCTGGGCCGCCGCAACCATGTGGTCGCCGTGGTCGGCGACGGCGCCATGAGCGCCGGCATGGCGTACGAGGCGATGAACAACATCGGCTCCGGCAACAGCCGGGTGATCGTGGTGCTGAACGACAACAACATGTCCATCGCACCGCCCGTGGGCGCCCTCAGCGCCTACCTGTCGCGGCTGATCTCGTCCAAGCCCTTCCTGACCTTGCGGCATTTCGCGGAGGATCTGGCCGGACACATGCCCCGCCCGCTGCGCACGGCGGCCCGCCGGGCGGAGGAATACGCCCGCGGCATGGTCACCGGCGGCACGCTGTTCGAGGAGTTGGGCTTCTACTATATCGGCCCGATCGACGGGCACAATCTGGAGCATCTGCTGCCGGTCCTCCAGAACGTGCGCGACGCCGACGACGACAAGCCCGTCCTGATCCACGTCGTCACCAGGAAGGGCAAGGGCTACGGCCCCGCCGAGGCGTCCGCCGACAAGCTGCACGCGGTCGCCAAGTTCGACGTCGTCACCGGCACCCAGGCCAAGCCGAAGTCCAACGCGCCGACCTACACCCGCGTCTTCGCCAA
>JAEYPE010000192.1 GCA_023411035.1 Pseudomonadota bacterium
GTACATGGTGGGGATGCCGCCGCCGCCGGCGCAGATCACGATGGTTCCATGCTCCAGCAGCCAGCGGATCGGCCTGATCTCGAAGATGCGCCTGGGCGCCGGCGACGGCACGACGCGCCGCCACGACGCGCCGTCCGGCTTGAAGACCCAGCCCTTTTCGGCCGCGATGCGCTCGGCCTCCGCGGCGGCGTAGACCGGACCCACGAACTTGGTGGGATCCTTGAACGCCGGATCGTCGCCATCGACCTCCACCATGGTCAGCAGCGTGGCGAAGGGAACCTCGAAGGGCAGCAGGTTGCCCATCTCCTGCTCGATCATGTAGCCGATCATGCCCTCGGTCTCGGCGCCGAGGACGTCCAGGGGATAGGCCTCGTCCGGCTTGTAGGCCGCGCCCTGGAGCGCCAGGAGGCCGACCTGCGGCCCGTTGCCGTGGCTGACCACCAGCTGGTGCTCCCCGGCGACGGGAGCGAGCGCCTCGGCGGCTCGGCGGACGTTGGCGCGCTGCGCCTCGGCGGTCATCGGCTCGCCGCGTTTCAGCAGGGCGTTCCCGCCCAGGGCTACGACGATGCGCATGGCGTCATTCCCCCAGCGTGGCGACCAGCAGCGCCTTGATGGTGTGCATGCGGTTCTCCGCCTGCTCGAACGCGACGTTCGCCGGCGATTCGAAGACGTCGTTGGTGACCTCCAGCCCGTTGGGCATGCCGTAGTCCTGGGCGATCTGCCGGCCGAGCGTCGTCTCGGCATCGTGGAACGCCGGCAGGCAATGCATGAACTTGACCTGCGGGTTGCCGCTCGCCGCCATCAGCGCCGGATTGACCTGATAGGGCTTGAGCAGGTCGATCCGCTCCTTCCACACCTCCTTGGGCTCGCCCATGGAGACCCAGACGTCCGTGTGGATGAAGTCCACCCCGTTCACCGCCTCGTCGGTGTTGTCGGTGATCATCAGCCGTGCACCGGACTCGCGGGCGAGCTTCTGGGCGATTTCCGTGTACTCGTCCGACGGCCACAGGCTCCGCGGCCCGCAGATCCGCACGTCCATGCCCATCAGGCAGCCGACGATCAGCAGCGAATGCCCCATGTTCGATCGGGTGTCGCCGACATAGACGTACTTGATGGCGGGGATCGGCTTGTCCGCGTGCTCGCGCATCGTCATGACGTCGGCGAGCATCTGCGTCGGATGGTACTCGTCGGTGAGGCCGTTGTAGACCGGCACGCCCGCGTACTTGGCCAGTTGTTCCACGCCCTGCTGCGCCGCGCCGCGGTATTCGATGGCGTCGTACATCCGGCCGAGGACGCGGGCCGTGTCTTTGAAGGACTCCTTATGGCCGATCTGCGAGCCGGCGGGATCGAGGTAGGTGACGTTGGCGCCCTGGTCGTAGCAGGCCACCTCGAAGGCGCAGCGGGTCCGCGTCGAGGTCTTCTCGAAGATCAGGCAGATCTCCTTGCCGCGCAGGTGCTGCTGCTCGGTCTTGGCGTACTTCGCGCGCTTGAGGTCGCGTGCCAGATCGAGCAGGTAGCGGAATTCCTGCGGCGTGTAGTCCTGAACGGTCAGCAGCGAGCGGTTGCGCAGGTTGAAGCTCATCGGGTTCCTCCCTTGTTCGCAGCGCGCGTGTCGTCAGTAGGCCGGCTCTCGCCAGATCGGGCAGGTCATGCAGTGGCCGCCGCCCCGGCCGCGGCCGAGTTCGGCGCCGCGGACGGTGATGACCTCGATGCCGGCCTTGCGCAGCAGCGTGTTGGTGTAAGTGTTGCGGTCGTAGGCCACCACCACGCCGGGTTCGAGCGCCACGACGTTGTTGCCGTCGTCCCACTGCTCGCGCTCCGCCTCGTAGGCGTTGCCGCCGGTGCCGACGACGCGGAGCTTGGGGATTCCCAGCGCCTCGGCGGCGACCTCAAGCAGCGGCTTCGTCTCGGGCCGCACCTCGAAGCGGCCCTCGTCGTCGATGGGATAGGCGCTGTAGCAGCGGATCTGGTCCACGACCTCGCGGAAGACCGTCACCAGGTCGCGGTCGCAGAAGCTGAACACCGTGTCCAGGTGCATCGCCGCGCGGCTCTTCGGCATCAGGCAGCCGATAACCCGCGACGCCGCCTTGTTGCGGAACAGCTCGCGGGTGACCTGCCCGACCGCCTGACGGTTGGTGCGCTCCCCCATGCCGATGAGGACGACGCCCTTGCCGACCGCCATCACGTCGCCGCCCTCCAGCGAGGCGCCGGTGAAGTCCTCGTCGGAATCGCCCCACCAGATGGTGAAGCCGCCGTCCCGGAAGCGGGGATGGAACTTGTAGACGGCGCGCTGCAGCAGCGTTTCAGGCTTGCGGGCGGGCCAATACATCGGGTTGCAGGTCACGCCGTTGTAGATCCAGCAGGACGGGTCCCGCTGGAACAGCGTGTTGGGAATCGGTGGCAGCACGAAATCGGTGCCGCCGAACGCCTCGTTCAGCAACACGCTCACGGTGTTGTCCGGCAGGTCCGATATGGCGATGCCGCCGATGAGATGGACGGCGAGCCGCATGGACGGCATCTCGTCCAGCCAGGGGCGCATGACCTCCACGGCGGCGACCCCGACGGTGTTGGCGGTGACGCGGCGGTCGAGCACGAATTTCCGCGCTTGCGGATCGTCGAGCGTCGTTGCCAGCAGGTCGTGCAGGTCCAGCACCTCGACCCCTCGCTCCTCCATCTTCAGCACGAGGTCGTGGTGGTCCTTCTGCGCCTCGTGCACCCAGATGACGTCGTCGAACAGAAGGTCGTGGCAGTTGCCGGGAGTGAGGCGCTGGTGCGCCAGAGACGGCCGGCAAACCAGGACGGTCCGCAGCTTGCCGACTTCCGAATGCACGCCGACTTCAGACATGATGCATCTCCCTGCTTCGATGGCCCGGGGATTCCGCGCGCGGGCCTTGTTGTCTCGTGCCGTCGACCGGGCCGTCCCATGAGCCGTCACAGAGGGCTGATCGTGCCGGTCCACATGAGCCATGCGGCGAGGACGGCGAGGACGGCGATGAGCGCCGCGATGACCATCTCCACGCCGGTGAAGGCGCGCTCCCCGCATTCGCGCCGGGCCCGGACATAGACCAGGATTCCCGGTGCGAAGAGGATCGCGCACATCAGCAGGTACTGAAGGCCGGCCGCGTAGACGAGCCACAGGCCGTAAGCCGTCGCCAAGGCGCCGATCAGGATGCCCTTCGTCCGCGGTTCGGCGCCGTAGCCGTCGCCGGTCAGGGCCAGTTTCAACGCGTAGGCGCCGGACAGGACGTAGGGGGGAAGAATGGCGACCGAGGCGATGAAGTAGAAGAACTGGTACGCACTTCGCGAAAAGAAGCTGAGCGCGAGGAAGAGCTGGATCAGAAGATTGGTCGCCCACAACGCGTTCACCGGCGACCCGTTGGCATTCTCCGCGGCGAACCATTTCGGGAAGGTCCCGTCGCGGCCGCAGGTGTAGGGAATCTCCGCGCACAGCAGCGTCCAGGACAGGAAGGCGCCGCCGACGGAGATCATCAGGCCGATGTTGATCAGGGCGGCGCCCCACGGTCCGACGAGGGGCTCGAACACGCCCGCCATGGAGGGCACCTTGAGGTCGGCGAGTTCGGGTTGCCGCAGGATGCCCGTGGCCAGAAGCGACACCAGAACATAGATTCCCAACGCACCGACGAACCCGATCACGGTGGCTCGCCCGACGTCGGAGCGGCGGGCCGCGCGGGCGGAATAGACGCTGGCGCCTTCGATGCCGATGAACACCCACAGCGTCACCAGCATGGTGCTTTTCACCTGATCGACGACCGTGCCGAGGCCGCCCGTGCCGGACCCGGCGCCGGTTCCCCAGAAATCCACGGTGAACCGGTCCCAATGGAAGCCGACGATGGCCACCAGGATGAACAGGAACAGCGGCACCAGCTTGGCGATCGAGGTGACGACGTTCACGAAGGCCGCCTGCTTGATGCCGCTGAGCACGAGCGCGTGGATCAGCCACAGGCACAGCGACGCGCCGACGATGGAGGGCAGGTTGTTGCCGTCACCGAAGATGGGGAAGAAGTGGGACAGCGCCGAGAAGATGGCCACCGCGTAGGCCACGTTTCCAAGGAAGGCGCTCAGCCAATAGCCCCAGGCGCTGTTGAAGCCGACGAACGGGCCGAAGCCGGCCTTGGCGTAGGCATAAGGGCCTGCGTTCAAACTCGGCTTGCGTACGGCCAGGCTTTGGTACACGAAGGCCAGCATCAGCATGCCGATGCCGGTGATCAGCCAGCCGATCAGGATGGCGCCGGGCGACGCGCCCTTGGACATGTCCGACGGAAGATTGAAAACCCCGCCGCCAATCATCGAGCCGACGACGAGCGCAACGAGTGGGAGCAAGGTCAGCTTGTCTGATTTCTGCGTCGGCGCGACGTCGGCTTTTTTCACCGACACCAGATCGTTCACGTCAGCCGTTGTCATCGCCGTCCCCCGCTGTTCCCATCCCCCTGCCGTTAGGACGCCCTTCCATGAGGCGGGGCATCTTCCTCTCCGGCGCCTGCTAGTCACGTCCGTTGGATGGCCGTTGGATGGCCGTTGGGTGGCCATTGGATGACGTTGAATGGCAGTCAGGAGCGGAAGCCCCAAACTTGAGCGTTTGGCGAGCCGTTACATAAGTTCGATACGGTTTCTACGTCGTCCCCGCATCGCCTGTGGCGTTGTCCAAGGCATTGGCAAGACGGAAAAGATTGCGATCTTCCCCATGGGATGCAGATATTGCGGTATCCGAGTCGCCATTCCTGTAACGCTGAGTGGAAAGTCAGTTCGCGAGCTTCTTTTGTTCGCAGTTGCGGAATGAAGAACATTTATGTGTTTTATTTAAAATAGTGCGATTTTTTCTTTCCATTTGTTCGCCGCTTCATAACATTTCAGTCTCACTGGCATGGTACATGCCGATCTCATTTTGATGGAAATGAGCTTTGCTGCGGATTCGGGATGTGATTCAAGCTCCGGATGGACGGGCTTGAAGGGTACATAGCGGCGCTGCGGGACCGCTGCGCCGTGCTGCCGGACCGGCGGACGGGCCGCAACGGGCGCTACACGATGGCGGACATCGGGTTGGCGGCCTTTTCCGTGTTCTTCATGCAGAGCCCTTCGTTCCTGGCGCACCAGCGGTCCTTGGCCGAAGGTCCGGGGCGGGGACGGTCAAACGCCCACACGCTGTCCGGGATGACCGCCATCCCCAGCGACAACCACCTCCGGGCGATGCTGGACGGGGTGCCCCCCCGACCACATCGATCCCGTCTTCGCCACCATCCTGCGCGACCTCGACGCGCGCGGCGGGCTGGAAGCGATGCGCTGTCTGGAGGGGCGGGTGCTGACCGCGCTGGACGGCTCCGAGCACTTCTGCTCGCGCAAGCTCTCCTGCCCGCACTGTTCGACGCGCAAACGCGCGGACGGCGCGGTGGAGTATTTCCACGGCTTCGTCGGCGCCACGCTGGTGGCGCCCGGCCACAAAACGGTACTGCCGCTGCCGCCGGAGTTCGTGCGCCCGCAGGACGGGGCGGCCAAGCAGGATTGCGACACCGCCGCGGCCAAGCGTTGGCTGGCGCGGTTGCGGCCGGCGTATGCGTGGCTGAAGCCGGTCTACCTGGGTGCCGACCTGTACGCCCGCCAGCCGCTGTGTCAGGCCCTCCAGGCCGTCGGCGGGCATTTCCTGCTGGTGTGCAAGCCGTCCAGCCACAAGACGCTGGCCGAGGACCTGACCGGCGTCGAGTTGGACAGCCTGACCGAGACCAAGGGGCGCGGGGCCGAGAAGCGGGTCTACCGGTACCGCTGGATGAGCGGGGTGCCGCTGCGCGACGGCGACGACGCGCTGACGGTCAATTGGCTGGAGGTCGAGATCAGCAAGCCGGGTGCGACCAAGCCGACCTGCCGCTCCAGCTTCGTCACCGATCTGCCGGTCAGCCGCGCCAGCGTGGCCGACTTGGCCGCCTGTGGCCGAGCACGGTGGAAGATCGAGAACGAGACCTTCAACGTTCTGAAGACCGGCGGTTACCATCGGGAGCACAACTTCGGCCATGGCAAGGATACGCTGGCCGGCGTGCTGGTCGAGGAGTATCCGGAATTTCGTGCTCG
>JAEYPE010000219.1 GCA_023411035.1 Pseudomonadota bacterium
CCGCCGAAGATGACGTCGTCCATGTCGTCGCCGCGCATCTTCTTGGCGGAGGTTTCCCCCATCACCCAGCGCAGCGCCTCCACCAGATTCGACTTGCCGCAGCCGTTGGGGCCGACGATGCCGGTCATGCCCGGCTCGATCACCAGATCGGTGGCGTCGACGAACGACTTGAAGCCGGACAGGCGGAGGCGCGTGAAGTGCACGGGATCGACGCCTTCTGCCCGGTCCTTACTTCACCAGCTTGTCGATGGCGGCGGCGAAGGTCTCGAACGGCTGGGCGCCGCTGATGGTGGCCGCACCTTCGTTGATGACGAAGGTCGGGGTGGCCTCCACCTTGTACTTGTCCTGACCGACCAGGCGGCTTTGCAGGATGCCGTCAGCCAGCGCCTGGTTGTTGAGGCAGGCGTTGATGGTCTGCTCGCTCATGCCCGACAGCTTGCCGTACTGGGCCAGCGCCTTGGCCGGATCGGCGGCGCGGCTCCACTGGCCCTGGCTCTTGAACAGCACGTCGAGCAGCGGGTAATAGCGCTCCGCCGGGGCGCAACGGGCCAGCATGGAGGCGCGCAGGGCCGTCTGGTCGAAGGGGAAGTCGCGGAAGATCAGCTTCGCCTTGCCGGTGTCGATGTAGGCTTCCTTGATCTTCGGCAGGATTTCGGTGTGGAAGGTGGCGCAGTGCGGGCAGGTCATCGACGAATAGTCGAGGATCGTCACCGGCGCGTCGGGATTGCCGAGCACGCGGTCAGCCAGCAGATCGGCGGTCGAGGGGGCCGGAGCCTGCGCCGTCTGTACAGGCGCCGTCTGTACAGGCAAGGTCTGTCCATTAGAGGGCCGGGAGCCGGCGATGGCGAGCCCGATGATCAGCGTCATGCCGACCGCGATCAGGGCGACGATGCCCAAAAGGTTGCGGTTCACTTTGGCCTCATCCCTACCAGATGTTGATGGTATAACCGAAACACCCCTTTTGCGGCAAGAGTGTGGCCCGGTCCGGGCCGTCTCCGCGGGGGAATGGTCAGCGGCGGCGCGGCGCGGGGCGCGGGCGGGCCAGCAGCGACCGCCCGAAGCGCTCCAGCGTGGCCCGCAATTCCTCGTCCTCCACGGCGGCGGTGGTGGTCATCACCGACATCTCCTCGTCCATGGTCAGGTCGCGCGGGCGCGCCACCGGCTTCGGCATGGACAGGGGGGCGGCGTGGATCAGCTTGATCTTCGCCACCGCGCGGTAGCCGAAGAAGCTGTTGATCCGCTCCACGATCTGCGGCTCCAGATGCTGAAGCTCCAGCGCGATGGCGCCCATGGCGCGGATGTGCAGGACGGCGTCCTCCCGCTTGCCGCGGGGGAAGCTCAGCTTGTCGGGGGCGGTGCGCAGGCTCAACTGGTGGCCGACGATGGACGGCCAGTCGTTGATGAGCGAGCCGAAGGCCAGCCCGCGCTTGCCCAGAGCCTTGCCGGCCACCTCGGGCACGGTCTGGCCGATTCGCCGCGGTCCGTTCATGAATGGCTTCCTGATGATGGTCCGCGCACCCTAGCGCAAGCGGGAGGACTTTCGCCAGCACCCCCGCTGCCGGCCTTTTTTCGGCGGCCCTTTATCGGCGGGTCTGTTCGCCCTATGTCTTGCCGCCATGACGACGCCTCCCGACAACACCCCCAAGGACGCCGCCCGGCGCCTTCTCTCCTGGTACGACCGCAACCGCCGTGACCTGCCCTGGCGCGCCAAGCCGGGGGAGACCGCCGATCCCTACCGGGTCTGGCTGTCGGAGATCATGCTGCAACAGACCACGGTGCCCGCCGCGGCCCCCTATTTCCGCGCCTTCACCGAACGCTGGCCCACGGTGAGGGAACTGGCCGCGGCCCCGCTGGACGACGTGCTGGTGGCCTGGGCGGGGCTCGGCTACTACGCGCGGGCGCGCAACCTGCACAAATGCGCGCAGGTGGTGGCGGCGGAGCGGGAGGGGCGCTTTCCGGACAGGGAGGTGGCCCTGCTGGCCCTGCCCGGCATCGGCGCCTACACCGCTGCGGCGATCACCGCCATCGCCTTCGGCCACAAGGCGACCGTGGTCGACGGCAATGTGGAGCGGGTGGTGTCCCGTGTCTTCGCGGTGGAGGAACCGCTGCCCGGGGTGAAGCCGAAGCTGAGGGCGCTGGCCGCCCTTCTGACGCCGGACGAGCGGCCCGGCGACTATGCCCAGGCGATGATGGATCTGGGGGCCACCGTCTGCACGCCGCGCAAGCCGAAATGCATGCTCTGCCCCTGGTCGGACTGGTGCGCCGCCCGCGCCGCCGGCATCCAGGAGCAGCTTCCCCGCAAGGCCGCCAAGGCGGACAAGCCGACCCGGCGCGGCGTCGCCTTCTGGCTGCTGAACCCGGAGGGGGCCGTGCTGCTGCGCCGCCGGGCGGAGGACGGGTTGCTGGGCGGCATGACCGAGGTGCCCTCCACCCCCTGGGCCGGCCACGCCCCGACCGGTGCGGAACTGGCGGCGGCGGCGCCGCTGGACCTGTCCTGGCGCAGCCTGCCGGGCGTGGTCCGCCATACTTTCAGCCATTTTCACCTCGAACTTGGGGTCGTCGCGGGCAAGGCCGGCGACGGCTGGCGGAAGGCCGAGGGGCTGTGGGTTCCGGTGGACCGGCTGGGCGGGCAGGCCCTTCCCTCCGTCATGATGAAGGTAGCGCGCCACGCGCTGGCCCACGCATGATGAAAGGTGGACGGAGCATCATGAGGCGGCGGACGATCCTGGCCTTGCCGGCTTTCCTGGCCGGCGCGTGGCTTGCCGGCCCCCTGCGGGCGGAGCCGAAGGCGAAGAAGGCCCCGGCACCCGCCGGACGCCGCGTGGCGCTGGAACTGGTGCTGGCCATCGACGGATCGGCCTCCATCACCGACGGGGATCTGGAGTTCCAGTTGCAGGGGCACGCGGCGGCCTTCCGCGATCCGGACGTGAGCGACGCGGTGACGATGGGCGGCATGGCGGCGACCCTGGTGGTCTTCTCCGGCCCGCGCAGCCTGCGCGTCCTTGTGCCCTGGACCGCCCTGACCAGCGCGGAGGAGGTCGCCGCCTTCGCGAACCGGATCGACAAGGCGCCGCGCGGCTTCCAAGGAGACTCCACGGCGCTGGGCAGCGCCATCGACGAGTCGGCCAAACTGTTCGCCGGCAATGGCTACGACGCGCCGCGCAAGGTCATCGACATCGTGTCGAACGGCTTTTCCAACAGCGGTCCGGAGCCTGCGGACGCCCGCGACCGCGCCGAGCGGCAGGGGATCACCATCAACGCCCTGGCCATCCTGGACGAGTTTCCGTGGCTGGAAGAGTATTACCAAGAGAACGTCATCGGCGGCATGAACTGTTTCGTGAAGACGGCGATGGACCGCGGCAGCTTCGTTCAAGCACTCCGCCAAAAGCTGATCCAGGAAATCGCCGCGCGCCCGGTGCCGCACTCGATTATCGCAGCCGCCAATCTTTGACCTGCGGTGCTAAGCCGCTCCGAATTTCGGAAAATCGCCTGGAGGAAGGACCCCGGATCGGGATACCTTGCCGATGCGTGCAGAACGGACGGCCGCGCATCCTGTGGGATATTTTCATGGGAGCGTTCTGTCCTGAACGGCGCGCCGGGATGGCTGAATGGACAATCGGGGGCCGGTCGAGCCGGGCGGCATCGCGGTAGCGGATATCATAGCGGCGGTCGCCGACGGTGACACGTCCCGTCCTTCCGCGCCTATGGCCGGAGAGGACAGCCGCACCGGGCGCAAGCCCCGTCTTCAGGCCGTGGCGGTGATGCTGGCCGCCGCCGTTGCCATGGTGCTGGCGACCCTGACGGCGGTGGTCGGTTCGGCTTTCGTCGGCATCGTCGGAATCGCGGAGGAGGCCCGCAACGTCACCGTGCCGCGCATCGGCGCCCAGCACCGCGACGCCCTGACCGCCGCGCAATTGAGCCGGCTGGCCGAAGTAATCCTGAACAGCCGCGACCGCGCCCGCCGCGCCGCCGCCCTGGACGAGGCGGAGGCGCTGGCCAGCCAGTTCGCCCTGGTGGTGGACGTCGCCGTTCTGGACAAGCTGGACCGCGCGCTGAGCGCCGTGCGGCGCAGCAACCACCGCGCCGACCTGATCGACGCGCTGAGCGCCAGCCTCCGCGATCAGATGGCCGGGGTGGACGACGCGCTGGCGCTCGCCACCTCGCTGCTGGCGGAGCCGGACAAGGCGGTCCAGGACTATGCCTTTCTCAGCAATCTGTATCATCTGCGCCGCCTTTATGGGCAGGCGGCTGCCACCGAAACGGCGGAACAGCTCGCCCTGGTGGACGTCGAGATTCTGGGGCTTCTGAACAACCAGCAGGCCCTGCTGGGCAGCCTGTCCAGCATGAGGACGGGACCGGCCGTCCAGCCCAACCGCCTCGCCGCCGTTCTGGACCGCTTCGCGGCGGCGCGCACGGTGACCGACCTGCACCGGGGCCGGCTGACCGTGCTGGCCCAGGTGCGGCGGGACAGCGATCTGGCTTACCGCCAGTTGAAGACGCTGGCCGACAGCCTGTCCAGCGACGCCGCCGCCACAACACTGGATATGACCGACCGCATCGTCGCGGACGGCTGGCGCGGGCTGTGGACCGGGGTGGCGGGGATCGCCGCGGCCATCCTGCTGCTTGGGATCGTGACGGCCCTGCTGCGCCGCCATGTCGTGGTGCCGGTCTTGCGGGTCAGCGCCACGCTGCATGCCCTGCAACGGAACCCGCGCCCGGTGGCGCTGCCGCCCGCCTCGCTGGAGGAGTTCGACCGCATCGGCGAGGCGGTGGAGCGTTTCGCCGGGGCGCTGGCCGCGCTGCACCGCCAGACAGCGGCCCTGCGGGCCAGCGAGGGGCGGCTGAACACCATTCTGCAATCCTCGCCCTTTCCCATCGTCATCGCGCGGCGCATCGACGGGCGCATTCTGTTCGCCAACGCCCCGACCGCCGACCTTCTGGAAACCTCCGGCCCCTCCGTTCTGGACCGCGCGGTGCCGGATTTCCTGGAGGAGGGGATCGACTGGAGCGGTTTCGCCGCCGACGTGTTCCGCCGGGGGCGGCTGTCCGACGTCGAAACGCGGCTGAGGACCGCGGAGGGGCGACCCTTCTGGGGCATTCTGTCGGCCATGGCGATGGATTACGACGGCGTGGAGTCGATGTTCCTGGCGCTGCACGACATCTCCGCCCGCAAATACGCCGAAAAGGCGCTGGTCGCCGCGAAGGAGGAGGCGGAACGCGCGCTGCACGACCTTCAGCAGACGCAGAGGAGCCTCGTCCAGGCGGAAAAGCTGGCCTCGCTGGGGGCGCTGGTGGCCGGGGTGGCGCACGAGATCAACACGCCCGTGGGCATCGGCGTGACCGCCGCCAGCTACCTCACCGAACAGGCACGCCAGTTCCGCGCCGCGGCCGCGGACGGTGGCCTGCGCCGCCGCGACCTGGAGGAGTTCGTGAACCGGATCGAGGAGGGGGCCGCCATCATCCTCGGCAATCTGGACCGCGCCTGCACGCTGGTGCAGAGCTTCAAGCAGGTGGCCGTGGACCAGACGTCCGAGGCGCGGCGGACCTTCGAACTGCGCGGCTATCTGGACGGGGTGCTGGGCAGCCTGGCCCCGCAACTGAAACGCACCGGCCACCGGGTGACTCTGGATTGCCCGGACGGGCTGGTCATGGACAGCTATCCGGGCGCCCTGTCGCAGGTCGTGTCGAATCTGGTCATCAACGCGCTGCTGCACGCCTTCCAGCCCGACGTGCCGGGCACCATCGCCATCACCGTGAGCGCCGCCGGCCCTTTCACCGACGATCCGTCCGCCGCCAGCGCGACAGCCGTCGTTCTGGACTTCGCCGACAATGGCCGCGGCATTCCGCCGGAGCACATCGATCGCATTTTCGAGCCCTTCTTCACCACGCGCCGCGCGGAAGGCGGCAGCGGGCTCGGCCTGCACATCGTCTACAACATCGTCACGGGGACGCTGGGCGGGCGCATCGCCGTGGCTTCGCAGCCGGGGGCCGGCTGCCGCTTCACCATCCATCTGCCGCTGACCGCAGCGCCCATGGCGCCGCCCGCCGTCACGGCAGGCCGCGTCGCGGTACCAGTGGCCGAACCGGCGGCCTGATTATCAAGCCCGCGCGCGTTCGATCTCGACGCCGACGCTGGCGGCGTCCGGGAACACGTCCAGTTTCTCCACCCGCACCTTGACGGTGGAGATCCGCTCGTCGGAGAGGCAGCGCGCGGCGATCCGCTCGGCCAGCGTTTCGATCAGGGTGACATGGCCCTGGCTGACCAGCCCCTTCACCACCGCCGCCATGTCCTCGCCGGTGACGCCGGGAGCGGCGACT
This sequence comes from Pseudomonadota bacterium, assembly GCA_023411035.1. GTDB lineage: Bacteria > Pseudomonadota > Alphaproteobacteria > Azospirillales > Azospirillaceae > Azospirillum. The sequence continues at coordinate 6,319 of JAEYPE010000219.1, forward strand.
TCCAGGTCGAGGTTCAGACGGACGCGCTGCGGCTTGATCCGCTCATGGGCATAGACGCCGATCAGCGCGTCCATCACCAGATCGCGCACGAAACAACGGGTGGAAAGCGCAGCCGGGGCCGAACGGGGCGCCGGAGCGGTGACGGTGGCGAAGAGTTTGTTCATGGCGCACACGCCTATCACGCCGTCCTTGTCCTGCCAAGGCATGCGGGCGTCGATAATGAGGGGCTCCAATGCCGAACTTGCGGGAACGGGGGGCGCCGAAGGCCGCCCCGCGCCGGGGCAGGCCCCAGGTCAGGCATCAAGTCAGGCGGTGGCTTCGGAGCGGATGCGTTCGCGCAGCACGTCGATGGGGCGCAGGTCGCCGTCATCCTCATAGTGCCAAAAGGTCCAGCCGTTGCAGGCCGGCAGCCCGGCCATGGCCGCACCCACCTGATGGATGGAGCCGCGATGGTCGCCCCGCGGGCCGGACCCGATCAGCGTGCCGTCGGCGCGCACGCGGGCGGCCACGCGGCGGCGCTGGTCGAACAGCGTGGTGCCGGGACGCAGCAGGCCGCGTTCCACCACCCAGCCGAAGGGAATGCGCGGAGCGGAGCGCTTCGGCGGCGTGTCCAGAACGGTGGCGTCGGGCGCCTCCTCCACCGCGTCGATGCGGGCGGTGGCGGCCTTGGCGTAGGTCGGGTCGCGCTCCAGCCCGATCCAGTTGCGGCCCAGCCGCTTCGCCACCGCACCGGTGGTGCCGGTGCCGAAGAAGGGGTCCAGCACCGTGTCGCCGGGACGGGAGGAGGACAGGATGACGCGGTAGAGCAGCGATTCCGGCTTCTGCGTGGGGTGGGCCTTGCGGCCTTCCTCGTCGCGCAGGCGCTCCCCGCCGCTGCAAATCGGCAGCAGCCAGTCGCTGCGCATTTGCAGATCGTCGTTCAGCGCCTTCATGGCGTCGTAATTGAAGCGGTAGCGGGCGTCCTTCTCGCGCGAGGCCCAGATCATGGTCTCATGCGCGTTGGCGAAGCGCGTGCCGCGGAAATTCGGCATCGGGTTGGTCTTGCGCCACACGATGTCGTTCAGAATCCAGAAGCCCAGATTCTGCAGCGTGGCGCCGACACGGAAGATGTTGTGGTAGCTGCCGATCACCCACAACGATCCATCGGGTTTCAGGATGCGGCGGGCAGCGGCGAGCCAGTCCCGCGTAAAGCGGTCGTAGGTCTCGAAATCCTCGAACTTATCCCAGTCTTCTTCCACTCCATCGACCCTGGAATGGTTCGGGCGCAAGAGTTCGCCCCCCAGCTGGAGGTTATAAGGCGGATCGGCAAAGACAAGGTCCACCGATTCAGCCGGCATTTCATTCATGAGGGCGATGCAATCGCCCACGAGAATTTTGTTCAGGGGGAGCATTGACGCAACCAAAACAGCGAATCAGTCATCCGGACAATGATTCGCCGCCGAGTCGCCGTCAACTGATTTCTTGCACCGGAGTCGCGGCGGTCAGCCGGCCCGTTCGATTTGGGCGCGGACTGGTGCAAAAGTGACTCGGTGGTGGGGCGTCACGCCGTGGCGGCGCAGCGCTTCCAGATGTTCCGGCGTCGGGTAGCCGGCATTGCGGTCCCAGCCGTAGTGCGGGTGGAGTTCCGCCAGCCGCAGCATTTCGCGGTCGCGCGCCACTTTGGCGACGATGGAGGCCGCGGCGATGGACTGGCTGCGCCCGTCGCCTTTCACGATGGCTTCCATCAGACAGGACAGGTCCGGCTTGAACTTCCCGTCGATCAGGGCGACGGCGGGCGGCTCGCCCGGCAACGCCTCATAGGCGCGCTTCATGGCCAGCAGGGTGGCCTTGTGGATGTTGAGGGCGTCGATCTCCGCCGGGGTGGCTTCGGCCAGGGCGACGGCCAGGGCATGGGCGCGGATCTCCGGCTCCAGCGCCTCGCGGGCGCGCAGGCTCAGCGCCTTGCTGTCGTTGATGGCGCGGGCCAGCGCGTCCGGCAGGCCGCCCGCGGGAAGCACCACGGCGGCGGCCACGACGGGACCGGCGAGCGGGCCGCGTCCCACCTCGTCGATGCCGCAGACCAGCCGCCCCCGGCCGAGCGCGGTTTCGAAGGACAGATCGGGCTGCGGACGGGCGACTTTGATCCGGGTTGTTTTGGCCTGGGCGGTTTTGGCCTGGGCGGTTTTGGTCGTCTTGACGGTCATGGCGAGGCTTGGCGCGGAATTTCGGGAATCAGGGGCGTGGCGTCGATGGCAACGGCGATCACGCCCGTGCCGATGGTGTCGCAGACCGCGGCCTTGAGCGCAACGGCGGCGGCGGACGGATTTCCCGGAGGTGCTCAGGAATGGCGGGCATGTCCGGGAAAATTCCCGCTGTGCGGGCGCGGCGGGCTGCGCTATGCATGGCGCCCCGAAACCGAGAGGCCACAGCAGGACTTTGGGAGCCATGACCACCACCGCCACCACCGAATGCCCCTGCCGTTCCGGCAAGACCCTGGATGCCTGCTGCGGCCCCTATCTGGATGGAACCGCGCCGGCGCCCACCGCCGAGGCGCTGATGCGGTCGCGCTATTCGGCCTTCGCCTGTGGGAAGATCGACTATCTCCAGGAGACGCTGCTGCCGGAAACCCGCGAGGATTTCGACCGCAAGGAGATCGAGACCTGGGCCGCCAACAGCCTGTGGACCGGCCTTGAGGTCCGCGCCACCGAAGCCGGCGGGGTGGACGACGAGGACGGCGTGGTGGAGTTCGTCGCCCACTTCTCCATGAACGGCAAGCCGCAGAAGCATCACGAGACCAGCCGTTTCACCAAGCGGGACGGCCGCTGGTACTATGTGGACGGCACGCTGGGCGCCCGCCCGCGCAGCGGCCCCAAGGTCGGACGGAACGAACCCTGCCCCTGCGGCAGCGGCAAGAAGCACAAGAAGTGTTGCGGGGCGGCCTGACGGCCCGGTCTTGACGGGCATTGCGCCGATTCTCGCAGCAATTGCGATATTTTTGGTCGCCCGGATGCCGCCGGGCGGCCTATGGCTGGGCTTTTGCCGAATCTTTCTTTCCGGCACGCGCGATCTCAATTGAAAAGCGCGGCGGAACGGATCATCTTCGGAAGGCCATGTCCCGCCGATTGGGGCATGGCCTATCACGACAGATGAGACTAAGTATGTTCGACCGTCCGCAGCGCAACAGCTTCCGCGCCCCCGAAATCACCCAGCGCAACATCCGCGCCACCGTCAAGTGGTTCAACGCGACGAAAGGCTTCGGCTTCGTCACGCCCGAAGACGGCTCGCCGGATGCCTTCCTGCATTCCACGGTTCTGCAGTTCTGCGGACACGACAGCCTGCCCGAGGGTGCCACCATCACCTGTGACCTGTCCCGCGGCCCGAAGGGCCCGCAGGTCGCGACCATCCACGACGTCGACACCTCGACCGCCAGCGAATCCCCGCGCCCGGCGTCGCGCGCCCCGCGCAGCGACAGCTACGGCGGCGGCTACGGCGGCGGCAGCAGCTACGGCGGCGGCGCCGAGGAGACGGTGGACGGCACCGTGAAGTGGTTCAACGTGTCCAAGGGCTTCGGCTTCATCGCCCCGTCCACGGGCGGCAAGGACATCTTCGTCCACATCCGCGCCCTGGAGCGTTCGGGCCTGGACGTGCTCGCCGACGGCGAGCAGGTGCGGGTGACCGTCCGTCAGGGCGTCAAGGGTCCGGAAGCGCAGCGCGTCGAAGTGGTCTGACGTCGAACAGCCGGGCGTGAGGGGGCGGGCGGACCCATCCCCACGCGCCCGGTCGCGGAAGTAGCACCATTCCCCTTACCGTCCCGGCCTGCCCATAGGGTTCGGGACGGTGAGCGGAGCACACAGAAAAAGCCCTCCGTTCCTGCTGGACGGAGGGCTTTTTTGTTTTGCCTCTTCGCGGCTTTGTATTGCCTCTTCGGGGGGCGGTGGCCTTACGGACGCCCGATCAGCGTGCCCATCAGGCGGGTGCGGATGGCGGCGACGGCGCATTCCAGCGGGCGGTCGGAATCCGGCTTCGAAGGGGCGGCGGCCACGTCCGGGCACAGATCCTCGATCCGCCACGCGCGCGGCGGAGGCGGCGGGGTGGCGTGCGGGTCGCAGGTCGCCGGATCGGGGTGGGATTCCTCGCTGTTGTCGTTGGCCGGCTTGATCTCCAGGTTCGGCGACACGCCGAAGCAATCGACCAGTCCGCCGGACGGGCGGAAATAGCGGGCGGTGGTCAGGCGGATGCCGATGTCGCCGGACAGCGACGAGATGGTCTGAACCGACCCCTTGCCATAGCTGCGCGTGCCGAACAGCAGCGCCCGGCTGTGGTCCTGAAGGGCGCCGGCCACGATCTCCGAGGCCGAGGCCGAACCGCTGTTGATGAGCAGCACGATGGGCAGCCCGGCCAGCAGGTCGCCCGGCGTTCCGGTGTAGCGGCGGTTCTCGTCCGGGTCGCGCCCGCGCACCGACACGATGTCCACCGCTTCCAGGAAGCGGTCGGCGACGTTCACCGCCTGGTCGAGCAGGCCGCCGGGGTTGTTGCGCAGGTCCAGCACCGCCCCGGCCAGCCGCCCGTGAGCCTGCCGGCGCATGTCGTCCACCGCCTCGTCCAGCGCGTGGGAGGTCTGCTGGTTGAAGGCGGCGATCCGGATGTAGGCCACGTCGCCTTCCAGCCGGTAGCGCACGGGCTGGATCTTCACGATGGCGCGGGTCAGGGAGACGCGGAACGGCGCGTCGGGACCGCCGTTCGCGGCGCCGTTGCCGCCGTTGCCGCCGTTGCGGCGCATGGTCAGGGCCACGGAGGTGCCGACAGGGCCGCGCATGCGGGCGACCGCGTCGCGCAGATTCATGCCTTTCACCTGCGCCTCGTCGATCTTGGCGATCAGGTCGCCGGTGCGCAGACCGGCGCGGGCGGCGGGGGAGCCGTCGATGGGCGACACGACGCGGATCAGCCCGCTGTCGTCGTCCATCGTCACCTCGATGCCCAGCCCGCCGAATTCGCCCTGGGTCTGTTCCCGCATGTAGCGGAAATGCTCCGAGTCGAGGAAGGCCGAATAGGGGTCGAGGGAGGACAGCATCGCGTCCAACGCCGCTTCCGTCAGGGCGCGGTCGGTGGCTCCCGGTTCCTCACTCTTCTTTTTCTGGAGTCCGGCGTTGGCCTTTTCGACCAGCTGTTGGGGCGTGCCCGGCTTCACATGCTCGGCCAGCACGCGGCGCAGAACGTCGGAGAAGAGGAGATAGTTGCGGTCCGCCTGGGAAGGGAGGGTGGCGGTGCCCTTGGCCTTCGCGAAGTCCTGCCGGTAATGCTCCAGCGCGATGTTGACGTCCGCGCGGGACGCGGGGGCGACCGCACATGCGGGTCCCATCGCCACCATCAGCAGCAACAGCGCCGCCAGCAGTTTCGCCATCCTGCGCCCCTCTCGACAGGCCGGCCCGGCCGGCGGAATCAAAGCCATCAACGCGACTGCAAGCCTTATCGTACCAGGGGTTTCGCCTGCCGGACGCCCGAGGCCGGTGCGTATGTGCTTCCGGACGGCGCGGCGTGGCATGGCCTTCCGGCCGGTCCCGCCGGTCGTCCTTCCGCAACCTAGCACGTTGCCCAAGCAATCTCAAATCCTGCCCCCTGGCGGTGCGGGACCTGACGGTTCGTGCAGGATAGGATATGTGTCTCCATCCCCCGCGCCGCCATTCTCCGGGAGGGGGAGGGGGTGGCACGGTGATTCTACGCCTTAATAGGCGCCTTTTCCGCTGAGCATCACGCCGACCGTGCGCAGCAGGATGCGGATGTCGCCCCACAGGCTCCAGCCCAGCAGATACGCGGTGTCGAGCTGGACGCGCCGGCCATAGTCCACGTCGTTGCGCCCGCTGACCTGCCACAGCCCGGTCAGGCCGGGGCGGCACCGCGTGTAAAAGGGGAAGCATGCGTGATAGCGTGCCACCTCCTCCCGCACGATGGGGCGCGGGCCGACCAGGCTCATGTCGCCGGTCAGCACGTTGAGAAGCTGCGGCAGTTCGTCCAGGCTGGTGCGGCGCAGGAAGCGGCCCACCCAGGTGATGCGGGGATCGTTGCGCAGCTTGCGTGTGGCCGCCCATTCGGCGCGGGCCTCCGCGTCGGATTTCATCAGCTTGTCGAAAACCTCCGGTGCGTCGACCACCATGGAGCGGAACTTCCAGCAGGTGAAGTCCCGCCCCTCCGCCCCGATGCGGCGGTGGCCGAACACGGCGGGGCCGCCGTCCAGCTTGATGAGAAATCCGACGATCAGCATCAGCGGCCCGAACAGCAGGATCAGACCGAACGCGCCCAGGAGGTCGAAGGCCCGCTTGACCCGGTTGCGGTGCAACGGCACGGTGGCCGGCAGGCGCGCCACCAGCTCCTCGGCGGAGGCCGTGCCGGCGAGCGTGTCCGGCTCCAGCGGTGCAGCACCCAACTGGATGGACTGCGGAATACCCATCGATCCCCCGTACTGGCAAATCGGCTGGCGGGAAAAAGACCACCTTCCGGGGGAGGCAACGCCTGGAGCGCGTCCGGGGTCCCCCGGCGGGGCTGATCCGCCGCAGATCCATGGCGGTACGCCGGACGGTGCCGAACGGGCGAACAGGCTGCCACTTCGGGAGCGATGAGGGGATCAGCAGATGCGGGGAAGCTGCTCGCCGGAAAGCCAGTCCACGATGCGCTTGCCGCCGAAGCGCGTTTCCATCTGCACGAAGCGGTGCGCGTCCTCCACCACCGTGCCGACGATGGCGGCGTCGGCGCCCAGGGGGTGGGCGCGCATGGCCGCCAGCAGGCGGTCCGCGTCCTCCGCCGCGCAGATGGCGATCAGCTTGCCCTCGTTGGCGACGTAGAGCGGGTCGAGGCCCAGAAGCTCGCAGGCGGCGGCCACCTCCGCCCGCAGGGGAATGTCGGCCTCGCGCAGCAGCATGCCGACGCCGGACTGGTGGGCGATCTCGTTCAGGGTCGTCGCGAGGCCGCCGCGGGTCGGATCGCGCAGCACATGCACGTCCGGCACCGCCGCCACCATGCCGGCAACCAGCCCGTGCAGCGCCGCGCTGTCCGACCGGATGTCCGTCTCGAAGCTCAGATTCTCGCGGGTGGACATGATGGCGACGCCGTGATCGCCCATGGTGCCGCTGACCAGGATCGCGTCGCCGGGCCGTGCCCGCTCGCCGGACGGGGAAACGCCGGGGGGCACCACGCCGATGCCGGTGGTGGTGATGAAAACGCCGTCGCCCTTGCCGCGCTCCACCACCTTGGTGTCGCCGGTCACGATGGACACGCCGGCCTCCCGTGCGGCGCGGGCCATGCTGTCCACCAGCCGTTTCAGGTCGGCCAGCGGAAAGCCTTCCTCCAGGATGAAGCCGGCGGTCAGATAGAGCGGCACCGCCCCGGCCATGGCGACGTCGTTCACCGTGCCGTGCACGGCCAGCGAGCCGATGTCCCCACCGGGAAAGAACAGGGGCGAGACGACGAAGCCGTCGGTCGTCACCACCATGCGCCCGGCGGGCGGGTCGAAGGCCGCCTGATCGTTGCCCTGGTCGAGCAGCGGGTTGGCGAAGGCCGCCGCGAACAGTTCCCGCACCAGTTGGGCCATGGCCTTGCCGCCCGATCCGTGGCTCATGTCCACTTTGCCCTGGGCGAGGTCGAGCTTGCGGGAGAAAAGGCGGCGGTCGGTCGTGGCGGCGGTCATGGCGGTGTCCGGAATTCAGGCGGCGTCGGAAGCGGGAATGGTGGCGGTTTCGGCGAGCAGGGCGAGGGTGCGCTCCGCCTCCTCCGGGTCGAGCTTGGACAGGGCGTAGCCGACATGGACGATCACATAGTCGCCCACCGCCACCCCCTCCACCAGCGACAGGGAGCAGGCGACCTTCACCCCGCCCAGGCTGACGGTGGCGCGGTCGTCCTCCAGAAGCTCGATCACGCGGGCGGGGACGGCGAGGCACATGGGGGCGGTCCTTCCTGATGCAGACTTTGAATGGCGACCCACGCCTGTCCCAGGCTCAGCCCGCCGTCGTTGGCCGGCGCCCGGCGCGGCAGCAGCGCGGTGACGCCGCGCGCCGCGAAGCCGGTGGTCAGCCTCTCCGCCAGCACGGTGTTCATCAGGCAGCCCCCCGACAGCGCGATACGGTTCAGGCCGCGGGCCGCCAGTTCGGGCAGGACCCAATCCACCAGCGCCGCGGCCAAGGTGCCATGGAACCGGTCCGCCCCGTCCTGCGCATTGATCTGCAACAAACTTTCCAACAGGGGGGTGAGGTCGAGCACGCCGCCGCCGATCCGCCAGCCGCCCTCCAGGACCGTTGGGTTGCGGACCAGCGATTCCAACGCCATCGGCGCCTCTCCCTCGAAGCCGGCGACCGCCCGTACGCCCAAAAGGCCGCAGGCGGCGTCGAACCAGCGACCGCAGGAGCTGGTAAGCGGTGCGTTGAAGCCCGCCTCGATCATCCGCCGCACGCCCTCCGCCGGACCGCAGGCGGCGAAGCGCTCCGCGATCTCCGCCGCGCGTCCCATGCGGGCCAGAGCCGCCGCCCCCATGCGCCAGGGCTGGCGCGCCGCCACGTCGCCGCCCGGCTGGGCCAGCGGCGCCAGATGGCCGAGGCGGGAGAAGCGGGCGCCCTCCACCAGCAGCATTTCTCCACCCCAGGACCCGCCGTCCGTCCCCAGCCCGAACCCGTCCAGCGCGAGGCCGAGCGCCGGTTCGTCCACCTCGTATTCGGCCAGAACGGCGGCGATGTGGGCGTGGTGATGCTGCACCGCGACCGTGGGCAGGCCGAGCGATTCAGCGAAGCGGGTGCTCTGGAAATCGGGATGCAGGTCGTGGGCGACCGCCACCGGCTCCACCGCCAGGATGCGGCTCAGATGGGCGACGGTTTCCTCCAGGAACTCCAGCGTGGCGGCGTTGTCCAGGTCGCCGATGTGCTGGCTGAGGAAGGCTTCGTCGCCGCGGGTCAGGCAGACGGTGGATTTCAGATGTCCCCCCACCGCCAGAACCGGGGGTCCGGCGCGCGGCAGGCGGATGGGCACCGGCACATGGCCGCGCCCCCGCCGCAGGAAGGCCGGAGCGCCGGCCACCACCCGCATCACGCTGTCGTCGGCGCGGATCAGGATGTCGCGGTCATGGTCGACGATCAGGTCGGCGATGCCTTCCAGCCGCCGCCGGGCCTCCGCGTTGCCGATGGCGAGCGGTTCGCCGCCGGGGTTGGCAGAGGTCATGACCAGGGCGAGGTTCTGCGGCTGCTCCAGCCACGCCGTGCCGTCGGGGCGTCCGGCGGCCTCGTGGAACAGCAGATGGTGAATGGGCGTGTAGGGCAGCATGACGCCCAGCCACGCGAGGCCGGGGGCGATGGCGTCCGGGAGGAGGGACAGGGTGGGAGCCCCGCTCCGCCGACGCAACAGCACCACGGGCCGCGCCACCCCCTTCAGCAAGGCCCGCTCCGCCGCGCTCACCTTCACGAAGCGTTCGGCTGACTCGACATTCGCGACCATCAGGGCGAAGGGCTTGCCGTTGCGCTGCTTGCGCTCCCGCAACCGCTCCACCGCCGCCGCATCGAAGGCGTTGCAGGCGAGGTGGAAGCCGCCCAGCCCCTTGATGGCGACGATCCGACCGTTCCGCAGGGCGGCCAGCACCTCCTCGATGGGATGGGACAGGCGCGGGCCGCAGGCCGGGCAGGCGGTCGGCTGGGCGTGGAACCGGCGGTCGGCGGGATCGGCGTATTCGGCGGCGCAGTCCGCGCACAGGGCGAAGCCGGCCATGGCGGTCTGGGGCCGGTCATAGGGCAGGGCGCGCGTGATGGTGAAGCGCGGTCCACAATGGGTGCAGTTCAGGAACGGATAGCGGTAGCGCCGGTCCTTCGGATCGAACAGCTCGGCCAGACAGGCCGGGCAGACGGCGGCGTCGGGCGCGATCCCGGTGGTGACCGCGCCGGTTCGCGAGGCCAGGATGGCGAAGCCCGTCTCGCCGGGATGGACAGAAAGCTCTTCCGACTCAATCGCGTCGATCCGCGCGAGCGGCGGTGCCTCCCCCGCCAGCGCAGCGAGGAGGCGGTCGGCCGAGTCGCCCTGAACCTCCGCCAGCACGCCGTCTCCGTCGTTCAGCACCCAGCCCGACAGGGCGAAGCGCTGCGCCAGCCCGTGCACGAAAGGCCGGAAGCCGACCCCTTGCACCTGCCCGCGGACCCGGACGCGCAGCCGCTTCACCGCACGGCGACCGCAACGCCCGCGCCGATCATCAATGTGCCGGCGCCCTGGTTCAGGGCCTTCATGGCCCGCGCGCTGCGGAACAGATGACGGGCGCGCGACGCCGCCACCGAATAAGCCAGCAGAACGGCGCTCAGCACGCCCACCACGATCCCGGCCATCAGCACGGCGTCGGTGGCGGTGACGCGGGTCAGGTCCACGAAGGCCGGAAGGAAGGCCATGTAGAACAGAATGGTCTTCGGGTTGGACAGGGTCAGGGCCAGGCCGCTGACGAAGCCCCGCAACTGCGCGCCCTCCGCAGGCGGCAGGTCTTCGGCGGCGGCGACGGGCGCGCGCCATGTGCGGATACCCAGCCAGATCAGATAGCCGGCGGCGGCGAAGCGCAGCAGGATGAACAACTCCTCGAAGGCGTGGGCGACGGCGGCCAGCCCGCCGAGGGCGAGCGCCAGCAGCACGAGGTCACCCACCACCATTCCGCCGAGGAAACCCAGGTTGCGCCGCCATCCCATGGCGAGGGAGCGGGCGACCACGGCGAAGATGCCGGGGCCGGGTGTGGCCATGAAATACAGACAGGCCCCCGCCATCAGGAGGAAGTCGGCGGCGCTCATGCGCCGCGTCCCGCCACCGCCTTCGCAAGCCCCTCCTCGATCCAGCCGTACCACTCCTCCAGCCCCTGTCCGCCGGTGGCCGAAACCTCGATCACGCGCAGCGAGGGCTTCAACTGGCGGGCGTAGGCGATCATGCGCGCCACGTCGAAGGTCAGGTGCGGCAGCAGATCCACCTTGTTGACCAGAAGCAGATCGGCGGCGGCGAACATGGCCGGGTATTTCAGGGGCTTGTCCTCCCCCTCCGTCACCGACAGGACGACGACCCTGTGCGCTTCGCCGAGGTCGAAACCGGCGGGGCAGACGAGATTGCCGACATTCTCGATGAACAGGACGCTGCCCGTTTCCACCGGCAGCCGCCCCACCGCCTGGGTCACCATCTGGGCATCCAGGTGGCAGCCCTTGCCGGTGTTGACCTGGATGGCCGGGGTGCCGGTGGCGCGGATGCGGTCGGCGTCGAAGGAGGTCTGCTGGTCGCCCTCGATCACCGCCATCGGGAAGCGGCCCTTCAGGTCGGTCAGGGTGCGGGTCAGAAGGGTCGTCTTGCCCGAACCGGGGCTGGACATCAGGTTCAGGACGAACACGCCCTTCGCCGCGAAAAGCTGGCGGTTCACCGCGGCGAAGCTGTCGTTCTTGGCGAGGATGTCCTGCTCGATGGCGACCAGCCGGGTCTGCGACATGCCCGGCACCTCCGTCCCCGCCGGGCCGCGCCCGAGATCAATGGTGCCGTGGTCGATGGTGCCGTGATCATGCCCATGGTCATGGCCGTGCGAGTGCCGGTAGACCTTGCCGTCCGGGCCGACATGCTCGTGGTCGTGATGATGGTGGTCATGGTCATGATGATGGTCATGACCGTGGTGGTGATGGTGATGGCCGTGCGCGTGGCCGGCTTCGATTTTCGTTTCGCCTTCGGCGCAGCCGCAGACCGTGCACATCACTCCACCTCCAGTTCCTTGACGCGCAATTCTTCACCGCCGGTCACCACAAGCTGATGGCCGCCGCAATCGGGGCAGGGGTCCGACCGCTCGGGCAGCGGGACCGGCTTTTCGCAGGACAGGCAGAAAGCCTGCCCCGGCGGGCGCTCGATGTCCAGCACGGCCCCCTCCGCGATGGTGCCGCGGCTGACCGCGTCGAAGCCGAAGGCGATGGCTTCCGGCTCGACATGGGACAGGGTGCCGATGACCAGCCGCACCGTCTTCACCCGCGTGAAGCCCTGGGCCGCGGCCTGATCGCGGATCACGTCGATGATGCCCTGGCTGAGCGCCAGTTCGTGCATGGGTCAGTTCCCTTCCTGGATCGCGATGGCGGAGGCCACGCAAGGGTCGAGCGCCGCCACCAGCAGGCCCGTGCGCTCGGCCAGCGTGCCGTCCGCCGCCGCACCGGCCAAGCCCTGGGCCAGCGGCCCGTCGGCGGCGAAATTCCATTCGGTCGGCGCCACGATGCGGAAATCCGCGATGCGCCCACTCTCCAGCCGCACCCAGTGGGCCAGACGCCCACGCGCCGTCTCCACCGCGCCGCTTCCCTCGCCGTTGCGGGCGCCTCCCGTTTCCGGATCGGCTTCGGCGTCTTCCAGGCGGCCCAACCGGGATGCCATGCGGTCCGGCAATTCCGCCAGTTCGACCAGCCGGGCGGCGAGGTGAGCGGCCACGCCGGAACCATGCGCGGCCAGCAACGCGGCGACCAGCGGGTGCGCGCTCTGTCGGGCCAGCGGGCCGGTGTGGGCCGGGGCGCCGTCCTGCCGGGGCATCTCCTGGAATCCGGAGTCGGCGGACAGCCGCTCCCCGAACCAGTTTGCCGGGTGAGCCTTCAGCGCCGGCACGCCGCAGGCTCCGAATCCCGGGATGTCCGGCGCCAGGGCACGGCGCATCAGCCGGGCCGCGGGGGTCTCGCCCGCGTCGGCCCAGCGCTTCAGGTCCGCCACATCGGCGGGCGGAGGGGCGGCGAAGATGGCGCGCACCACGCCATCGCGCAGGGCCGCGACGGCGGCGGCCAAGTCCGCGCGGCCGGGCCGCAGCGTTCCTCCGCCGGGACGCAGCCCGTCGCGGGCCGGGTAGAGCGCCGGATGGATCGCCGCCGCCGCGGCGCGCAGACCGGCCAGCGCCTTGGGTTGCGGCGCCTCGCCCAGCCTTGCGGGCCATTCCATCAGGGTTTGCCAAGCGTGGTTGGTCGCCGTCTCGGCGTCGGTCAGCAGGGCACGGGCGGCACTGTGCGGGCGTCCGTCGAGCCCGAGCGCGCCCTCCAGGGCCTCCGCCGCGGCCAGCGACTGGGCGGTGCCGCACAGGCTGAACAGCAGCGGCACGAGGCGCATGGCCTCGTCCGGCGTCCGTCCGCACAGGGCGCGGGTGGCGGCGGGGCGGCGGACCGCCACGGACACGGCGCGCACCCGCCCATCGGCAGTCTCCAGCCGCACCGAAACAGCCCCTTCCAGCCCGGTACCCGCCACGCTCATCGGCGTCCGCCCCCGAACAGGGAGCGGCGCGACAGGGCGGGCTTCGCCGGTTCGGCGTCCTCTGCGGGCGGCTTTTCGGGCTGTGGCGCCGGTTCCGGCGCCCGCATCAGATGGTCGAGCGCCAGGGCGGCGGCGGCGCGGGCGTCCTCCTGGCCGGTGAAGACGTTCATGGCCGAGGCGAGCGGGATCACCGCCAGCGTGCCCAGAACGCCCACCCGCGCCGCGGTGAAGCGGTAGGCGCCGGAGGGCAGGGTGACGTCCGTCTTGTCGCCGTCGCGCAGGTCCGCCCACAGGGCCGGGTCGCGCGGGATCAGCACGGCGTTCAGGAACCAGGGGGCGATGACGCAGCCGATCCAGCCCGGCCCATGGGCGCGGAAGCCCACCGCCTCCACCGACAGGTCGGCGTTGCAGATGGGAACCCCGGCCATGTCGCGCTCGGCGATCAGGCGGTAGCTGGCGGTCAGCGCGGCGACGCGCACGGCCATGGGATCGGCGTCCGGCGAATCCTGAACGGTGAAGCCATGCTGCGGCCCGCCGCAGCCAGGGCAGCGCCAATAGTCGGGCAGGCTGCCGAAGGGCGTGCCCGGCGGCACCTCCCGCCCCGGATCGCCTGCCGCGGAGTCGTAGACGGCGCCGCAGGACCCGCAGGCGGGACGCGCGTCAGCGGCGAAGCCCGCTTCGGGGCCGGTGATGGTCAAGCCTCCACCTTTCCCGTCAGGTCGGGGAACAGGTGGTCCACATTCTCTCCCCTGGCGGCCAGCAGGATGGCGTCCAGCGCGCGGTTCAGCGGTTCCACCTCCTCCACCTCCAGCGGGCGGATGGCCCGGTCGATATGGACCAGCACCCAGCCGCCTTCCGGCACCTCGTCGATCAGCATGACGTTGACGCGCCGCTCCTCGCCGCGGCCGGCGCAGAGCGCCGTGAAGCCGTCGGTTTCAAGAACCTGCATCGGGATGCCGAGACACATGCGCGCGTCCTCATGCGGAAGAACCAGCCGTCGAAACCGCGGCATCTTGACCGGGGGTTGAAGGCGCACATTGATGTGCGTCAAACATTCGGCACGGCGCCGTTTCACAGCGCTCCGCCATTTCCAATCGGGATCGTTCTGCTAAAGTGACGTTCGTTTCGCGTGCGATGGGGTGGGGTCGGTCGCACGCTGCGCAACGATGCCGCTCAACGACACAGCAGGGGTTCTCACGGATGAAACGTTTCGCTCTCGCGTCGGCCACCGCGGCGGCGGCCCTGGCCGCGCTGCCCAACGCGGCACTCGCCCACACCTTCGGCGCCCACGACGCCGGACTCGTCCATGGCTTCCTGCACCCGGTCGGCGGCTGGGATCACCTGTTGGCGATGGTCGCCGTCGGGCTGTGGGCGGCGCAGCGCGGCGGCAAGGCCCTGTGGGCTCTGCCGACGGCCTTCGTCGGCGCCATGATCGGCGGCGGCCTGCTGGGTCTGGCCGGCATCGGCCTGCCGCAGGTCGAACTGGGCATCGTCCTGTCCGTGGTTGCTCTGGGGGCCCTGATCGCCCTGCAATCCCGCCTGCCGCTGCTGGCCTCCGCCGGTGTGGTCGCCCTGTTCGCCGTGTTCCACGGCCAGGCCCACGGCGCCGAGATGCCGGAGGCCGCTCAGCCGCTGCTCTACGGCCTGGGCTTCGCCCTGTCCACCGCGCTGCTGCATGGCGCGGGCATCGGCGCCGCCCTGTCGCTGCGCCGTCTGGTGGACGGCGGCAAGAGCGCGTTGGCGCTGCGCGGCACGGGTGCGGCGGTCGGTCTGGCCGGCATGGCGCTGCTGGCGCTGGGCTGAGCGAAGAAGCCCGATTCGGTATCGAAGGCCCGGCGGAGCGCTCCGCCGGGCCTTTTCTTTTTCCGGACATGCCGGGATTCTCTAAGAGTCTCAGCGGCTTGGCGCGGCGTCCCCGGCACGCTTCCCCTGCGCGGCGATGGCGGCCATGCTCGGTGCCGATCGTCCTGAAGGGGAACCACGCCGATGACACCGCCGACCTTCACCGCTCTGCGCAAAGCCCTGCTCGCGCTGGCCGTCGCCCTTCCTGCCGGTGCCGTCCTGGCCCCTGCGGCGCCCGCCCTGGCGGAGGTACCGGGCCAGCAGCGGACCCAGGCGCCGGGATTCTACCGCATGGCGCTTGGCGATTTCGAGATCACGGCGCTGTACGACGGCTTCATCGACCTCGACCGCAAGATCCTCAGCGGCGCCAGCGCCAAGGACATCCAGAGCCTGCTGGCCCGCATGTTCCTGGCTGACACGCCGGGCGTCCAGACGGCGGTGAACGCCTATCTGGTGCACACCGGCAAGAATCTGGTTCTGGTGGACACCGGGACGGCCAAGGCTTTCGGCCCGGCGCTGGGCTTCATCGCCGAGAACATCCGTGCCGCCGGCTACAGCCCCGAGCAGATCGACACCGTTCTGCTGACCCACCTGCACCCGGACCACGCCAACGGCCTGCTGCGCCCGGACGGCGCCATGCTGTTCCCCAACGCCACGGTGCATGTCGCAAAGGCCGACGCCGATTTCTGGCTGAGCGAGGAGGTGGCCGCCAAGGCCCCGGCGGACAGCCAAGCCTTCTTCACGATGGCCCGCGCTGCGGTGGCTCCCTACGCGGCGGCGGGCAAGCTGAGGCCCTACCAGCCCGGCGACAGCCTCGTGCCGGGCGTGGAGGCGGTGGCGGCTTACGGCCACACGCCTGGCCACAGCGGGTACCTGTTCACCTCCGGTGAGCGGAGCATTCTGATGTGGGGCGACATCGTGCACAGCCACGCCGTGCAGTTCGCCCGCCCGGAGGTCGTCATCGAGTTCGACGCCGACAAGGCGCAGGCCGTCGCCACCCGGAAGAAGATCTTCGCCGACGCCGCGGCGCAGAAGCTGTGGGTGGCGGGCGCGCATTTGCCCTTCCCCGGCATCGGCCATGTCCGGAAGGAAGGGAAAGGCTACGCCTGGGTCCCGGTGGAGTTCGGGCCGATCCGCGCCGACCGCTGAGGATTGACGGCGACCGCCACGCTCAGGTTCTGGGCGTGGCGGTGACGCCGTGGCGGGCCAGTTCCTCCACGATCATCATGACCATCCGCGGGATCACCGCCTCGATCTCCGGCGACATCATCAGGCCGGTGCCGAGCGCCATCGGTACGCAGCCGATCACGGTAACGCTCTCCGGCGCCTCGTCCTGAAGGCGCAGCGAGGCCAGCAGATCGCTGAGGCCGAGCTGGTGCGGCGACAGCTTGCCCTTGAAATAGGCCGGAACCTCGTCGCCGCGCAGCACGGTCAGGGTGGCCGGCGGCGCGCCGGTCTTCACCGCGTCCACCGCGATCAGGTGCTTGTGGCTGGCGATCAGGTCCAGCATGTCCATGCCGCAGGTGCCGCCGTCCACCACGCTGACGTGATCGGGAACGGTCCAGGCGGCGTCGAACGCCTCCATGGCGCGCACGCCCACCCCTTCGTCCATCAGAAGGATGTTGCCGAGGCCGAGGACGAGGATGGACATGGGACGGACGCTCCGTTCGAAGGGTTTGAAACAGAAGGATGAAGCGTGACCGGCGCCGGGCGCCGTGAACTGGATCAATCGGTGTGGGAAGCCGACGCGAAAAGCCCCTCTCCCGCGGGGAAGAGGGGCTTTCGACCGGCGGGGCGGCTGGGGTCAGACCACCTTCACCTGATAGTGCGACTTCGTTTCCGTGTCGGTCAGGTGCACGGCGCAGGCCAGGCACGGATCGAAGGAGTGCAGGGTGCGGATGATCTCCAGCGGCTGGTCGGCGACCGCCACCGGGTTGTCGAGCAGCGCCGCCTCATAGGCCGAGATGTTCCCATCCTCGTCGCGCGGGCCGGCGTTCCAGGTGGTCGGCACGACGGCCTGATAGTTCTTGATCTTGCCGTTCTCGATCACGACCCAGTGCGAGAGCATGCCGCGCGGCGCCTCGTGGAAGCCGAAGCCGCGGATCTCGCCCTTCGGGAACACCGGCTTGTTGAAGGTCTTGGTGTCGCCCTTCGCGATGTTCTCCATCAGCAGCTTCCACTGGTTCTGCAACTCTTCGTACAGAACCACGCAGCGCACCGCGCGGGCGGCGTGGCGGCCGATGGTGGAGTGGAGCGCATCGACCCCCACCTTGCTGCCGAGATGGCCCGACACGCTGTCCAGCACCGCGTTGACCCAGAACTGTGTCCGCTGGTGGCCCGACGCATACATGCCCAGCACGTTGGCCAGCGGGCCGACCTGGGCGCGCTTGTCGTAGAAGGTCGGCGACTTGATCCAGCTGTACTTGCCGTCGTCCTGCCAGTCGGTGAAGTTCGGGATCGTCTCGCCGTCGTAGGGGTGCAGGGGACCCTTGCCGCCCTGGTACCAGGAATGCTTCACGCTTTCCTTCACGCCCTTCTCGAAGTAGGGGTCGTGGAAGTCCTTGATCGGGGTGAAGCCCTTGACGAGATCGCCGCCGTCGATGTAGCCGGCGGGCAGGGCGAAGGTGGTGCCCTTGGTGTCCAGCGGCATGTCCGGGATGGACAGATAGTTCACCACGCCGCGGCCATACTGCGTCCAGTCGGCGTAGAAGGCGCCGATGGCCGCCACGTCGGGGATGTAGACCTGCGTGATGAAGTCGCCCACCTCGTCGATCAGCTGCTTGATGTACATCAGCTTTTCGAGTGTCAGGGTGGACTGGCTGTCCATGTTGATCGGGTTGGTGACGCCGCCCACCGCCATGTTCTGGATGTGCGGGGTCTTGGAACCCAGGATCGCCACCACCTTGTTCATGCGCCGCTGGTAGTCCAGCGCCTGGAGATAGTGCGCCGCCGCCATCAGGTTGGCTTCCGGCGTCAGCTTCATCGCCGGATGGCCCCAGTAGCCCGAGCCGAAGATGCCGAGCTGGCCGGAGTTGATGAAGGCCTGGAGCTTCTTCTGGGCGGTGGCGAATTCCTGCGTGCTGTTCTTCGGCCAGCCGGAGATCGACTGGGCCAGCTTCGCGGTCGCCGCCGGGTCGGCCTTCAGCGCCGACACGATGTCCACGAAGTCCAGAGCGGACAGGTGATAGAAGTGGACGATGTGATCGTGGACGTTGTGGGCGCCCTGGATCATGTTGCGGATGTACTGGGCGTTGAGCGGCACCTCCAGCTTCAGCGCATTCTCCACCGCGCGGACGGAGGTGATGGCGTGCGTGGTGGTGCAGACGCCGCAGATGCGCTGGGCGAACACCCAGGCGTCGCGCGGGTCCTTGCCCTGAAGGATCAGTTCGATGCCGCGCCACATCTGGCCCGACGCCCAGGCCTTGGTGACCTTGCCGCCGTCCACTTCACAATCGACCCGAAGGTGACCCTCGATGCGGGTGACCGGGTCAACAACAACTCGCTGAGCCATAACGAAAGTCTCCTAAACTCAGCCGTGCTCGGGATGGACGGCGTGCATGACGGGCAGCTTCTTCACGAAGACGAGATACAGCGCGATCTCCAGCGCGAAGACGCCGACGGTGACCATGATTTCCTTGACCGATGGGAAATAGTGCCAAGGTCCGACCGCCGGCGTGAAGCCGATGAGATAGACGTTCAGGCGGTACAGGATGCCCGCCACCAGCAGCAGCGACGCCGACAGGAACAGCGCGCGCGACCGGTTGCGGTTGGCTTTCGGGATCAGCAGCGCGAGGCCGGCGATCATCAGCGCCATTTCGGCGATGAACCAGCCGGACTGCGGGCCGCCGAAGATCTGGCCGATCTGGCCGCGCACGATCAGATCGACGAAGCGTAGCGCGACGAACAGCGAGGCGACCGCCAGCATCAGGCCCGACAGCTTCGACAGCACCGGTGTTTCCATCGGGCGGCGGAAGTTCAGCGAGGCCATGACCGATTCCCACACCACGATGGCGAAGCCCATCAGAATGGCGGTCAGCAGGAAGAAGACCGGCAGCATCTGCGACTGCCACAGCGGCGACAGCTTGTGCCCCACGACGACCATCATGGTGCCCAGCGAGGACTGGTGCATCGTCGGCAGCAGGACGCCCAGCGCGATGAAGACCCACAGAA
The DNA here is from genome assembly GCA_023411035.1 of Pseudomonadota bacterium. Taxonomy (GTDB): domain Bacteria; phylum Pseudomonadota; class Alphaproteobacteria; order Azospirillales; family Azospirillaceae; genus Azospirillum. The sequence goes on from JAEYPE010000219.1 coordinate 25,543, forward strand.
CCTTGTTCAGCTTGGCGCGCAGCCCCTCGATGCCGAACCGCTCCAGGAAGGCCGGGGCGAACTCCACCACCAGGACCAGCGTGTAGGTCGCCACGCACAGGCCGACCTCCAGCATCACGGAGTTCGGCTGCGCGTACCAGGGCAGCAGCATGTGGTAGAAATTCCAGTAGCGGCCCAGATCGACCAGCACCGCCAGACCGGCGAGGCCGTAGCCGAACAGGCTGGCCAGCACCGCCGGACGGACCAGCGGGTGGTACTCGCCCCGGTTCAGGATGTAGCAGAGCAGCGCGATGACGTAGCCCGCGCAGCCGAAGGCCGAACCGATCACCACGTCGATGGCGACCCAGATGCCCCAGGGATAGCCGTCGTTCAGGTTCGATGCGGCGGCCAGACCCTGCGTGTAGCGCTGGAACAGGATGACGCCGGCAATGGCGACCAGCGCGGCGCAGATCAGGAAGGGAAGGGTGAGGACCCGGCCGCCGAGGGGCTTGTATTCATAAGCGTGCGAAGACATGGCGCGGCCCCCTCACTCGTCGGTGTGGTTCTTGGTGTTGCGGTGCGCCAGATAGGCGAGACCGGCGAACACCGCGGCGGGGGCGATCATGCCCGCGTACAGCGTGTGCTGGATGCCTTCCGACAGGGTCGGATAGCCGTTCTCCGGCACGTTGGTGGGCAGGTTCAGCTTGTCGAACGGCACGGCGGACACCGCGAGGCACTGCGTGCCGCCCAGCTCCTTCTCGCCGTAGATGTGCGTCTGGTAGGCGGCCTCCACCAGCTTCTCGTGGCCGGACCGCGCCCCGCCAACCTTGCCGGCGATGTCGCCGCGCGGGTAGTGCGTGTATTCGCCGACCTTCAGCGCGACGCGGCGCTTGGCCTCCGCCTTCAGATCCTCCGTGCGGCCGAACAGCGTCGCCCCGGTGGGGCAGACGTCGGCGCAGCCCGGAAGCTCGTTCTTGGCGAGCTGCTGCTTGCAGAGCTGGCACTTTTTGATTTCGCCGAAGGCGTCGTTGTAGTCGTATTTCGGCACGCCGAACGGGCAGGACAGCACGCAGTAGCGGCAGCCGATGCAGGCGTCCGGGTTGTGGTTGACGATGCCGGTCTTCGCGTCCTTGGTCATCGCCGACACCGGGCAGACCGACACGCAGGACGGATCGACGCAGTGCAGGCACTGGCGCTTGATGAAGGCGAAGCCGTTCTCCGCCGCGTCCTTGGTGGCGCCGGTGCCGTGGCTGTAGGCCTTGATGACGTTCAGCGTCCTGGCGGACAGCTCCACCGGACTGTCGTAGATCGGTTTGTCGCCGCCGCCGGCGTTCCAGCCCTGCTGGGCCGGGCCGACGTCGGGCGGCATGTGGTTGACCTCCTTGCAGGCGGTCACGCAGGCCTTGCAGCCGATGCACAGCGTGCTGTCGTACAGCAGGCCGACCGCCTCGGGAGGCAGCGGCTTGGGCGGGCGCTGGAGGGCGTTGGCCTCCGGCGGGGCGGCGACGACCGTGGTGCAGGCCGCGGCGGCAGCGGCAGCGCTGCCCTTGACCGCGTTCCGCAGGAAGCCGCGCCGTGAAACCGACGCCCCCGATGTCCTGTTCTTCGACATCATGTTTTTCGACATGGCGTCACCTCACTCGGCGGCAGTGGAGGAGGATTCGGTCTTCGCGTCCTGCTTGCCCAGCCGGCTGGAGATGACGGCGCCCGCACCCACCGCGGCGCCGGCGATGCCGGCGACCACCGCCGCGGCCCCGGCGGACATGCCCTCGCCCTTGTCCACGGCGACCGCCGGGTAGCTGTTGGGCGGCGCCACCGACTTCAGCGAGGCCAGCTCATGGATGCCCTTGGTGAAGCCGACGCCCTTCTCGGTGCAGCCGAAGCAGGGGTGGCCGGTGCCCACAGGCCAGGTGCCCTGGCCGACGTCGTTGAAGCCGACCGACGGACAGTTCGCGTAGGTCTCCGGACCCTTGCAGCCCAGCTTGTACAGACAGTAGCCCTGGCGGTGGCCGTAGTCGCCGAACTCCATGGCGAAGCGCCCGGCGTCGAAATGCGGGCGGCGCTCGCAGTTCTCGTGGATCAGGCGGCCATAGGCGAACTTCGGGCGCATCTTGTCGTCCAGTTCCGGCAGCTTGCCGAAGGCGACGAAATGCAGGACCAGCGACAGGAAATTGTACGGGTTCGGCGGGCAGCCGGGAACGGAGACGACCGGCTTGTCCTTGATGATCTCGTTCAGGCCGACCGCGCCCGTCGGGTTGACGCCGGTGGACGGCCAGCCGCCCCAGGACGAGCAGGACCCCATGGAGATGACCGCGGCGGCGCCCTTGGCGCACTCCAGCACGGCTTCCTTGTAGGTCTTGCCGGCGACCATGCAGTGGACGCCGCCGTCCTTCGTCGGGACGGAGCCATCGGTGACCATTAGGTACTTGCCCCAATTGTCCTTCATGGCCTGCTGCTTCCAGTTCTCGGCCTGGTGGCCGGAGCCGGTCATCAGCGTCTCGTTGTAGTCGAGCGAGATGGTGTCGAGGATCAGCGTCTCGAGCGACGGGTGGTGGGTGCGCAGCAGCGATTCGGTGCAGCCGGTGCAGGCCTGGCCCGACAGCCAGATCACCGACGGCCGCGGGGCGGCCACGGCGGCGTTGGCGATCTTCACGCCGAAGGCGGGGGACAGGCCCAGCGTGGCGGCCACGCCGGTGCAATAGGTCAGGAATTCCCGGCGGGACAGGCCGGCCAGCGCACCTTCATACTCGTCGAGATCGCCGATGTGCTCGGCGTCGAGATCCACATGTCCGTCGGGCATGATTTCCCCCAAAGACCCTTATGCATTGATCCGCTGGCCGCCCGGTTGCCGGACGCCGGATGCGCGACACGCCAAGACGCGCCGTGGCGGGACCACGGCGCGTCTAAACCCATATGATATATATGGGTATTTGGGCGCGAGGCGTCTGCGGACATTGCACCAGTTATGGCGCATTCAAAGCATTGATCTACATCAAAAGGTCTATTCCGCGAGCAACCTTTGAACTTCAGGTGAGAATTGGTCGTAATAATGCATCGAAAAGGCCTCGTCCCCCGTCCAGGGCGGGGGGCGAGGGGAAAAATCAGACCGTTTTCATCTGGCGGGTGAAATCGTCCACATCGGTTTGCAGGTTACGCGCATGGACGGACAGGCCCTTCGCGGCGCCGAGAAGGCCGCCCGCGGCCTGGCCGGTGCGGTCGGCGGCCTGCGACACACCGGAGATGGTGGAGGAAACCTCCTGCGTGCCGATCGCCGCCTCCTGCACGTTGCGGGCGATTTCCTGGGTGGCGGAGCCCTGCTGCTCGACGGCGGCGGCGACGTTGGTGCTGATGTCGCTGATCCGTTCGATGGTACCGACGATGCCGCTGATGGCGGTGACCGCCTGTTGGGTCTCGCTCTGGATCGCGACGACCTGGGCCGAGATCTCCTCGGTGGCGCGGGCGGTCTGGTTGGCGAGGCTCTTGACCTCCTGCGCCACCACCGCGAAGCCCTTGCCGGCCTCGCCGGCGCGGGCCGCCTCGATCGTCGCGTTCAGCGCCAGCAGGTTGGTCTGGCTGGCGATCTCGGTGATGAGGTTGACGACCGCGCCGATCTTCTCCGCGGCCTGGGCGAGTCCCTGGATGGTGCTGTTGGTGCGCTGGGCCTCGTGCTCCGCCTCGCTGGCGATGCGGGCGGCCTCGCCGATGCGCTGGCTGATGGAGCTGATGGAGGCGGACAGTTCCTCGGTGGCGGAGGCCACGGTCTGGACGTTGCTGGTGGCCTGCTCCGCCGCCGTGGCGACGGTGGAACTGCGCTGCGAGGCGTCGGCGGCGGAATGGGTCAGCGTTTCGGCGCTGCTGCGGATGTTGTCGGCCTCCCCATTCAGGGTGCGGCACAGCCCCTCGATCTTCTGGGTGAAGTTGCGGGTCAGCGACTCCAGCCGTTCCTGCCGCTGGCTGCGCTCGGCGATCTCCCGGCGTTCCTGTTCGGCCAGATCGGTGGCGCGCTTCAGCCCGTCGCGGAAGACCAGCACGGCCTCCGCCATGTCGCCGATCTCGTCGCTCTGGCCGGTGCCGGGCACCTCGGCCGCCGTGTTGCCGGCGGCGATGTTCTTCATTGTCGCGGTCATGCGGGCGATGGGGCGCGCGATCATGTCGCGGGCGACCAGGATGGCCAGCAGAATGCCGAAGAGCACGCCGCCGACGCCGATGCTGATCATCATGGTCATCCAGCTTTTGCGCGCCGACTCCAGTTCGTCGTGCAGCCGGTCGATCGCGGCGTCCTGCTCGGCGTTGAGCTTCTGCAGAGCGGCGTTCAGCGCCTGCCGGTTGCTGCGGTTGGCGTCGTTGTCGCCAAAAGTCCGGCCTTCCGGCGCGCCCTTTTCACGGGCGATGCGCATCAGTTCCGTGCGGAAGCGGATGAACTCCTCCGTCTTCGCCGCCACGGGGGCCAGGATCGCCTGCCCATCGGCCGGGGTGATTTTTCTCAAGGTGCCCAGACGCTCGCCGAGAATGTTCAGGCTGTCGAGCAGGGGCTTGCCGAACTTGTCCACTTCCGCCCGGTCGCGCGACATGTAAACCCCGCGCGAGTCCATGACGACAGCCAGGACGAGACCGTTGATCTGCTCGCCCAGCACCTGCCGTTCCGCCGCGCGTTCGATGGCTTCCGATCTGCTGGCGAGATCCTCCATGGAAGCCAGCCCGATCAGGCCGGTCACCGCGGCGACCGCCACCTGGAGTCCCACCAGAAGATAGACCTTCGGCCCGATCCTAAGATTTCTAAGCGAATTCAACATCCTTGGACGTCCCCTTGTTGGCGGTCTTGGGCCGCCTCTGCGTGCAACGATAATGGGGTATCGATTCGTTTCTGAAGCGTTAAACCGATCTACGACACGTTGTCGCGCGACCTTTGGATGCAGGGCAATTCAATTCAGGCGCTCCTGACGGCTCGAATAGCGGCCTTGGGGTTCGCGGCGAAAGCTTCGCGAGCGGGCTTTGGCTTGGTGCCTGATTTCCGGATGATGTTGAGGGCGCAGTTGC
>JAEYPE010000246.1 GCA_023411035.1 Pseudomonadota bacterium
CGCCACTTCGTCCGCGTCGGCGGACTGAAGCCGAAGCACCGCGTGCTGGAGATCGGCTGCGGCATCGGGCGCATGGCCGTTCCGCTGACGCAGTATCTGGAGTCCTCCTACGACGGCGTGGACATCGTGGAAGACGGCATCCGCTGGTGCGCGGAGACCATCACCCCGGCCTATCCGGAGTTCCGCTTCCAGACGCTCGACGTGGCGAACGCGCTCTACAATCCCGGCGGGGCGGAGGACGCGGCGCGGACCCGCCTGCCCTTCCCGGACGGCGGGCATGACTTCGTGATCCTGACCTCCGTCATCACCCATCTGCGGACGGCGGAGACGGTGCGCTACGCGGCGGAGATCGCCCGCGTTCTGAAGCCCGGCGGGCGCTGCTTCCTCAGCCTGTTCCTGGTGGACGCCCGCGCGCGGGACGGCATCGAGAAGAAAACCGCCCGACCGGCCTTCCTCGACGCCCCCGGCCCGGAATTCATCGCGGACGAGGCGAACCCGAACGCCGCCGTCGCCTACAGCGAATCCTTCCTGCTGAGCACCTTCGCGGAACAGGGGCTGCGCCCGGCGCGCCCGGTGCTGCACGGCCACTGGAGCGGGCAGCGCAACGCCGAGAATTTCCAGGATCTCCTTGTTCTGGAAAAGGAGAGCGCGCGATGAGCCTGCCCCGCGTCCTGATCGTCGCGCACAACCACCCCAGCCTGCACCCCGGCGGCACGGAGATCTTCGCGCACGAGCTGTTCGGCAGCCTGAAGGCCAAGGGGGCGGAGGCCCTGTTCCTCGCCTGCACCAACGGCGTCCACCGCGACCGCAAGCCCGGCACCAACCTTCAGACGCTGGGCCGCAGCGCCGACGAGGTGGTGCTGTGGGCCGGGCATTTCGATCACTTCTTCCAGAGCCAGATCGACCTGCACGGCATCGTGCCCGACCTGTCGAACCTGCTGCGCGCCTTCCAGCCGGACATCGTGCACATCCACCACACCCTGCTTCTGGGCGTGGAGATGCTGTTCCTGATCCGCCGCGTCTGCCCGCGGGCGAAGATCGTCTACACGCTGCACGACTATTACCCGATCTGCGCCAACGACGGGCAGATGGTCACCACCAACGGACGTGCGCTGTGCCGCATGGCCTCGCCCGACGCCTGCCACCGCTGCTTCCCCGACCGGCCCGCCGACCAGTTTGTCCTGCGGGAGAAGCACATCAAGGCGATGTTCGGGCTGGTGGACCATTTCCTGGCGCCCAGCGCCTTCCTGCGCGACCGCTACATCGCCTGGGGCATCGACCCGGACAGCATTTCCGTCATGGAGAACGGGCGCCCGGCGGTCCGTCCGGCGCCGCATCGTGTGCTGGCCTCCGGAGCGCCGCGCAACGCCTTCGCCTATTTCGGCAACCTCAACCCCTTCAAGGGCATCACGGTGGCGCTGGACGCCGCCGCGCGGCTGGAGAAGCAGGGGCGGGACCTGACGCTGGCGGTCCATGGCGGCGCGCCCTTCCAGACGGACGCGTTCAAGGAGACGGTCGAGCAGGGCTTCAGGAACGCCCGCGGCACCGCCGTCCGGCACGGCCCCTACCGGCGCGAGGAGATGCCCGACCTGATGGCGGCATCCGACTGGGTGGTGATGCCGTCGATCTGGTGGGAGAACGCGCCGCTGGTCATCCGCGAAGCCTTCCAGCACCGCCGCCCGGTGATTTGCAGCGGCATCGGCGGCATGGCGGAATCCGTGACGGACGGCGTGGACGGGCTGCATTTCCGGGCGGGCGACGCCACGGATCTGGCCCGCGTGATGACGCGCGCCATGACCGAGCCGGGGCTGTGGGACCGGCTCGTCTCCAACATACCGGCGGTCCCGACGACCGGGGAGGCCGCCGAGAAACACGTCATTCTCTATGACGACATAATCAACGGTCACGGGGATCAGGGGGAAACGCAGGCGCAGGGCTCGTTTGCGGGGAGCATCGCAGGATGAAGGAACCGATCACCAAGGCCGACATCACGGCGGCCATTCTGCTGGACGACGACACGCTGGTTCTGTTCGGCGCCATCGACCGGGCGCTGCCCGCGCAGGGCGCCGTGCATCTCGACGGGTCGGTGGAGGGGCGCTACGCCGGGCGTTCCTGGGCCGACGCGGAGGGAGAGCGCTGGTTCCTGGGCGGCATCCGCGTGCCGGGGCTGGCACAGATGCGCCCGTCGCGCGTGGAACTGGCGGACGAGAACGGGGAACGCCTCGTCCTGCCGCGCCTGTCCAACGTCCGAACCAACCCGGCGCACCTCGTCTCGGCGCTGAAGGGCTTCCAGCCCGGCGCGCTGGCCCTGGCGCTGGATTTCGCGATGCAGTTGGCGGCCTCGTCGAAGGATGGGGCGAAGGACGGAACGGACGGCGAGTCCGACCGCGTCGGGCGCCTGCTGTCGGGCCTTGCCCAGGAGGTGTCGCAGCCGGACGGCTTCGCCGAGGTGTTCGGGCGCTTCCGCGACGGCAGCCTGATGTTCCAGGGCTGGGCGCGCAGCTTCCGCACCGGGGTCCAGAAGATCCTGATCGAAGCGGAGGCGACCGTCGCCTACCGCGCCGCCGCCGGTTCCTTCGCGCGCCCCGATCTCCCGTCCGACGCGGCGGGCGTGCTGGCTGTGCTGACCGACCGGACCCCGCTTCCCGCCGCCATCCGCCGCATCCACTACCGCGCCGCCGAGGGCTGGCGCCATCTGGAGATTTTCGAGCACCGCACCATCCTGCCCGACGGCGTGGCCTCCGCCCATGTGCGCGACATGCTGGGCAACCTTCAGGACGCCGAGGCGCGCCAGACGATGGCCCGCATCGCCGCCTCCCGCTATGACGGGGCGGAAACGGTGTCGCAACTCGACATCCCCGTGCGGACGGGGCTGGACATGGCGCTGCGCGTGCCGGGGGCAGGGCTGTTCGTCGCCGGCTGGCTGCTCGACCCGACGCGGCAGGTCCGCGCCGTCACGCTGAAGGGGCCGGGCGTTGCCGTCCGGCTGGACGAGGGCTGGTCGCGGCTGGCCCGCCGCGACGTGACGGATGCCTTCCAGAACGACGGCCTGTTCGCCGGGCGGCTGATCCCCGGCCAGGACCGGCACGGCTTCACCGCCTTCGCGGCGGAGCCGTCCGGCCTGCCCCAGGGCGCCGAGTTCCATCTGGAACTGGAACTGGCCGGCGACCGCTTCGCCTTCCTGCCGCTGAACTGCCTGCCCCCGGCGCCGGAAGCGCTGCGCCGGATGCTGTCGCTGGTCAATTTGGACAGCCCGTCCATCGACACGCTGATCGCGCGCCATGTCGGCCCGATGCTGCGCGCCGCCCGCGCGCGGTCAGGCGTGCTGCCGGCGGCGGGCGTGCACCCGATGGGGCGCCCGGTGAAGACGCCGCGTATCTCGGTGATCCTGCCGGTGACCGATGGGCGGGAGGATGTGGACCTGAACATCGCCCGCCTCGCCATCGACCCGGATTTCGCGGAAACCGAGTTGCTCGTGGTCGCCGCCGCCGGCACGCATGAGCGGCTGGGCGGCGCGGTCCGGCAGGCCGCAACCTTCTACCGCATGGGCGTCACCTTCGTGGTCGCCCCCGACGCTGCCGACCCCTTCGAGGCGATGGCCGCCGCCCTGCCCCACGCCCGCGGCGAGCGGGTGCTGATGCTCTCCCCCTCCGTCCTGCCGACCGAAAAGGGCTGGCTGTCGGCGCTGGAGCGGGTGTCGCGCAAGTCCGGCGGGCCGGTGATGGTCAGCCCGACGCTGCTCTACGAGGACCATTCGATCCGTTTCGCCGGCATCATGGCGGTGGAGGGGCCGGACGGCGCCAAGACCTTCGAGCGCCGCTTCGCCGGCTATCCCCGCGACTGGCTGAAGGAGCAGGACGCGGCGACGGTGGACGCCGCCGCCCCGGAGTGCGCCCTGCTGCCCAAGGACGCCCTGGCCCGCGCGCTCGCCGCCATGGGCTCCTACATGGGGGCCGATCACAAGGGGCTGGACCTCTGCCTGCGCCTGCGCGCGCTGGGCGGGGCCTGCGTCTGGCTGCCCCGCGTCACGCTGGTGGCGCTGGACGAGCAGCCGCGCGACGCGCACGCCGACCGCTGGCGCCGGGCGGGCGCCATGGTGGACCGCTGGAGCTTCGAGGACATCTGGTCCGCCCGCGCCGCCGCCTGAACCCAGCCCTATTCGAGATCGGCCCGACCATGAGCAACAAGCGCGTCCTGATCATCAGCCACGGCCATCCCGCCTTCTCGCTGGGCGGCGCGGAGGTGGCCTCCTACAACCTGCACCAGGGGCTGCACGACCTGCCGGGCTGGGAGAGCCATTATCTGGCCCGCACCTCCCCGCCGGTCACGCCGCACGGCAGCTCCGCCCTGATGGCGCTGCGCCAGAAGGAGCGGGAGGTCCTCTACCACGCCAACGACTACGACCATTTCCGGCTGTCGAACCGCAACCTGCCGGGGCTGGAGAAGGACTTCGTCCGCTACGTCCGCGACCTTCAGCCGGACGTGGTGAACTTCCACCATTTCCTGGGGCTGGGGATCGAGACGATCCAGGCGATCCGGCAGGCGCTGCCGCGCGTGCCGATCGTGGTGACCTTCCACGAGTATCTGTCCATCTGCCACCACCACGGCCAGATGGTGAAGACCAGCCGCAACACGCTGTGCTACCGCTCCAGCCCGGCGGACTGCGCCGGCTGCTTCCCGCACATCGGCGAGGCGCAGTTCTTCAAGCGCGAGCTGTTCCTGAAGACCTTCCTGGAGCAGGCGGACTTCTACGTCAGCCCGTCGAACTTCCTGATCGACCGCTACGTGGACTGGGGCCTGCCCCGCGAGAAGTTCCGGATGATCGAGAACGGCCTGACCGTCGAGGGCATCGCCCCGCCCCGCCCGCTGGTCCGCGGCGGCAAGCGCAACCGCTTCGCCTTCTTCGGCCAGTTGACGGAGTTCAAGGGCGCCCATGTGCTGGTCGAGGCGGTGGGGCGCGTCTCGGAAAAGGCGTGGGGCGAGGACGGCGCGCTGATGATCTTCGGCGGCAACCTGGAGCGCCAGCCCGAAGCCTATCAGAAGAAGTTCAACGAGGCGGTGGAACGTGCCGGCGACCGCGTGCGCTTCTACGGCAGCTACCGCTCCGCCGAACTGCCGGGCCTGATGAAGGACGTGGATTGGGTGGTGATGCCCTCCATCTGGTGGGAGAACTCGCCGGTGGTGATTCAGGAGGCGTTCCTGCACGGGCGCCCGATCATCTCCAGCAACATCGGCGGCATGGGCGAGAAGGTGACCCACGGCGTGGACGGGCTGCATTTCCGCAACGCCAGCGTCGAGGATCTGGTGGACCGTCTGACCGAGGCGCTGACCACGCCGGACCTGTGGGACCGTTTGCGCATGCGCATCCGCCGCCCCATCGACCGCGCCGAATGCGCCCGCCGCCACGCCGACGTGTTCGACGCGCTGATCGCCGCGGCGGGTGGCGGAGCCATATCGATGCCCGAACGGGCGGTGGCGCAGAAGCCGTGATGCGCCACCCCCTTGCCCCCATCCTCCCGCTTCGCGGGTCCCTCCTTCCCCTGTGCAGCGGGGGAGGGTTAGGGTGGGGGCAATACGCCCTCCTCGCCACCCTCCTCCTCGCCACCCCCACCAACGCCGCGGACCTCCGCGTCACCGTCCCGGCGGGCGCCGCGCTGGAAACCGTCTACGACCACCGCACGCAGGCTTGCGAGGATTGGGACGTGCCGGACGCCCCGGCGCGCGCCTGGAGGGCGGCGGACGGCAGCGTCCGGCTGCTCGCCGCGCACACCCGCGCGCGCATCCTCAGCGGCCCGTCGCTGAACGAGTTGCACCACGCCTGCCGCATCGTCTTCCAGTCGGGCAAGCGCGACGACCCGGCGCGGTTCGACGACATGGGCTGGCTGACCTCGCCCTACACGCTGGACGGGACGACCGTCTACGGGCTGGTCCACAACGAGTATCACGGGCACAAGCGCCGCGACCTCTGCCCCACGGGCGACTACATGGCCTGCTGGTGGAACGCGCTGACCCTCACCGTCTCGCAGGACGGCGGGCAAAGCTTCGGCCCGGCGCGCTATGTCGCCGGAGTGCCCTACCGCTTCCGCGGCGATCTGGGGCGGCGGGCCGGGCTGTTCGCGCCGAGCAACATCGTGGAGCGGAACGGCTGGTACTACGCCATGGCCTTCGCCGAGGGCATCGGCGCGCAGAAGCGCGGCGTCTGCCTGATGCGCACCCGCGACCTCGCCGACCCGGCCTCCTGGCGGGCATGGGACGGGCGGGACTTCACCGTCCGCTTCCGCGATCCCTACACACAGGGCGAGGCCGATCCCGAAGCGTCGGTCTGCGCGCCGCTGCCGCCCGACCGGCTGCCCTTCACGGTCACCAGCCTCGTCCGCCACGGGCCGAGCGGCCTCTACGTCGCGGTGATGGCCGGGCGCCGGGCGGAACGGAAGGGCGGCAAGCCGGTGTCCGGCGTGTGGGTGTCCACCTCCGCCGACCTGATGGGCTGGTCCGCCCCCCGCCTCGCCTGGGCCGCACCGCTGCTGACCGACAAGGACTGCGGCGTGGACGAAACCTTCTATTACCCGGCCATTCTCGATCCGGACGCCAGAAGCCGGAACTTCGAGGACACGGATGGAAACGCCTGGCTCTACCTGACCCGGCTCGGCCAGAAAAATTGCAAGCCGACCAGGGATCGCGATCTGGTCCGAATAATGATCCGGGTGGAGCCGTCCCAAGGCGCCTAACATCGACCAAGATACAACCTGGCCTCCGCAACCTTCCACCACCCCGACCCCAGGAGAATTAAATTGGCTAACATCCTAGTCATGATTCCCTCCGGCGAAGTCTACGATCATGACTGCGTGCGGTGGTACAGCTACCAGAACATTCAGCGCAGCATTAACCATTACCACAACATCGGCGACGCCTTCGTCTATGATTCCTCGCTGAAGCTGCTGACCTTCGACCGCCTGGACGTGGTGGAGATCCGCGAGTTCAAGCAGGAGGTGGTGGACAAGGCCAACGCCGAATACGATTACGTGTTCCTGCGCGGGTCGAACTACATCCACGACCACATGACCTGGCCGGAAGGCACCGAGCAGGTGCTGTCCAAGCTGCGCATCCCGGTCATCGCCTTCGGCGTCGGCGCCCAGGCTCCGGCCACCGGCAAGCTGACGCTGTCGGACGAGAGCAAGCGCATCTGGCAGATGTTCGCCGACAAGTCCACGACGCTGGGCGTGCGCGGCACCTACACCGCCGAAGTGCTGTGGGACCTCGGCATCAAGAACGTCCGCATCGTCGGCTGCCCGACCGCCTTCCGCAACCGCGATCCGGAACTGCGCATCGACCTGCCGTCGCTGGACAGCGTGCGCAACGTCGGCATCACCATGCGCCGCGAGGTGTCCAGCCACTATTCGCCGGACGTGAAGACCTACCTCACCCGCCACCGCGACTTCGTGAAGGACATGAGCCGCCGCTTCGACACCGTGCTGATGATGCAGGGCGAGGTGGAGGAGAAGAAGCTGCTCTGGGGCACCGACGAGCAGAAGGCGGAGGCGTGGGACGAACTGCACAACAACAACTGGCTGAAGAGCTGGTACTTCGACGAGGAGCTGGACGCGCTGTACCGCTCGCGCCTGTGGTACTCGGATGTCGTGGCCGACTATGAGAACCTTGTACGTTCGAAGGATCTCGTGCTGGGCTACCGCCTGCACGGCAACCTGATGGCCCTGTCGAACGGCACGCCGTCCGTCTATTTCAGCTACGACAGCCGCACGGCGGAGTTCGCGGAAACCTTCGCGATCCCCTGCTACGACGTCTATTCGGACAAGCCCTTCGTCCTGGAGGAATACTGGGACCAGAGCCTGTTCGAGAAGTTCAACCGCACCTTCTACCAGCGCTACCGCGACATGCGGGAGTTCCTGGACGAGAACTACATCCCGCACCGCATGCCCAGCCCGACCGCGCGCAAGTCCCCGCAGCGCAAGGCGGCCTGACGGCGGTTGCCGCTGTAGCCCTCTCCCCCCTGGGGAGAGGGTGGCCCGAAGGGCCGGTGAGGGGGATGTGCGTTGCGGAGCGTTCGGCAGAAGCGCAACCCCCTCACCCTAACCCTCTTCCCGGAGGGGAGAGGGGACTTCACCCATTGCATGAGTGCCCGCCATGCCCGACACCGTTGCCGCCATCCCGGTCGCGGCGGAAGCCGCGGCTTCCGTCATCGAAGGCCGCGTGGACGCCGTCCAGTCCGGACGCATCTACGGCTGGGCCTGGGACCGCTCCTACCCCGCCGACCGCCTGCAGGTCGAGTTCCGCGCCGAAATGCCGGACGGGCGCAGCGTGATCCTCGGGCGTACGCAGGCCGACCGCCCGCGCGAGGATCTGGTGGGCGGCAACTTCGGCGACGGGCACCACGCCTTCGAGGCCGACCTCGACCTTCCGGCGGGGCTCGATCCCGCGCGCATCGTCGCCGTGGTCGCGGCGCCGAGCACCGGCGCCATCGCCACCTTCGCGCAGCCGAGCGCGGAGGAAAAGCTGCTGGAGCGTACGCTCGCTCCGCATCTGGTGCGGATCGGCGCGGGGATGGATGCGGCCCGCCGCGACCACCAGCAGATCGCCGCCGCCCAGCAGAGCATCGCCCGGATTCTGCGCGAGATGCAGGACCGCGCCGCCGCCGGACAGGCTGCGGCCGGCACCGCCACGGCGCAGCAGGCAGCCCTGTCGGAGACGCTGCACGGCCTTCAGGAGCGGGTGGCCGGGCTGGAAGTGTTCCTGGTCCGCATGGACACGACGCTGCGCGGCTTCGACGACGCGCTGAAGGTGAAGACCACGAAGTCGCACGCCCCCGCCATCATCGCCGCCCTGGCCTCGGGCGTGGGCGCCTTCGCCGCGACGGTGATCGGGCTGGCGATTTTCGGATAGACACCGCCGTGCCGCCACCGTCTCGCCCAGCCTGTGCGCTACGGTAACAGGACGCCGCGCGCCTGATCATTCCGGGGGTACGAAACCGTTCCGTACCTCTGCGCCGCCCGCCGTTCGCCGACACTCGTGAGCAAGCGCCCCCGAAGGCGCAAGGACACACGAGAGGACCGGCGATGACGATCCCGCGGCACCATTCCCAGACGCACCGGCCGCTGCCCGACCCGGCGGCAGCGTGGCTGGCCGCCTGGAATCCGTCCGCCTGGACGGCCAATCTGTCCACACTGTTTCCCTCGGCCCTGTTCTCAACCCCCCAGCTTCCCACTCCGCCCGCCACCGGCCCGGCGAAGGGGGCGATTCCGAACCCGGTGCTGGACGCCTTCGAATACGGCGTCGACGCGATGCAGCGGTGGGTCCTCTATCTGGACGTGATGCGGCGGCGGGGCGAGCAGTTCATCGAGCACGCCCAGCACGGCAAGCCCCCCGTCCTCGATTTCGCGCATGAGATGGTGATGGACGGGCGCCGGTTGCCGCGCCCCTGCAACTACCTGCTGCTGCGCATCCTCCCGGACCGGGAGGTCGGGACGGACCCGGCGAAGCGCCCCTTCGTCATCGTCGATCCGCGCGCCGGCCACGGGCCGGGCATCGGCGGCTTCAAGCCGGACAGCCAGATCGGTGCGGCGCTGCGGGCGGGCCATCCCTGCTACTTCATCGGCTTCACCCCCGACCCGGTGCCCGGCCAGACCCTGGCCGACGTGGGCGCGGCGGAAGCCGCCTTCATCGAGCATGTGGGCAAGCTGCACGCCCAGGCGGACGGCAAGCCCTGCGTCATCGGCAACTGTCAGGCCGGCTGGGCGATCATGGCGCTGAGCGCCGTCCGCCCGGACCTGATGGGGCCGCTGATCATCGCCGGGTCGCCGCTGTCCTATTGGGCGGGGGTGAAGGGGCGCAACCCGATGCGCTATCTGGGCGGGCTGTACGGCGGCGCGTGGCTGTCGGCTCTGGCCGCCGACCTCGGCAACGGGCACTTCGACGGCGCCCATCTGGTCGGCAACTTCGAGAAGCTCGATCCGGCCAACACCTATTGGAAGAAAGCGTACAACCTGTACGCATCCATCGACACGGAAGCGCCGCGCTACCTCGACTTCGAGAAGTGGTGGAGCGGCTTCTTCCTGCTGAACGGGGAGGAGATCGAGCGGATCACCGAGGATCTGTTCGTCGGCAACAAGCTGACCAGCGGCGATCTCGTCTGCAAGGACGGGCGGCGGCTCGACCTGCGGAACATCCGCTCGCCCATTCTGGTCTTCGCCTCCTGGGGCGACAACATCACGCCGCCGCAGCAGGCGCTGGGCTGGATTCTCGACCTGTACGGCAGTGTGGACGACATCCGCGCCCGCGAGCAGACCATCGTCTACAACCTGCATCAGAACATCGGCCATCTCGGCATCTTCGTGTCGGGGCGCGTCGCGCGTCGCGAGACGGCGGAGTTCGTCGAGAACATCGACCTGATCGACCTGCTGCCGCCCGGCCTCTACGAAATGGTGATCGAGCCGAAAAATCCGGACGCTCCGGGCGCCGATCTGGTGGCTGGCAATTACGTGACCCGGTTCGAGCCGCGGACCCTGGACGACATCCGGGCCTTCGGCGTCAACACGCCGGAGGACGACCGCCGCTTCGCCACCGTCGCCCGCATCTCCGACATCAACACCGGCCTCTACACCACCTTCGCACGACCCGTCATCCGCGCCGCCGTCACCGAGGGGGTCGCGGAGTGGCTGCGGATGACCAACCCGGCACGGGCGCAATATTACCTTTTCTCGCACCTGAACCCCTTCATGGCGCCCGTGGAGGCGTTGGCCGAACAGGTGCGGGAGCACCGCCGCCCCGTCCGCCCCGACAACCCGTACCTGAAAGCGCAGGCGATGCTGTCCGACGCCATGGTCCAGGCGCTCGACCATTGGCGGGACGCGCGCGACGGGACGGTGGAACGCCTGTTCATGACGCTCTACAACGCGCCTCTGCTCCAGGCCCTGGTCGGGCTGGAAGCCCCCGGCGCCGAGGTCCGCCCACCGCACGTCCGCGACGAGGCGTTCGAGGCGCTGGTCGCCAAGAAGACGGAGGACATCCTGGCCCGCGTCGACCAGGGCGGCCTGCGCGAGGCGCTGTTCCGCGTCCTGATCTACGTCGGGCGGGGCGAGGGCGCCTTCGACGAGCGCGCCTTCCAGACGCTGCGCCGGCTGCGCGACGAGCATCCCGCCCTGGAACACCTGCCCCTGAACCAGGTGCGCGCGAACTTCCGCGAACAGGTCTTCCTGATGCTGCTGGACGAGGTTGCGGCCCTGGCGGCGCTGCCCACGCTCGTCCCGGAGGCCCAGGACCGCAAAGAGGTCGTCGCCGCGGCGGAGCGTGTCCTGTCGGCCTCCGGCCCGCTCGACGCCGCCCAGCGCCGGCGGCTGCGCCACGTCGAATCCATCCTGGCCGGAAAGGCCGAACCCGGCGGACAACCGGCGCTAAGCGCCGTTCCGTTGGGTGACGACTCCTCCATCGCGCAGGCCGCCGCGGAGATCGGCCGGGCGGCGCCGCCGCGGCGGGAAAAACCCAGAACCGAGAAAGCGAAGTGACCGGGCCCCCTCCAACCGGGAGATACGCGAATGTCCATCATCAACCCTTCCAGCACCCCCAACCCGTCGCTCGGCGAAGACCTCATCTCGCCGGAGGATCTCCGCAGGATCGCCGAAGAGCGCGAAATGGCCCTCCTGAGAGAGGCGCAGGAACACCAGAAGAAGCATCAGGAGGAGCAGGACACGATCCGCGAAGCCTTCATGCACCAGCATATCCGCCCCGACGCCAAGGAGCGCTTCACCCGCGCCGTGCGCGCGGCGGCGGAACGCGGGGTGAATGAAATCCAGATCGTCCGCTTCCCCAGCAGCTATTGCAGCGACGGCGGACGGGCGATCAACAATTTCGAGCCGAATTGGCCCGACTCCCTGACCGGCTTCGCGCGGGAGGTCTACGACACGTACGAACAGCAACTGAAATCCCGCGGCTACAAGCTGCGCGCCCAGATCCTGGACTATCCCGGCGGCATGCCGGGCGACATCGGCATCTTCCTGCGCTGGTGACCGGACGATGGCCGACACACCGACCCTGGCCGGTGGGACGCCCGCCCCCCGGCACGAGAAGTACGAGCGGCTCGTCGCCGCCTGCCGGTCGATCGCGCCGGTTCCGACGGCGGTCGTCCATCCCTGCGACGCCACCTCGCTCGGCGGGGCGGTGGACGCCGCGAAGGAGGGATTCATCGCTCCGATCCTGGTCGGCCCCGCCGCGCGCATCCGTGCCGTGGCGCAGGCCGAAGGGATCGACCTCGCTCCCTATGAGATCGTGGACGCCCCGCACAGCCACGCCGCCGCCGCCGCCGCGGTCGCGCTGGTGCGGGAGGGGCGCGCCAGCCTGCTGATGAAGGGCAGCCTGCACACCGACGAACTGCTGCACGCGGTGGCGAAGCGGGAGGGCGGCCTGCGGACGGAACGGCGCATCAGCCACGTCTTCATCATGGACGTGCCGACCTACCCGAAGCCCCTCTTCATCACCGCCGCCGCGGTGAACATCGCGCCGACGCTGGAAGACAAGCGCGACATCATCCAGAACGCCATCGACCTCGCCCAGGCGCTGGGGATCGCGCTGCCGAAGGTGGCGATCCTGTCGGCGGTGGAGACGATCAACCCGAAGATCCCCTCGACGGTGGAGGCGGGCGCGCTCTGCAAGATGGCCGACCGCGGGCAGATCACCGGCGGGCTGCTGGACGGCCCGCTGGCGCTCGACAACGCCATCAGCCCGGAGGCGGTGAAGATCAAGGGCATCCGCTCCCCCGTGGCCGGGCATGCGGACATACTCGTCGTGCCGGATCTGGAGGCGGGAAACATGCTCGCCAAGAATCTGACTTTCCTGGCCAACGCCGACGCGGCGGGCGTGGTGCTGGGCGCGCGGGTGCCCATCGTGCTGACCAGCCGGGCCGACAGCGTGATGACCCGCATGGCCTCCAGCGCGGTCGCGGCGCTCTACGCCCACCGCACGCGCATCGCCGAACCGGTGAAGGGGTGACCGCCATGCCCACGCGGAAGACGATGCTTCTTTTCGCCGCCCCGGTTCTGGCGCTGGCAGGCTGCGAGCAGCCGGCCCCGCCGCCCGCCTCGGCCACTCTGGTCCGCGCCCTGGCGGTGCAGGTCAGCACGCTGGACCACACCGCCGCCCTGACCGGCACCGTCCAGGCGCGGCACGAAAGCAACCTCGGCTTCCGCGTCGGCGGCAAGGTGACCGAACGGCTGGTGGAGGTCGGGCAGACCGTCTCCGCCGGGGACCTCCTGGCCCGGCTGGACAGCCAGGACCAGCAGAATTCCGTCCAGTCGGCGGAATCCGACGTGGCGGCGGCGCAAGCCTTCGTCGAACAGAGCCGGACGCAGGAGGAACGCCAGCGCACCCTTCTCGCCCAGGGCTTCACCACCCGCGTGCAGTACGACAACGCCCAGAAGCGCTACGCCCAGGCCCAGGCGGAACTGAATTCCGCCCAGGCGAACCTGGCCGCCGCCAAGGACGCACTGTCCTACACGGAATTGCGGGCCGACCGCGACGGAGTCATCACCGCCAAGGCGGCGGAGCCCGGTCAGGTGGTCGCCGCCGGGCAGGCGGTCTTCCGGCTGGCCGATCCGGGCGAGCGCGAGGCCGTCTTCCAGGTCCCCGGCGCCTCCATCCGTCTGGAAGGCCAGACGAACCTGCCCAAGGTGGAGGTGCGGCTGGTCAGCGGCCCGTCCATCCAGACCGAGGGCACGATCCGGGAGGTCTCCCCCGACGTCGATCCGGTCACCCGGACCTACACCGTCAAGGTTTCCCTGCCCGACGCGCCGAAGGAGTTCATGCTGGGCGCGGCGGTGAGCGGGCGGGCCAAGCTGCCGGCACGCCCGGTGATCGACCTGCCCTCCTCCGCCCTGTTCCAGACCGACAAGGGGCAGCCGGCGGTCTGGGTGGTCGCCCGCCCGGCAGACACCGTCAGCCTGCGCCCCGTCTCCGTCCTGCAATACGACACCGGCACCGTCACGCTGGAAAGCGGCCTGAAGGACGGTGAACTGGTGGTGATCGGCGGCATCCAGAAACTGCGGCCCGGCCAGACCGTGGCCGTGAAAGGGAGCGGCGCATGACCCACGCGGCGCGAAGGCCCTGCAGCGGCGCCCTTCTGGTTCTCCTGGTCCTGGCGTTGGCCGGCTGCGAGAAGGTGGGACACCAGACGGCCCATGAGTCCGAATCCGCCCCGGTGATCCGCCCGGTCCGGGCGATGACCGTCGAGCCGATGTCCTTCCGCATGGGCAACAGCGTCGCCGGCACCATCGAGGCGCGGGCCGACGCCGATCTGGGCTTCCGCATCGCCGGCAAGCTGATCGAACGCAAGGTCGATGTGGGCGATCAGGTGAAGGCCGGCGACCGGCTGGCCCGGCTGGACGACCAGGACCAGCGCAACGCGCTGCGCTCCGCCGAAGCGGCGCTGGCCTCCGCCCGCGCCGATCTGGTGCAGGCCCGCAACGAGGAGGCCCGCAAGAAGGAGCTTCTCGCCAACGGCAACACCTCCCAGGCGCTGTACGACGCGGCCCTGCTGGAGCTGCGCACCGCCGATGCCAAGCGGGTGGCCGCGGAAGCCGCGCTCCAATCGGCGCGCGACCGCGTGGGCTACACGGAGCTGCTCGCCGACCGCGATGGGGTGGTCACCGCCGTGGGAGCGGAACCGGGGCAGGTGGTGGAGGCCGGCGGCATGGTCGTGCGCGTCGCCCAGCCGCAGGAGCGCGAGGCCGTCTTCAACATTCCCGAGGCCGGCATCCGCGCCGCCCCGCGCGATCCTGTGATCGAGGTCTCGCTCGCCGGTGCGCCGGACATCGTGGCGACCGGCCATGTGCGGGAGGTGTCGCCCCAGGCCGACCCGGTCACCCGCACCCACACGGTCCGCATCGCGCTGAACGACCCGCCCGACGCGCTGCGGCTCGGCGCCACCGTCACCGGGCGCCTTAAGCAGCCGCCCTCCCCGGTGGTGGAGGTGCCGGAAACGGCCCTGCTGACCACCACGGGAACGGACGGAGCCAGGCAAATGGCCGTCTGGATCGTCGATCCGAAGGACCGCACCGTCCGGCACCGGCCCGTCACGGTGCGCGATCCCGGTACGGATGGCCCGCTCCCGGACGGACCGGTGATCGTGACCGAAGGGCTGTCCCAGGGCGACATCGTGGTGACGGCGGGTGTGCACAGCCTGTCGGACGGCCAGCGCGTCCGGCTTCCCCAGACCATCGAAACGGCGGCGGCACAATGACCGGCTTCAACCTCTCCGAATGGGCGCTGCGGCACCGTTCCTTCGTCTGGTACCTGATGATCTCGCTGACGCTGGCGGGCGCCCTGTCCTACGTCCGGCTGGGTCGGGAGGAGGACCCCGCCTTCACCATCAAGACCATGGTGGTCCAGACCAACTGGCCCGGCGCCACCATCGAAGACACCATGAATCTGGTGACCGATCCCATCGAAAAGAAGCTGGAGGAGCTTCCCTATCTCGACTACGTGAAAAGCTACACGAAGCCCGGAATCTCGGTCGTCTACGTCAACCTGAAGGACTACACCCCCGCCAAGGACGTGCCCGACCTGTGGTACCAGACCCGCAAGAAGATCGCCGACATGAAGCAGGCGCTTCCGCAGGGCGTCCAGGGCCCCTTCTTCAACGACGAGTTCGGCGACACCTTCGGCACCATCTTCGCCTTCACGGCGGACGGCTTCAGCTACCGCGAACTGAAGGACTATGCGGAGAACGCGCGGGCGGAGCTGATGCGCGTTCCCAACGTCGGCAAGGTGCAGTTCGTCGGCGTCCAGAACGAGAAGATCTATCTGGATTTCTCGACGCGCCAGCTCGCCGCCATGGGGATCGACCGCGATCAGGTCATCGCCGACCTCCAGGCGCAGAACGCGGTGGCCCCGGCGGGTGTGGTCCAGGCGGGGGACGAGAAGGTGTCGGTGCGCGTCAGCGGCGCCTTCACGTCGGAGGAGAGCCTGCGCGCCATCAGCCTGCGCGCCAACGACCGCTTCTACCGTCTCGCCGATGTGGCGCAGGTCCGGCGCGGCTACGCCGACCCGCCCACGCCGATGTTCCGTTACAACGGCCAGCCGGCCATCGGCATCACCATCTCCATGGCCGCCGGCGGCAACATCCTGCAATTCGGCGAGGGCATCCGCGAGAAGATGCGGCAGGTCGAGGCGAACCTTCCCATCGGCATCAACACCCACCTTGTCGCCAACCAGTCCGTGGTCGTCGAGGACTCCATCGCCGGCTTCACCAAGGCGCTGAAGGAGGCGGTCGTCATCGTGCTGGCCGTCAGCTTCGTCAGCCTGGGGCTGCGCGCGGGCATGGTGGTGGCGACCTCGATCCCGCTGGTGCTGGCGATGACCTTCATGGGGATGGAGTTCTTCGGCATCGAGCTTCAGCGCATCTCGCTGGGCGCCCTCATCATCGCGCTGGGCCTGCTGGTGGACGACGCGATGATCACGGTGGAGATGATGATCACGAAGCTGGAGGAGGGCTTCACGCTGGATAAGGCGGCGACCTTCGCCTACACCTCCACCGCCTTCCCCATGCTGACCGGCACGCTGGTGACGGTCGCCGGTTTCATTCCCATCGGCTTCGCCCAGGGCGGGGCGGCGGAATACTGCTTCTCGCTGTTCGCCGTGGTGGCGATGGCGCTGCTGTTCTCCTGGATCGTGGCGGTGCTGTTCGCTCCGCTGATCGGCGTCAACGTGCTGCGCGAGAACAAGGCCAAACAAGCGCAAGGGCATGAGGGCCATGGGCACGAGCCGGGGCGGCTGATGCGGATGTTCCGCGGCGCGCTGCGCTGGTCCATGCGGGCGCGCTGGCTGGTGATCGCGACGACGGTCGCCCTGTTCGCCCTGTCGGTGTTCGGCATGAAGTTCGTGCAGCAACAGTTCTTCCCGGCCTCCGACCGTCCGGAGCTTCTCGTCAACCTGACGCTGCCGCAGACCTCCTCCATCCGCGCGACGGAAGAGGTCGTGAATCGGCTGGAAAAGGTTCTGGCCGCCGATCCGGAGGTGGCGCGCTGGAGCTTCTACGTCGGCCAGGGGGCGATCCGCTTCTACCTGCCGCTCGACGTGCAGCTTGCCAACGACTACTTCGCGCAGGCCGTGGTCGTCACCAAGAGCTACGAGGTGCGCGAGGCCGTGCGCGCCCGGCTGGAGAAGGTGCTGAACGAGAACTTCTCGGATCTGAACACCCGCGTCAGCCCGCTGGAGATGGGGCCGCCGGTCGGCTGGCCGATCCAGTACCGGGTCTCCGGCCCCGACGTGGGCGAGGTGCGCGCCATCGCCGCCCGCATGGCCGAAACCATCGGAACCAACCCCTACACACTGCTGACCAACTACGACTGGAACGAGCCGTCGAAGGTGGTGCGGGTGGATGTGGACCAGGACAAGGCCCGCCTGCTCGGCGTCAGCTCCAAGTCGCTGGAGGAGGCGCTGAACGCCACCGTGTCGGGGGCGGCCATCACCCAGGTGCGCGACAGCATTTATCTGATCGACGTGGTGGCCCAGGCGACGAACGCGGAGCGCAGCTCCATCGAGACGCTGCGCAACCTCCAGGTCGCCATTCCGGACGGGCGCACCGTGCCCCTGCGGGAAGTGGCGACGCTGCGCTACGACCTGGAACAGCCCCTGGTCTGGCGGCGTTCCCGCCTGCCGACGATCACCGTTCAGGCCGATCTGGTGCCGCCGCTCCAGGCCGCGACGGTGGTGCAGCAACTTGCCCCGGCGGTGGACGAGTTGCGGCGCACCCTGCCGCCGGGCTACCTGATCGAGGTCGGCGGCACGGTGGAGAACAGCGCCAAGGGCATGGCGTCGATCACCGCCGTCTTCCCGGTCATGGTCTTCGTCATGCTGACCGTGCTGATGGTCCAGCTTCAAAGCTTCCAGAAGCTGTTCCTGGTCATATCCGTCGCCCCGCTCGGCCTGATCGGGGTGGTGGCGGCGTTGCTGCCGACCGGCACGCCGCTGGGCTTCGTCGCCATCCTGGGCGTGGTCGCCCTGATCGGGATGATCGTTCGCAATTCCGTCATCCTGATCGCCCAGATCGACGAGCATCTGGCGGCGGGCGAGCACCCCTGGGATGCCGTCATCAACGCGACCATGCACCGGGTGCGCCCGATCCTGCTGACCGCCGCCGCGGCCAGCCTGGGCATGATTCCCATTGCACCCGAGGTGTTCTGGGGGCCCATGGCCTACGCGATCATCGGCGGTCTGGTGGTGGCGACGCTGCTGACGCTGCTGTTCCTGCCGGCCCTCTACGTCGCCTGGTTCCGCATCCGGGAGCCGGTGGCCGAAACCGGCGAAGCGCCGCAGCGGCGTACGGACGAAACCCGGCCCCCGCGCGACCCGGCCCCCACGGAAGGGGCTGCCCACGGGGCATAGGGGAAATGGCCGAAAATACCCTCTCCCGGAAGGGGAGAGGGTATTTCAACGTCCTTACGCGGTCGGGTTGGCCTTGGCCGCCGAGGAGATGGTGTTGTTGGCGACGTTCTGGCTGATGCTGTCGGCGATGGAAATCGCGGCGCGGCCATTGTTGTCGTTGAAGACGTTGTCGTGCACGTCGAGCGTGATCGAACCGCTGCCCTTCAGGTGCTCCATGATGCCGCCGTTGTTGTTGAAGATCTCGTTGCCGTAGATCGTGTAGGTGACGTTGGTGCCCTGGTTCTGGCCGACGGAGACGCCGACGTTCGCGTTGCCGTAGATCGTGTTGTCGTAGATCTCGGTGCTCGACTTGGCCAGGATGCCGGCGCCGCGCGGGTTCGAGTGGATCACGTTGTCGTGGATCTTCAGCGTGCTGTTGGC
>JAEYPE010000265.1 GCA_023411035.1 Pseudomonadota bacterium
GTGGCGCCGTGGCTCAGCACCGCCCAGTAGGCGGCGGCCACGTCGCCCGAGGCCACGGCGGCGGTCCAGAGCGCCATCCAGCCCTCTTCCGTCGTTTCGCGCGCAAAGCGCTTCACCGCCGCGGCGAAGGTTTCGTCCAGCCGCTTGTGCATCAGCCGGGCTTCCGGCCCATCCTCCGCGGCCTTCTCCACGAAGTAGCGGTGGACATCGTAGGGGCGGGCGTCCGCCGTGGGGACCAGCTTCAGCCGCCGGCACAGCCACGCCACATCCTCCGACGACAGGCAGGTGCCCACGAGCGAGCAATGATACTCCGTGGGGATCGTCCACAGCTTCCGGCGCTTGCCCTGTCCCGGAACGCAGGGTCCCAGAATGCAGGAAGGCACGGTCTTCCGACAACGCTCACACATCGTCTTCGCCCCCCGATTGGCTTCGGCTGTTGGGTTTCGGCTCCGCCCTCGCGCCACGAACGGAGGCGGTGGGGCGGGACGCGCTCTATTAATAATGCGAGTCATTCGCATTAGCAATTGAAGACAGCGGCCAACCGGAACGGGGGAGCGGAATCAACGAAAGCCGGCGCTTCCCGTTCGATGGGAAGCCCGGTTTCCGCACGGATTTCACACGATATTCGGAAAGGGGCGGAGTGGCTCAGCGCAGGAAGTACTGCACCGGCACCACCAGTTCCATGCGGTCCTGCGCGGCTTCCGGCGGCGGGGCCGGCAGGGGGGACGCGCGTTCGACCAGAGCCAGCGTTTCCTCGTCCAGCGCCTCGAAGCCGGAGCCCTTGTGCAGCCGCACCGCCAGCACCCGGCCTTGCCGGTCGAGCGTTATGTGGACCTGGGGAACGCCCTGCTGGTTCCGCATCCTGGCGATGCGGGGGTAGCGCTTGTAGCGCTCCAAATGGCCGACGATGGCGCCGTGCCAACTGGGCACCGCGTTGCTGTTGCGCGCCACCGGCGCCGCCTGGGTCGGCGCGCCCGCGGGCGGGGCGGCGGACGGAGCGGCGTTGGCGGGGGCTTCCGTCACCGGCTTCGCGGTCGTCTGCGGTTCCGGGCGCGGCTTCGGCGGTTCGGCCTTGGGTTTCGGCTTGGGCTGTTCCTTGGGCTTCGGCTGCGGCTTGGGCGGCGGTTCCGGCAGGGCGACCTCCGCCGGGACGGGCGGGGGCGGTTCCGGGATGATCTCGGGCAGCGGTTCGGGTTCCGGTTCCGGCTCGATCACCGGTTCCGGCGGCATCTCCGGCTGCGGGAGCATCGATTCCAGCGTCGGCGGAGGCTCGGCGGGCGGCGTTTCCGGCAGCGGCGCCAGATCGATCATCACCGCGGGCGGGGTGGCCGGAGTCTCCTCCATCGCCACGCGCCAGGACAGCGCTCCGAGCGCCAGCAGTGCGTGGGCGCCCAATACCACCAGAAGGCTGCCGCCCCAGCGCGCCAGGGCAGGCGCGGCGCGCTCCTCACCGTCCGGAAGGCCGTTGGGATCGAAGGTCGCCACGCTCATTTCGCAGCGGCGCCTTCCAGCCCGACCAGAGCGATCTTCAGATAGCCGGCGGCGCGCAGCGCGTTCATCACCTCGGTCAGCGCGCCGTAATCCACGCTGCGGTCGGCGCGCAGGAAGACGCGCGCGCCCTTGTCGCCGTTCGTCGCCCCGTCCAGCACCGCCGCCAGAGCCTCCCGCGACACCGGCGTGTCGCCCACGGACAGGGTACGGTCGGCCTGGATGGTCAGGAACAGGGGCTTGTCGGGCCGCGGCTGCGGCTGGGCGGTGGAGGCCGGCAGGTCCACCGGCACGTCCACCGTCGCCAGCGGGGCCGCCACCATGAAGATGATGAGCAGCACGAGCATCACGTCGATGAAGGGCGTGACGTTGATGTCGTGCGACTCGGTGAGATCGTCGCCGTCGTCCAGACGCGCCGCCATGGCCTTACTCCGCCGCCTTGGACATGGTGGTGCGCGGCAGGGCGCGGCGGTCCATGTCACGGCTCAGCAGCCGCAGCACCGCCGCCGAGGCGTCGCCGAGCAGGGCGCGGTAGCCGCCGATGGAGCGGGCGAAGCCGTTGTAGATCACCACCGCGGGAATGGCCGCGACCAGGCCGATGGCCGTCGCCAGCAGCGCTTCGGCGATGCCCGGCGCCACCACGGCGAGGTTGGTCGTCTGCGACTTCGCGATGCCGATGAAGCTGACCATGATGCCCCACACCGTGCCGAACAGGCCGACGAAGGGGGCCGTGGAGCCGATGCTGGCCAGGATGCCGGTGCCGCGCATCATGCGCCGCCCCTCCGCCGCCTCGATCCGCTCCAGGCGGGAGGCCGCGCGCTCCTTCAGACCGTCCTGCGAGGGGGCGTCGGCGGACTGGTGGGCCTCGGCGATCACGGCGCGCAGGAAGGCGGTGGCCGGGGTCTTTTCGAAGCCGATGCTCTCCGCCGCCTGGGTCAGCGAGCGGGCCTGCTCCAGCGCCGCCAGGGACGCCCGCGCCTTGCGCTTGGCCTTCGACAACTCCAGCGACTTGGCGAGGAAGATGGTCCAGGTCGCCACGGAGGCCAGCGCCAGCCCGACCATCACCGCCTGCACCACCGGGCTCGCCGCCATGAACATGCCCCAGGGGGACAGGTCGTGCGGCAGGGTGGCCGTCGCCGTGGCCAGCGGGTCCAGCCCCGCCGCCGCCCCGGCTGCCGCGTCCGCCGCGTCCGGCGCGGCGGCCGGCGGAACTGCGGGTGCCGCCGCTGCGGGAGCGCCGCCTTCGGTTGCGGGGGTTTCCTGCGCCCAGCCAGTTCCGCTCGACAGGAACGTGCCGGCGGCGGCCATCACGGCGATGGATCGGGTGTGAAGCGCTGTGAGCATTGGCGGTTCGAACTTCTTTGCGGCTGACCTCCCTCCTGTATAGTGCGAACGACTCGCATTTGCACCCATAAAGTGCCGGGATGTTGCGTTGCGACAAAAATGCGCTCAGCCGGATGCTTTCCGGGGAGCGGGTTCGAGGCGCAAGCAAGAATTGCGGATGCGCCCTCAGAAGGCCGGGATCGCCTTCGACGACACCGTCCGCCATTGGGCGTCGCCGTCCTGCAGCATGCTTCGGATGTGGCCGATGTGCACCTGCCCGTAGAGGATCAGGATGTTGCGGTCCGGCTCGGCGCGGATGGCCTTCACCACCTTTTCCTCGCGCAGGGTGGTCAGCGCGGGCGGCAGGACATCGCGCGCCATGGTGCCCGACGCGGTGGTCGCCAGCATGATCCGGATGGCGGCCTGCACCCGCCGCTGCACCCAGCCCGGCAGGTTGCCGTACTCGTCCCGCAATTGGGCGAGATCGACGGTTTCCTTGTCCGCGGCGTCCGGATCTTCGGGCGGCAGGGCGGCCAGCAATTCCGACAGGGTAACGTCGACGTTGCGGGTGTCCGGCCCCGGCGGGCCGAGCAGGGCGCGGTTGTCCTGAAGCACCAGCCCGTCGCCGAGAAGACCCGCCATCATCTCGTAGGGGTGCTGCCGGCTGTCCGGGTTCCAGTCGGCCCCCAGCCGGCGCAGCACGTCGGCGACCCCGGCGGGGGAGGAGGCTTTGTCGGGGCGGACCTCCTCATAGAAGACCAGCCAGCCTTCCTGCCGCCGCTGGGCGATGTGGCGGGCGATGCCGCTGTAGAACTCCGGCTTGGCGACATGCACCATGCCCTGCATTTCCACCTGCCGCCGCCCGTCGCTCATCACGACTCGCGACAGTTCCAGCGGAATATGGTCGGCGATCACCGGCAGGACGGCCACCGCCCCCACGGCCAGGGTGACGAGGCCGCCGGTAAAAATGCCGACGGCGATCAGGGCGGTTCGGAGCGCGCGCTTCATGCCCCGACGCTGGCACGAAACGGGGGGCGGGGGCAACCGCGCTGAATTCCGGCGCCGAGTCGACCTCAGACGCCGACCTCCACCGCGGCGTTGACGATGTAGATCATCTCGTTGCGGTCGTTCTTGTCGGCCAGGAAGATGCCGCTGGGCGCCAACATGCCGCCGGACACCACGTTGAAGGACACCTGCCCATAGGGGAAGACCGCCCGCACGGCCTCCAGGTCCAGCCGGTCGGCGTCCGCCGGAACGGCGAGATGGACGCGGACCTGCATCCGGCTGGTGTCGCCGTCCACCAGCGCGCGCATGCCGGGCATGGAGTTGCGCTCGATGGCGTTGCGCACCGCGCGCACGGCGGCCTTGGTCACGTCCTGCCCGTGCAGATCGGCGCCCATGCCGAGTTCGACGAACATCACCTGCTTCATGGTCGTGTTTCCATCCTTGTCCCTGGATCGGCGATTCTCCACAGAATGCAGGAGGATCGCCGCGGTGCGGCGCCCGGCCTGCCGCTTTTCCGGACTGTGAAATCCCGCGCCGGGCGGGAAGCGCTCAGCCGACCCGGAAGGCGAGATAGCTGTCGTTCCCCACCTGTCCGGGCAGGGCGAGCAGCCCGCCGGGTGTCCGCCCGCTGAAGGTGAGGCTGAGATCGGTGCCGCCGTTGCCGTCCAGGTCGATCCGCGCGGTCGCCCCCTGATAACCGGCGGACCCGGACATCTCTTCCCAGGTCAGGCGGGACGTGGCGCTCCGCCAGCCCCAGGCGACGGCCCATTCCTCCGGTTGCAGGTCGGTGACGGTGGACCATGTGACGCCCTCGCCCCGCCCGTCGATGTAAAAGGTGTCCGTGCCGGCCCCGCCGGTCAGGAAGTTGGAGCCGACGCCGCCGTCCAGCACGTCGTCCCCGCCCGCGCCCTGCGCGGCGTCGTTGCCGCCGAGGAGATTCATGAAATCGCCCTGGGCGCTGCCGGCGACCGCCTCTCCGGACGCCGTTCCCACGAACTGGTTGCGCAGGCCGGGAACCGGGCCGGAATAGGGCGCCATCCGCACCTCGTAGCTCTGGAGGCCGTCTTGCACATAGGCGCGCTGGTCCGGCTCCGCGCGGGGCAGGGCGGCGGCGGCCTCCTGCCGGGTGACGCTGCGGTCCGAGAAGACCAGCCGTTCGATGCCGCGCAGACGGTCGGTGCCGCCGGCCCCGGTGACGGTCAGCTCCGTTCCGCCGGTCACGAAGACGTTGGATGAGGGGAAGTCATACAGGGCGGTGTCGCCGCCGGAGCCGCCGTCCAGAAGATCGTTGCCCGCCCCGCCGGTAAGCGTGTCGTCTCCGGCACCACCCTCCAGCGTGTCGGCGAAGGCGGAGCCGGTCAGCCGATCGTCCGCCCGCCCCCCGATGACGAGCT
This sequence comes from Pseudomonadota bacterium, assembly GCA_023411035.1. GTDB lineage: Bacteria > Pseudomonadota > Alphaproteobacteria > Azospirillales > Azospirillaceae > Azospirillum. The sequence goes on from JAEYPE010000265.1 coordinate 5,211, forward strand.
CGATGCGCGTTCCGTAGCCGACGAAGAACTGGTCCGGCGCCAGGATCGAGGGCGCCTGCGCCGAGAACCACCCCCAGCCGCCCGTCAGGTCGATGGTGACGGGAAGCTCCGCCCCCGCCGCGGACAGGGTGTCGTTCCCTCCGCCGTCCCAGATGTAGCGCCCCGCCGCCCCCGGCGTCAGGAGATACAGGTCGTCGCCCGCCCGCACGGCGGGGTTGGGGCCGTAAAGATGCTGGATCGCGGCGACGTCGTAGACGCCCAGCCCGCCGGGCCAGACGCCGTAGTAGGACATGACGGTGTTGGTCCGGTTGTCCTCGGATGGCGGAAGGAAAGGCGGGGTGCCGCTGCCCGTGCCGTTGTAGTCGCCGGGATGCTTCAGGCCCAGTGCGTGGCCGATCTCGTGCACATAGGTCCGGTAGCCGGCGGATTCGGGGTCGAGGTAGATGTAGGACCCCGCAGGGTTGGGGTAGTAGGACATCCCGGCGGCGCCGAAGGCGTCCAACTGGCTCATGTGGAACTGAAGATTGGCGGTCATGGGCGCCGCCGTTTCCGCGAAGGCGATGTCGGCGACCGCGCTCCATTCCCCCATCGCCTGCAAGGCCATGGCCCGCTGGCTGTCGTTGAGGGGCCGGAAGCCGGGCACATAGCGGGTGCCGGGATCAACCACCCAGCCGTAGGTGAGGGTGTAGGGCGCCGTCGAGGTGCCGTCGGGCGGTGCCCCCCAGCGGCGCCCGCTGTCGAAGGCGCGGATGAACAGGGGATCGCCGGCACCGCCCGTCGTCCAGCGGGCCGTCTCCATCGCCGGGCTTGGCGGACTGCCATCAAGGGCTGATTTCTGACCGTCGATCCTCTCCGCGCTTTCGCCAGGACCAGGAAGCCGAAACCCGCTCATTCCTGTGCACTCCGTCTGGGTGGCCATCTGGGTGGACCGGTATTCCGCTAAATTCGTTCCGAATTCTGATGGTCTTTGGCGAAAACGATGCGTGTTCGTCTTTCGGTTGGCAAGTATTTATGGCCAGGATCGGAACATCCTTCAATGGATCAGACGGTATTGAGAAATCCGGAAGAGGGAATTTTTTCCACGCATTTTCAGTGTCTTGAGTCTGGCCCGAGAAATTCTCGCCTTGCCTTCGCGGGTGGACGGCGATTTCCGGTTCTCCACCGGAGAGAACCGGATGAGTTTCCTGGATACGATTTAGGGAAGTCGTCTCAAATAAAAATGGCGATGTGTGTGGCCATTTTCGTGAAAGCGCCAAAATAAGATCACTTATGGATATTAAGGCGCAATCCTGTCACAGGATAGCCGTCGATTCGCGGATTGACACGATGAGGAGATTCCGCGACCGTTGCCGCAGAACAACAACGGTGGAGAAAAAGAGTGCGGTATGGCTGTGTTGCGCTCGCCATATGTGCTGTTTCTGTTGGTGCATGCTCGACCAATGCACAGATCGCTTCCGCTCCGCTATTGCCGCAGGACTTCGACGTCGAAGCGATATCGTCGCAACCGATCGTTTCGGAAATCGAACCGATTTTTGTTCATGAAGGGAAGGCGTCTTACTATGCGGACTTCTTCCATGGACGGACCACGGCGTCGGGGGAACGGTTCAGCCAGAACCGGCTGACCGCCGCGTCCCGCCGGCTTCCCCTGGGCAGCCGTGTGACGGTGACCAACGCCGACAACGGGCGCAGCGTGGAGGTTGTCATCAACGACCGGGGTCCCTACGTGAAGGGGCGGGTGATCGACCTGTCCCGGAAGGCAGCCCGCGAATTGGGCATGATCGAGGACGGCGTGGTGGATGTCCGCGTCGAAGCCCGGCCTTCCGACCAGCCGAACCGCTCCCTGCGACAACGGCTGGAACGCATGGCCGCCGCCCTTCACCCCGACCGCAAACCCGCACCGGAGCGGCCCGTGATGGTCGCCGAGCGGCCCGATCCGGACCTGAGCGGCTCGGACCAAGGCGATACGGACTTGGGCAACACGGATCTGGGCACCGCCGAGTAGCGGCCCCGGTCTCCCGCCCGAACGCACAACGCACGCTTCCGCGCGGTGGGCACGGCGCCGCGAAGGCCGCCGGTGCGCCCGCCGCGGGTGACGGAACCGCGCGCACAAAGGAGAATTCGACCCATGCTGAAGCTCGTGATCCGCGACACGCATCACGCCGCCGGCCTGTTCCTGGAGCAGGTGGACAACGTTCGCCAACTCATCGCCGAACTGAAGGCGCTGAAGCGCGTTCCGTCCGCGTCGCTCTTTCTGGAAGGGCTGGCCGAGCGCTGCCTGCGGCGCGGCTGGACGGTGACGCCCGCCGACCCGCTGGTCCGCGGCTGCACGTCGCGCACCCACATCGTGGAGGTGCATCTGGACCCCAACCAGCCGGGCGCGCCTTTCGTCGGCATCTACGAACCGGGGGAGGACGGCACCCCTTGCCGCCGCCTGCACGATTCCCTGGAGGGGCTGGCCAGCCGTCTGCGCCTGCCGTCCGCCAACACCGGCGCCGTCCCGCGCGTGGAGCAGGCCCCCGCGCTGGCCGCATAGCGGCTCGCGGGCCAAATCGTCGGGCATCATGCGCCGGGAGAGCCCGCGGTGGAGGACATGGCCGCCAGTGCCGCGGCCAGCGCGCGGGCGGCGTGGCGCAGGGCGCCCGGCTCGTGGCCGGTGAAGCCCAGCATCAGACCTTGCAGCGGCGGGGCGGCGATGTGCATCGGGCTGACCGGTCGGGCGGCGATCCCATGCCGGGCCGCCACCGCCGCCACGTCGAGGTCCGACAGGCCGGGGCGCAGCCTAGCGATCAGCTTCATCCCCTGCTCCGGCACCTCCGCCTCCATCCAGGGAGACAGGTGGGCGCCGATGGCCTCCGCCAGCGCGTCCCGCGCGGCCATGTAGCGGCGGCGCATACGGCGCAAGTGCGGGCCGAAATGGCCCTCTTCGAGGAAGTCGGTCACGATGCCGGTGTGCAGCGTCGCCGGGTGCCAATCGGTCAGGCGGCGCATGGTCAGCACCGGTTCCAGCAGTTCCGGTGGCAGCACGGCATAGCCGAGCCGCAGCCCAGGGAACAGCACCTTGCTGAAGGTGCCGACATAGATCACCCGCCCGCCGCCGTCGATCCCCTGCAAGGAGGCCAGCGGGCGCCCGGCGTAGCGGAACTCGCTGTCGTAATCGTCCTCCAGCACCCAGGCGCCGGCCCGCCGCGCCCAGGCCAGAAGCTCCATCCGCCGCGCCATGGACAGCACCACGCCCAGCGGATAGTGGGAGGAGGGGGTGACATAGGCCAGCCGCGCGTCCGGGAAGGAGGCGACGCCCGCCGCAACGTCCATTCCCTGCCCATCGACGGGCACCGGTACGACGCGGGCCTGCGCCGCCTCCAGCGCCGCGCGCACCGCGGGGTAGCAGGGGTCCTCCAGCCACACCGGATCGCCGGGCCGCAGCAGCACCCGCAGCACGAGGTCGATGGCCTGCTGGGCGCCCGCGGTGACCACCACCTGCTCCGGCTCGCAGCGCACGGCCCGCGCGGTCTGGAGATAACGGGCTATGGCCTGCCGCAGCGCCTCCGGCCCGCCGGGCTCGCCATAGCCCAGCATGTCCGGGTCGGGCCGCTGCAAGCGCCGCAGTGTCAGGCTGCGCCAGATCCGGAGGCTGCGCTCGTCCAGTGCGCAGCGCCCAGTGCTGAAGGGGGCCATGCCGAATGGGCCGGCCGGCGCCGGCGGTTCGGGTGTGCGGCGGGGCGGCTCCGGCGGCGGGATGTCCAGCCCGTCCGGCAGGTCGCGGGACACGAAGCTGCCCGCTCCGACGCGCCCCTCGATGAAGCCTTCGGCCAGAAGCTGCTCATAGGCGGCGACCACCGTGTTGCGCGCGACGCCGAGCCGTTCCGCCAAGGCGCGCGTCGGCGGCAGCTTTCCGCCGGGCGGCAAAGCCCCCGACAGGATGGCGCGGCGCAGTTCCCGATAGACCTGCCGCAGCAGCGGCTCGCCGCCCGCCCGGTCGATGGAAAGGAACATGAGGTCGGACAGGTCGGCAGCCATCGGGATCGGTCCGGCGAAATTGGTCCGGTCGGCAAGTTCGGAATTGGCTCTCACGCCGGACCAATGGCTAGGCTCTAATGGCGCCGTTGTCCACCTCTTCGAAAAGAGTTCCGCGATGTCCGAGGCCGTTCCGTCCGACAGCTATCCCGTCACCGACCGCAACCGGGTGAAGCGCCTGCACGAGCGGGGGCGCTACGACCGCGCCTCCGTCCATGCCATCCTCGACGCCGCGATGATCGCGCACATCGCCTACGTCATCGACGGGCAGCCCTACTGCACACCGACGGCCTTCTGGCGGGAGGGCGACCATCTCTACTGGCACGGGTCCTCGGCCAGCCGGATGCTGCGGTCGCAGCGCGGCGGTCTGCCGGTCTGCCTGACCGTGACGCATCTGGACAGCCTCGTGCTGGCGCGCACCGGCTTCAACCATTCCAACGACTACCGGTCGGCCATGTGCTTCGGCACGGCGCGCATCGTGGAGGAGCCGGAGGCGAAGGCCCGCGCGCTTGACGCCATGATCGACCGCTTCTATCCGGGGCGCAGCGCCGAACTGCGGGCCAGCACGGCGCAGGAGATCAAGGCGACCATGGTCGTCGGCATGGAGATCGAGGAGGCGAGCGGCAAGGTGCGAAGCAAGGGCCTGTCCGACGACGAGGACGACCGGCTGTTGCCCATCTACGCCGCCCGCTATCCGGTGATCCAGGTGATCGGCGCCGCCGAGCCCTGTCCGCAGCTCCCGGCGGACATGCCCGTCCCGCCGGGGCTGGCGGGCTTCACCGCCGGGCGCCGGCTGGACGAGGTGATGCTGGAAAGCCACCGCATCACGTTCGGCGGGGAATAACCCCCGCCGTCACCCGGTCCGGCGCCACTCGCCGTCGATGGTGTAGGGCGCCGAACGGCGGCGGCTTTGCGTCCGTTCGCCGTACGGAGAATCGCCGTAAGGAGGATGGCGGTCCAGATGCTCGGCCAGGATCGCCATGTTCTTGCGGTTGGCCTTCCAGAACACGTCGGCGATGTTGCCGGCCACCGGAACGGCGCTGATCAGGCTGTCCATCGCCACGTTGCCGACCATGCGCAGCAGCTTGCCGCGCGGCACGCCCAGCCTCCAGGCTTCGCGGATCAGATAGCCGGACACCGCCGTGGTGGCGAGGTTGCCGAAGCCGGGCACCAGGCCCAGCACCGCGTCGGCGCCGAAGGTGATGTTCGTGCCCGGCACGCGGATGGCGCTGTCCATGAACCGCGCCAGCCATTCCAGCCGCTGGCGCGCGGCGGAATGCGCCGTGCCGCCGTAAGCGGAACCGTACCGGAATGAGGAAAAAGTCGTGTCGGTCATACGGACCCTCCAGATGGGGACGGATACGCCGTCCGCTCAGATGAAGGGCTCCGACATCGCGGTCCGTACCGTATGGACCGCCAGAGGGGCCCGGAGCCAGTCCCGCACAGATGGCCCGGTCCTCCCCCATTCGCAAGATCCGCTCCTCACATTTCGTATGAGTGCGTTTGAATCATCCCGCTTCCTCGTCCCCGCTGCTCCATTCCTGGACGAGGCTGTAGGCGACCGCCAGCAGCGTCGGGCCGAGGAACAGCCCGATCAGCCCGAAGGCCAGCAGCCCGCCGACGATGCCGAGGAAGATCACGATGAAGGGCAGGTCGCTGCTCCTCCCGATCAGGATGGGGCGCAGCGTGTTGTCCATCGTCCCCACCAGCAGCCCGACCCACACCGCGACGAGCAGGGCCATGCCCGTTTCCCCGCGGGAGGCCAGCCAGATCACCGCCGGCACCCAGATCAGCGCCGGTCCCATCGGCACCAGCGTCAGGAAGAAGGTCAGGAAGCCCAGGAAGAAGGCGCCGGGCACACCGGCGATCCAGTAGCCGAGCGCCGCCGCGATGGCCTGGACCAGCGCCGTGCCCAGCACCCCGCGCACCACGCCGTTGATCGTCTCCCCGGCGACGTCCAGTGCCCGCCGTGCCCGCCGCCCGGCGATCCGGCCCATGACGTTGCCCAGCCGCTCCACCCCCGCCCTCCCGTCGCGGTACAGGAAGAAGGCGATGAGGACGCTGACCGCGATCAGCGACGTGCCGGACAGCAGGTTGCCGCCCGCCGCCAGCACCCAGTCGCGCAGCAGCCCCAGATAGGGCCGCAGCACCGTGCGCAGGCTGGTCTCGCCGCTGGACAAGGTGGTCCAGGCGTCCTGAAGCGGTCCGCCGGCCACGGGCAGGGCGGCTGCCCAGGCGGGAAGCGGCGGCAACCCGCGGTCCATGGTGGAATGCACCGCCTCGAACACGCGCAGCACATGCTCCGACATCTCCGCACCCAGCAGCGTCAGCGGGCCGACCAGAACCGCCATGACGGCCAGCGTCATCAGCCCCGCCGACAGGGTGGTCCGCCCGCCGAGCGCCCGTTCCAGCCGCCGGTGCAGCGGCCAGGTGCTGAAGGTCAGGATGACCGCCCAGAGGATCGCCGCCAGGAAGGGGCGCAGCACCACGAAGCAGCCCGCCACCAGCCCCAGCATCAGCGACAGCACCATCGCCTTGCGGACATAGCCCATATCGTGGGGGGCCATGTCGTTGGGGCCGTGGTGATCCGGTGATCCGTCCTGCCGCAGCGCACCGCCCTGGAATAGGTGTGTCATCGCCCGATCCTGCCGTCCCGATCTCCCGTCCGCCGGTCGGGACTCTCGGCAAAGCCGGGGGGCGTGCAGAGGTAAGGAACGGTTTCGTACCCGTTCCATCCATAGCCGGGCGGTGGCTCGTTACCGTATCTGTCTTCCGCAAACCAGGGATTGGAACGTTCAATCGCGTGGGACTCAATCGCGTGGGACTGCGGCTCGATCCTTGCCGGGTCCGAACCACTCCGGGAGCAGAACATGACGAAGCGTCTCGCCGCGCCGTTCGCGGCCCTGCTGGCCGCAGGTCTGGCCTCGGCGGCCTTCGTGGCGGCCTTTGCCCAGACGGCCGGGGCTCCGCCCGCCGATCCCTCCCAGACAGCATTCCAGGTCCGCACGACCGGCGATCTGATTCGGCTGTGCGAGGCTACGCCGAGCAATGGCACCGGCATCGCCGCGCTGCATTTCTGCCATGGCTTCATGGTCGGCGCCTATCAGTACCATCAGGTCGTCAGCGCGGCGGAGAACAAGGGCCGGCTGTTCTGTCCGCCCAACCCGCAGCCGACGCGCGATGAGGTCATAGCCGGCTTCATCGCCTGGGCGCAGAAGAACCCCAGCCAGATGAACACGCCGCCGGTCGAGGGAATGTTCCGCTATCTGGCGCAGCGCTACCCCTGCCGCGCCTGACTCCGGTCCCTTGCATCCGATTTCACATACTTTGGGTGAGAAGCCATGTCCCGCCATCCGCTTCTTTGCGCCGCCCTGCTGGCCGTTCCGCTGGCCGGCTGCGCCGATCTGTCCTCGAGCCAACAGCGCGCGCTGACCGGCACGACCGGCGGCGCGGCGGGCGGCGCCCTCATCGGCGCCATCGCCGGCAACGCCGGGATGGGTGCCGCCATCGGCGCGGCCACCGGCCTCGCCGGAGGGCTGCTGTACGATTACCACAAGCAGACGGAACAGTCGGCCTACCAGCGCGGACTCCAGGCCGGCGAGCAGCGGAGCCAGACGAGATAGGGCGCAACAGGGCGGCGGCGGTCGTGAGGAAGCCATGACGATGCGGCGGTGGCTGGCGCTGGCGCTCCTCCCGCTCCTGGCCGTGGGCTGCGCCGCGCCGGTGACGGTCGAGCATCTGGACCATGGCTCGGTCCATCGGGAGATGACCCGGAACGTACTGACCGCGTACGCGCTCAGCGATCCGTCGCGCAACGTGCTGCGCCGCTGGTCCCTGCTGGACCGCTTCACGACCCAGCCGGACATCGCCATCGCCGAACTTCACGCCAAGGTCGCCGCCGGGCAGGGCGGGGCCGACGAACTGTTCGCGCTGGCCGAGATGTCCTTCCTCCACGCGGGCGACCAGGGCGGGCGGCCCCATTACCTCGCCGCGGCCCTGTACGCCTACGCCTTCCTGTTTCCGGGTACTGCGGGTCCGCCGCCCAGCCCGTACGATCCCCGTTTCCGTCTGGCCGCCGACCTCTACAACCGGGGCCTGACCTCCGGCCTTTCCACCGATGGAGCGCAGGGGGATGGCGGACAGGGGGAGATCGCCGTGCGGGAGGGCACCCACCGCCTGCCGTTCGGTCAACTCGACGTGGCCTTCGATCCGCAGGAACTGGCCTGGGGCGGGCGGACGCTGACCGGCTTCTTTCCCGTGGCGGAGCTGGAGATCCAGGGGCTGGACGCCCGCTACCGCCAGCCGGGGATCGGCGCGCCGCTGGCCGCCGGCACCTCGCCGGGGCCGGAGATCAGGGGCTTCCAGGTCGCCGCCCGCATCAAGACTCCGGTCACGGTGCTGTTGCGGGTCCCCGATCCCCGCGCCCAGCTTGCCGGAAACGTGGTGCGCGCACGGCTGGAACTGTACCCGTCCTCCGACACGGAAACGGTCCTGATCGACCGGCAGCCGGTCCCGCTGGAATCGGAGTACACCGCCTCGCTCGCCTATATGCTGAGCGGCCTGCCGGTGTGGGAATTCGAGTTCGGAGGCTTCTTGCGCGGCAACATGCTGGACCGCTCGCCCTCCCGGCTGGTGGCGCTGGAGCCCTACCGGCCCGGACGCATTCCCGTCGTCTTCGTCCACGGCACGGCGTCCAGCCCGGTGCGCTGGGCGGAGATGCTGAACGACCTGACCAGCGACCCGCTCATCCGCGACCATTTCCAGTTCTGGTTCTTCAGCTACGAGACCGGCAACCCGGTGGTCTATTCCGCGCTGCTGCTGCGCGATGCGCTGGAGCAGGCGGTGGCGGGGCTGGACCCCGCCGGCCGGGAACCGGCGCTGCGCGACATGGTGGTGATCGGGCACAGCCAGGGGGGTCTGCTGAGCAAGCTGACGGCGGTCGATTCCGGATCGGCCTTCTGGAACGCGGCCTTCAGCAAACCGCCCGCCCAACTGGACGTCGATCCGGAAAGCCGCAGCCTGCTGACCCGCGCGCTGTTCGTGAAGCCGGTGCCCTCGGTCAAGCGGCTGGTCTTCATCGCGACGCCGCATGGCGGCAGCTATGTGGCCGGCAACCGGATCAGCCAGTTCGTGGCCGGTCTGGTGCGCATGCCCATCGAGATCCTGAAGGCGACGACGGAAATCGGGAAGATCGAAGGCGTCACCGCCGGGCTGCGCAGCCAGCAGGGGTTCGGCAGCGTCCACGCCATGACGCCGGGCAGCCCGCTTGTCCGCAACCTGTCGCGTACGCCCATCGTGCCGGGCGTCAAGGCGCATTCCATCATCGCGGTGCGCGGCGACGGGCCGGTGGAGACCGGCGACGACGGGGTGGTGGAGTACCGCAGCGCCCACATCGCCGGGGTGGAGTCCGAATTCATCGTCCGCTCCGGCCACTCCGCCCAATCCGATCCCCGCACGATCGGGGAGGTCAGGCGCATCCTGCTGCTGCACTGGGAAGAATCCTGCATGCGCCGCGGCGATTGCGGCGCCGTGGCCTCACAGCAGCATCAGGAAGGCTGGAAGGCCACCCAGAACGGCACCCTGGGAGCCGCCCCACAGAACGTCGCCCTGCTCCACCGACCGGCGAAGCGCCGGGTGGGTGCCGCGCAACTGGCACAGGGCGTAGACGGCGGCGTTGGCCGCGCCGGCCAGGGCGAACCACAAAATCCAGGACGGCATCCCGCCGATCCACACCGCGGGCGCGAGCATCAGGGCGGTGCGCCCGATCCAGGACAGGCCGCGGAACAGCAGGGCGTCCCATGACCAGGAGCCGGCCCGCCCGACCGGCCCGAAGGGCAGGAGATGCTGGCCCGCGAGCGTCGCCCCGGCGGTGGCCGCACCGACCAGCAGCGCCCGGTCCGGCGGCATGACCAGCGACCACAGGGCGGTGCTGAGCAGCGTCGCCGGCACGCCCCACAGCAGCAGGCGCGGAAGCGCGACCGCCTGACGGGTCAACGCGCTGAGGAACAGGCTGCCCAGCAGCGAACAGGTGACGGTGAGCAGGACCGCGGCGAACAGCAGATAATCGATGATGAACTGTTCGGTCAGCATCACCATGGCCGCGCACTCCCTTCCCCATTTTCCGATCACGGTGGCGTGCGGACGGACCGCCGTCAATGGAATTCGGGGTGGAATTCAGGCTGGAATTCCGGGCGGTTCCGGAGCGTTCGTGCCCGCTCCTTCCGGCCGTGCCGGGCGGAGGCCGTCAGGCGTCCGCTTCCGTCCGCTTCAGCAGGTCGAGAAACCGTTCCAGCACCAGATTGGGCTGCGCGCCCTTCTTGGTGACGGCCTGGAACTCCTGGGCGTAGCGGAAGCGGTCGGGCAGAAGGGCGCGCATCGCCCCGCACTCCACCCATTGCCGCGCGTAGTGGGTGGGCAGGAAACCGACGTAGCAGCCGGTCAGGATCAGGAAGGCCACGCCCTCGCGGTCGGTCGCGGTGGCCGTGGCGGTCAGCGCCTGCTGCACCCCCGCCGCCTCCGGCACCTGCTGCGCCTCGGTCGGGGCGATGGCGTCGGCGGCTTCCACGGCCTCGTCGGATGCCGTGTCCCGGTCGAACAGAGGGTGGCCGCGCCCGCAATAGAGGCGCGACTCCTCCCGGTACAGCGGGTAGCGGTCCAGGCCGGGCAGGGCGCGCCGGGCCGGCACCACGCCCACATGCAGCCGCCCGTCCAGGACGCCCCGCTCGATCTCGTTGGGCGGGATCATGCGGATGTTCACCCGCACCTCCGGCCCCTGCCGCTTCAGGCCGCGCAGGGCGTCGGTCACGCGCATCTTCGGCATCGTGACGAGATTGTCGGTGATGCCGATGTTCAACTCTCCGCGCAGCCGCCCGTGCGCGGCGTTGATCTCGCTGCGGAAGCTCTCCAGTCCGGCGAACAGGCGCAGGGCCGCCTCGTAGGCCAGCCGCCCTTCGTCGGTCAGCAGGAAACCCGCCCGCCCGCGACGGCACAGGCGCAGCCCCAGCCGCCGTTCCAGATCCGCCATGTGCAGGCTGATGGCGGCGCGGCTAATGTTCAACTCCACCTCCGCCGCGGAAAAGCCGCCGCATTCCACCACCGTCTTGAAGACGCGCAGCAGGCGCAGGTCGGCGTCGTTGATGCCGCTCAGGGGGCGGGCGGGCTTGCTCGTCATCAGGTAAGCGGATGCTTGCGTAAGGTTTGGTTGGTTTGGATTTAACCGCAACCAAGGCTCCGCGCACACTGTTTTCCAACCATCCCCCGCTCAGCAGGAGTGTAGCCCGATGCCGCCGTTGGACGAGAACCAGAAGACCGGAACCGCCCCGACCGCCGGGCTGACGCGCGAGGAGCTGGACGCCCACTGGATGCCCTTCACGGCGAACCGGGAATTCAAGGGCAACCCGCGTCTGATCGCCCGCGCCGAGGGCGCCTGGTACTGGGACGCCGAGGGGCGGAAGATTTACGACAGCCTGTCCGGCCTGTGGTGCTGCGGCGCCGGGCACAGCCGCCGCGAAATCAGCGAGGCGGTGGCCCGCCAGATCGCCGAACTGGACTACAGCCCCGCCTTCCAGTTCGGCCACCCCGCCGCCTTCAAGCTGGCGCACAAGCTGGCCTCCATGACGCCCGCAGGGCTGGACCATGTGTTCTTCGTCAATTCGGGGTCGGAGGCGACCGACACCTCGCTGAAGATGGCGCGCGCCTATTGGCGGCTGAAGGGCCAGCCGACGAAGACCAAGCTGATCGGGAGGTCCAAGGGCTATCACGGCGTCAATTTCGGCGGCATCAGCCTGGGCGGCATCGGCGGCAACCGCAAGCTGTTCGGCTCGGGCGTCGAGGCCGACCATCTGCCGCACACGCTGCTGCCGCAGAACGCCTTCACCAAGGGCCTGCCGGAGCAGGGCGCCGAACTGGCCGACGCGCTGGAGGAACTGGTCGCCCTGCACGATGCCTCCAACATCGCCGCGGTGATCGTGGAGCCGCTGGCCGGATCGGCGGGCGTGCTGCCGCCGCCCAAGGGCTATCTGAAGCGGCTGCGCGAGCTGTGCGACAAGCACGGCATCCTGCTGATCTTCGACGAGGTCATCACCGGCTTCGGCCGCATGGGCGCCGCCTTCGGCGCCGACGCCTTCGGCGTGGTGCCGGACATCATGAACGTCGCCAAGGGCCTGACCAACGGCGCCGTGCCGATGGGCGCCGTCGTCGCCAGCCATGAGATCTACCAGACCTTCATGGACAACAGCGGCGCCGACTACATGGTCGAGTTCCCGCACGGCTACACCTATTCCGCCCATCCCGTCGCCTGCGCCGCCGGCCTCGCCGCGCTGGAACTGTTCGAGCGGGACAAGCTGGCCGAGAAGGCGGCGGAACTGGCTCCGCATTTCGAGACGGTCCTGCATGGGCTGAAGGGTCTTCGCCACGTCACCGACATCCGCAACTACGGCCTTGCCGGCGCGGTGCAGATCGCGGCCCTGCCGGGCGAGCCGGCCCGCCGCCCCTACGAGATCGCCATGAAGTGCTGGAAGGCGGGCTTCTACGTCCGTTTCGGCGGCGACACGCTGCAATTCGGCCCGCATTTCATCAGCGAGCGCGAGGACCTCGACCGGCTGATGAACGTCGTCGCCGACGCCATCCAGGCGACCGCCTGAGGACAATGGGGAACGCCATGACCCTTCTTCTCCACCTCATCGGCGGCTGGAAGCGGTCGCTGTTCGGCGATCTGGCGACCTATGGGCCGGACGGCGTGCGTGAAGGGGCGCAGTTCTCCTTCCCGTCGATGAAGTGAGGCCGATCCGCGCTGTCCCTCTCCCCGCAGGGGAGAGGGAATTGATGGCCGATGCCCCGCCTACATCAGCGGCAAGCCGTCCTTGAAGGGGGCCTTTACATCGGTGCCCCGGACCTCGGCCCGCCGCAGCCAGTCGAGGAAGTCGCCGTGCCGCTCCACATGGGCGGCCAGACCCAGCGTGTGCTCGCGCGCCAGCCGCTCCGCCAGTTCGCCGTCGCGCCGCTCCAGCGCCCGGATGATGTCGCGGTGCTCCTGCATCGACTGTTCGGCCCGGTTGTCCTGCCGGATCGACAGCTTGCGGATGGCCCGCATGTGGATGAACAGGTTGTCGGTCAGGG